>JAODBB010000122.1 GCA_025463745.1 Subtercola sp.
CCGCTGGCAGTGCATCCGGCCCGAAAGAAAGCACGTTACCGTGATCAAACCCGACCTCTCGCTCGAGATTCCTACAGACCTCGGCGCCGTGCACTTCGTCGGCATCGGGGGAGCGGGCATGAGCGGCATCGCACGCCTGTTTCTCAAAGCGGGGGTGACCGTTACGGGCTCAGACCGCACCGACTCGAAGACCGCGCAGAAGCTGCGCGACCTGGGCGCCACCGTCTACGTGGGCCACGACGCGGCGAATGTCGGTGACGCAGACACTCTCGTCGTCACCAGCGCCCTGTGGCCCGACAACCCCGAACTCGTGCTCGCCCAGCAGCGCGGCCTGCCGATTCTGCACCGTTCGCAGGCGCTGGCTTGGCTGGTCAATCGCCGCCGCCTCATCTCGGTCGCAGGCGCGCACGGCAAGACCACCTCGACCGGCATGATCGTCACGGCGCTGCTCGAATTGGGCGCCGACCCCAGCTTTGTGAACGGCGGAGTCATCACTGCCCTCGGCACCAGTTCCGCCTGGGGCGACGGTGAGTTGTTCGTGCTCGAAGCCGACGAGTCAGACGGGTCGTTTCTGCTTTATGACACCGCAGTCGCACTGATCACCAACGTCGACCCGGACCACCTCGATCACTACGGCTCGAAGGAGGCGGTCGAAGACGCCTTCGTGACGTTCGCCGACGAGGCGTCGGAACTCGTCGTGATCTCGTCTGATGACGCGGGGGCCGTTCGGGTGTCGTCGCGCTTGTCTGCCGGTCACGTTCTCACGTTCGGCGAGGCTGTCGACGCCGATGTGCGTGTGCATTCGATCGTCGCAGACGGCCCGGTGTCGTTCGTGCTCGACTACCTCGGGCAGAGTCATGCCGGTCACTTGCGTATTCCGGGCATCCACAACGCCATCAACGCTGCCGGAGCATTCGCGGTGCTCGTCGGTACCGGTTTCGACCCCGCTGCCGCTGTCGCCGCTCTCGGTGCCTTCGACGGCACCGGGCGCCGTTTCGAACTGCACGACACCGTTCGCGGAGTCAGCGTGTATGACGACTACGCCCACCACCCGACCGAGGTGGATGCCGCGCTCACCGCCGCGCGCACGGTGGTCGGTGCCGGGCGGATCATCGCGGTTCACCAGCCGCACCTCTACAGCCGCACCCAGCTTCTCGCGGGCGACTTCGCCGAAACCCTCGAGCGCACGGCTGACTTCACCGTGGTGCTCGACGTGTGCGGCGCCCGGGAAGACCCGGTGCCGGGGGTGACTGGCGCGCTGGTGTCGTCGCGCTTCGCCGACCCCTCGAAAGTCGCCTACATCGACGACTGGCAGAAAGCCGCCGATTTCACCGCTTCGATCGCGCGCCCCGGCGACTTCGTCGTCACCCTCGGCTGCGGCGACGTGAACCTCCTCGTGCCGCAGCTGCTCGCGTCGCTCGCCGTGGCCCGCTCCGATCCTTCCGGCGGTACGGATGCTGCGCCAGAAGGCATCAGCGGTGCGTGAGCCGAGGCGCCGATGAAGCGCCCCAACGGCTTTCCACCCCCGCCGCCGCCCGGGCAACAGGCTCCGGCGTCATCGCCGACCCCGCCGAAATCGGTGCGCCCGATCCGCCCGGCGGCGAAGGCCGGCGCCGCACCTCAACCAAACGCAGAGCCCGAGTCTCCTGCGTCGCCGAAATCGGCCAGTGCTCGTTCCACATCAAGGGATACCGCGCCCAAACCGGCCAGTACCGCGGCGAAATCGGCCACTATCGCTGCGAAATCGCGAGACACCGCTCCGAACCATTTCGCGTCGCGGGCGCCGTCGCCGAGCCGCACCCGCAGCGACGAAGCGCTCGCCCGCAAAAACGTTCGGGTCGCCGAACGCAAGCGCCGCCGTTACGAGCGCTCCGAAGCGCGACGTTTCACCGAGCGTTCGAGGCGTCGCCGGCTCACGTGGATCATCTCGGCCGCCGTGCTGGTCGGCCTCGTTCTGGTCGTGGTCTTCACGGCCTATTCGCCGCTGTTCGCCGTGCGTTCGGTCGACATCGAGGGCACCTCGCGCATCGACGCGAGCCAGGTGCAATCAGCTCTCGCCGACCAGCTCGGCAAGCCGCTCGCGCTGGTGGACTACGGGGCCATCAAGAACGATCTCGCAACCTTCACCCTCATTCAGAGCTACTCGACCGAGTCGCAACTGCCCAACACGCTTGTCATCCGCATTGTCGAACGTCAGCCGGTCGGTGCGGTCGCCAGCGGTACAGGGTTCGATCTGGTCGACCCGGCAGGCGTCGTCGTGGCGCATTCCGACCAGCGACCCGACGGATTTCCGACGATCGACCTCGCCGGGGGCCCCGTCGGCAGCCCCGGATTCCTGGGCGCCACCGCCGTTCTGGCAGCACTCCCGGCCGATCTCCTGGCGAAAGTCGACTCGGTCAGTGCCGCCACCCCCGACTCCGTCACCCTCGTGCTGACCGGCTCGGGCCAGAAGGTCGTCTGGGGCAGCGTCGACAACTCCGCTCTCAAGGCCGAGGTGCTCGACAAGCTCATCGGCACCCAGAGCCCCAACGACGCCGTCACCTACGACGTCTCAAGCCCCGACACCCCCATCGTCTCGTGAATGGATCACGAAAATCGCCCTTCCGAGCGCATTTTGGGGCGGTTCTTGTGATCTATGTCGGTGATGTGGGGCGCGGTTATGCGACACGCGGCACACGAAGACACGAGCTGCGGATGATCGACCGTAGGTTCGTCGTAGGAAATACATACTCAGCATAACATTAACTCTCAACTTGAGGTTTAGACCTCGTGGGAGATTGAGGGCTACCGGAGGCCGGACGTGACATCAAACCAGAACTACCTCGC
>JAODBB010000134.1 GCA_025463745.1 Subtercola sp.
TCGGGATGATCCACCCGCAGCCCGTCGACCAGCCCCTCCCGGAACCAGCGGGCGATCTCGACGTGCGAGTCGTCGAACACGATCTGCTCTTCGACCCGAATGCCGGCGAGTGAGTTCACCGCGAAGAACCGTCGGTAGTTCAGAGAGTCGTCGGCGCGTCGCCAGTTGATCAGCTTGTAGTTCTGCCGCGCGTGCACGTCGGTCGGCGAATCGCCTGCCGACGAAGTGCCGGGCGCGATGGGGTAGTGGTTCTCGTAGTAGTGGAGCTCGTCGCCCACAATCTCGAGCCCGTCGATCGCACCACCGTCGATCCCGTCGCCCGGGTCGTCGCCGAGCACCGGGATGCGCACCTTGCCACCACCGAACTCCCAGTCGACGTCGAAGTACGTCGCGTACGCCGACGATCGACCGAGCTTCAGCAGATCCCACCACCACGCGCTGATCGTCGGCGTCGCGACGCCCACGTGGTTCGGAACGATGTCGACGAGCACGCCGAGCCCCTCTGCCCGCGCCGCCGCGACCGCCGCAGACAGCCCTGCGGCACCGCCACGGTCGGGGTCGATCTGCGAGTGGTCGACCACGTCGTAACCGTGGTCAGACCCCTTCTCGGCCTTCAGCAGCGGTGACAGGTAAAGCCAGTCCGCGCCCAGATCGTGGATGTACCGCGCCGCCGATGCCGCCTCGGTGAGCGGGAACGCGCTCGTCACCTGCAGTCGGTAGGTCGATCGGGGAACACGCATCAGTCTCCTTGGGGTGGGCCAGCCGGGCAAGCCGGCGGGGCGGGGGTCATCCGACAGACGGGCGCGTTGCCGGAATGATCGGCACCGCTCCCGTCATGCTGCTCAGCGACGCGGCCACCGAGTGGTCGGGGTCGACCACGTCGTGCCGGTGGGCGCGCAGCACCATCATCGACTTCGGCCAGACCTTCATGACCTCGCCGGGTCGGCTGGGGGCTTCGTCGGTAGCCTGTCCCGCGGTGTCGATGACGACATCCCACGCCGATCCGTACTCGGCGCTCGGCAGGGTGAAGTCGGTCTCGTGGTCGTCGGCGTTGAAGTACAGCAGGAAGTTCACGTCAGTGACGCGCTCACCGCGGTAGTCGCGGCCGCGGATGCCCTGCCCGTTCAGAAAGACGCCGACAGAGCGGCTGAGGGGGGTGTCCCACTCCTCGGGTTCCATCTCTTCTGCGGCAGGGTTCAGCCACACGATGTCGGGCAACGGCTCGCCGCGCCCGCGTCTGACCGGGCGGCCGTCGAAGAACCGGCTGCGCCGGAATGTCGGGTGCTCCTTCCGCAACCGCATCACGGCAGAGGTGAATTCGGTGAGCGGTTCATCCGCCCGCTTCCAGTGCACCCACGAGATCTCGTTGTCTTGGGCGTAGGTGTTGTTGTTGCCGTTCTGGGTACGACCGAGTTCGTCGCCGTGCAGCAGCATCGGCACACCCTGCGACAGCAGCAGAGTCGCGAGAAAGTTGCGCTGCTGTCGTGCTCGCAGGCTACGGATGTTCGGGTCATCCGTCGGCCCCTCGACACCGCCGTTCCAGCTGCGGTTGCTCGACTCGCCGTCGTTGCCGTTCTCGCCGTTGGCGTCGTTGTGCTTCTCGTTGTACGACACAAGGTCGGCGAGGGTGAAGCCGTCGTGCGCGGTGATGAAGTTGATGGATGCCACTGGCCGGCGCCCGGAGTGCTCGTAGAGGTCGGAAGACCCCGTGAACCGCGAGGCGAATTCGCCGAGCGACGACGGCTCGCCACGCCAGAAGTCGCGCACGGTGTCGCGGTATTTTCCGTTCCACTCCGACCACTGTGGAGGAAAATTCCCCACCTGGTAGCCGCCGGGCCCGACATCCCACGGCTCGGCGATCAATTTGACCTGCGACACCACCGGGTCTTGCTGCACGAGCTCGAAGAAGCTCGAGAGGCGGTCGACGTCGTAGAACTCGCGGGCCAGAGTCGATGCGAGGTCGAAGCGAAAGCCGTCGACGTGCATTTCGGTGACCCAGTAGCGCAGCGAATCCATGATGAGCTGAAGGGAATGCGGATGCCGCACGTTCAGCGAATTGCCCGTTCCCGTGTAGTCCATGTAGTACCGCTTGTCGTCGTCCATCAAGCGGTAGTACGCGGCGTTGTCGATGCCGCGGAACGAGAGTGTGGGGCCGAGGTGGTTTCCTTCGGCGGTGTGGTTGTACACAACGTCGAGAATGACTTCGATGTTGGCCGCGTGCAAGGCCTTCACCATGCCCTTGAACTCTTGCACCTGCTGGCCGCGCTCGCCGGCGGAGGAATAGGCGCTGTGCGGCGCGAAGAACCCGATGGTGTTGTAGCCCCAGTAGTTGTGCAGGCCCTTGTCGAGAAGCGTGGAGTCTTGCACGAATTGGTGCACGGGCATCAACTCGATGGCGGTGACGCCCAGCCGCTGCAGGTGCTCGATCGTAGCGGGGTGCGCGATGCCGGCATATGTGCCGCGCTGATCTTTGGGAATCTCGTGATTGAGCTCGGTGAGCCCCTTCACGTGCGCCTCGTAGATGATCGTCTCGTTGTACGGCACTCGCAATTCACGGTCGCCCGACCAGTCGAAGAACGGATTGATCACCACGCCGTACATCATGTGCTTGGCCGAATCGAGATCGTTCTCGCTGTCGGGGTCGCCGAAGTTGTAGGCGAACAGCGACTGATCCCAATCGATGGTGCCGCTCGTCGCCTTGGCGTACGGGTCGAGCAGCAGCTTGTTCGGATTGAACCGCAACCCGTTCTTCGGGTCGTAGGCACCGTACACGCGGTAGCCGTAGCGCTGCCCCGGCTGAACTTGCGGAAGGTAGCAATGCCACACGAAGGCGTCGACCTCATTCAGCAGAATGCGGGTCTCGGCGCCCTTCTCACCGAAGAGACACAATTCGACCTTCTCGGCGCCTTCGCTGAAGATCGCGAAGTTGGTGCCGCTTCCGTCGAAGGTCGCTCCGAGCGGGTAGGCAGATCCGGGCCAGCTGTCCACAAATGACTCCTGTTGAAATGAAAGTTCTTACGTGCGAGGCGCTGCGTCGGCGGGCGCCGCGTCAAGATACGGTGCGATGTCGTTCGCGATGAATTCGAGGTGGTCGAGGTCGGCCAGATCGAGAATCTGCAGATACAGGCGTTCGACGCCCTGCTCTCGCAGCCAGCCGATACGGTCGATGACTTCGGATGCGGTGCCGGCGATACCGCTCTCACGGAGGTCGGCCGGCTCACGGCCGATGGCCGCGGCGCGTTTGGCGAACTCCGCTTCGTCTCTGCCGACACACGTGGTGAGGGCGGCGGAATAGACCAGGCTGCCGGGATCTCGCCGGATGGCCTCGCACGCCGCACGCACCCGCCCGAACTGAGGAGCGATGGTATCGAGCTGCGGAAACGACTGGTTGTATTCAGCCGCGAACCGCGCCGCGAGTTTCGGTGTCTTGCTGGGGCCTTTGCCCCCCACGATCACCGGAACCGGCGATTGCACGGGTTTCGGCAGCGCCGGCGAGTCTTTCAGGCTGTAATGCGCTCCTTCGAACGAGTACGTTTCGCCGAGCGGAGTCGCCCAGAGGCCCGTGACGATGTCGAGCTGTTCTTCGAGCAGGCCGAACCGTTTTTCAGGAAACGGGATGCCGTAGGCCTCGTGCTCGGCCTTGAACCAGCCGGTGCCGAGCCCGAGTTCAGCGCGGCCGCCCGACATCTGGTCGACTTGGGCCACCTGAATGGCGAGGATGCCCGGCACTCGGTAGGTGACACTCGAGACCAGCGTGCCCAGCTTGATGCGGCTCGTCTCGCGCGCCAGCCCGGCGAGGGTCGTCCATGCGTCGGTAGGCCCGGGGAGGCCGCCGCCGCCGAAGGCGAGGTAGTGGTCGGAGCGGAAGAAGGCGTCGAACCCGAGTCGTTCTGTTGCCTGCGCAACGGCGAGAAGGTCGTCGTAACTCGCGCCCATTTGGGGTTCGGTGAAGATACGCAACTGCATGACTTCAGCCTGACACACTTCTTGATCGCCCCGGTGGGGTTGAATCCAGCTGTGGAACTGTGACAAGAGGCCTGCGGTTGTGGAGGAGAAGACGTGGTGCGGATGCACGGGTCAGGCGGAGCGCAGCCTGACGCGGTGCCACGTGGTCGGTGCGGGGCCGAATCCCACGCGCATCCGGTCGTGGTTCGACGGCTTCGCTGCGTCGTACAGCACGGTGACGGCACCTTTGGCCTGCGCGAGGGTGAACGTCATCGCCCCCGATCGAGGGATGAGACTGCGCGAGACGCCATCGCTGGCGGTGAACGTGATGATGGTGACCGTTTTCGTCATGCGCGAGATCAGCCCCGCCGACAGCGGGGGAGCCACCGTGATCGCCTGACCGCGTGTGCGGGTGCCGTTGTGGTTCAGCCAGCTCTCGGTCATGCGCCGATGCGCGTAGACCGCGAGAATCAGAATGGCCACGAACACGGCTATCGCGAAGACAATCAAGGGCATGAGATCTCTAAGAATATGGGATACTGGGCCCACACGGGAGTCCGGTGAGCCGGGCTGAGAGGAAGGTTCTCAACCTTCGACCGTCGAACCTGATCTGGATCATGCCAGCGCAGGGAGGACATCACTCTCCGAGCCGTCGTTGTTCGAGTACGCCTGCGCCGCCGGAAGGTGGGCGTGACGCACTCGCAATAACGGCGTCTCACAACCCGTGCCCTGAAAAAATTCGTTTCAACGAAAGGGCACGAACAGTGCAAACCACAACAGCAACACTGAAAGTCGCATCCGCCGCAGCCACGGGCAAATACCGCTGGCGTGTGGTCGACATCATCGTCGCCAGCGTCATCGGCGTGGCATCCGGGCTCATCTTCTGGGCCTGGGGGCAGGCCTGGAACCCGCTCAGCGCCCCGCTCGAAGCCCTTGCGCCGGGACTCGGCGCGCTACTCGGGGGCGGCTGGCTGTTCGCCGGCGTGCTGGGTGGGCTGATCATCCGCAAGCCCGGCGCAGCCGTCTACACCGAGGTGCTTGCGGCGGTTGTATCGATGCTCATCGGCACGCAGTGGGGCATTCTCACGCTGCTCTCGGGCGTGGTGCAGGGCATCGGCGCCGAAGTCGTATTCGCGCTGTTCTTGTACGCGAACTTCAAGCTCTACGTGGCGATGCTGGCCGGCGCCGGGGCTGGCCTCGCGCTCGCGATCAACGACCTGATCGTGTCGTACCCCGGGTCTGACACGCCATTCGTCGTGATCTACACGGTCTCGTCGATCGTTTCGGGCATCGTTCTCGCCGGTCTGCTGTCGTGGCTCGCCGTGAAGGGATTGGCGCGCACCGGTGCGCTCTCGCGCTTCGCGGCCGGCCGTCAGGCGTCGGTGCGGGTCTAACCCGTGCCGGTAGGTCTGCTCGGGCCGTTGGCCGCCGCCTCGCGCTGTAGCCTGCCGTTCGAACCCGTAGCTGGGCGGCGATGGTAGGCGGCGCCGACGTCAGCGCGCGCGGCTGGGGCTGGCGGCACGCGGGGCGCGCGGCGTGGGCCGTCAGCGAGCTCGACCTCGAGATCGCCGCCGGAGAGCGCGTGCTGCTGCTCGGCGCCTCGGGCGCGGGCAAGTCGACGCTGATCTCGGCGCTCGCCGGAGTGCTCGGCGGTGCCGACGAGGGCGAACAGGCCGGTTCGTTGCTCGTCGGTGGCGGCAGGCCTGAGGATGCCCGGGGCCGGGTGGGTCTGCTGCTGCAAGACCCCGACTCCCAAGTGATGCTCGCGCGGGTCGGCGACGATGTCGCCTTCGGTTGTGAGAACCTCGGCGTACCCCGCGACGAGATCTGGCGCCGAGTCGCTTCGGCCCTGGACGCAGTCGGGCTTCACCTCCCACTCTCTCACCCGACCTCCGAATTGTCGGGCGGGCAGAAGCAGCGGCTGGCGCTCGCCGGCGTGCTGGCCATGCAGCCGCAGCTGCTGCTGCTCGACGAACCGACCGCGAATCTCGACCCGCAGGGCGTGGTGGAGGTGCGCGACTCCGTCGCTCGCGTCTTGGAGCACTCCGAGGCGACGTTCGTGGTGATCGAGCACCGGGTGGAGATCTGGCGGCACCTTGTGGATCGGGTCATCGTGCTCGCGCCCGGCGGTGGAGTACTGGCCGACGGATCGCCCGAGGCCGTGCTCGCGTCGCGCGGGGCTGAGCTCGCGGCATCCGGAGTCTGGGTGCCCGAGTACCCGCCGGCGCGCCCGGCTCGCGCATCTCGTGCCTCCCGACTCGGCAGGGGACTCTCTGCCACTTCTGGTGAGGCTGCTGCGCCCGATTGCGGCAGGCAGGGCGGCCTCATTTCGGCACAGCTGCCTCGCGTGGCGGGCAAACTGGCGGAACAGCGCTGGCCGATTGAGAGGGAACGTGCGGGCGTGGGCGCGGGCGCAGCGGCAGCGGCCGCCGATACTCGCGTCGACGGAGTGCTCCTGAGCGCACGGGAGCTGGCCGTGGCGCGCATGAAAGGGCATCCGGTCGCGACCGACCTCGCGCTTGACATCGAGGCGGGCACGGCGCTCGCGATCACCGGCGCGAACGGGGCCGGAAAGTCGACACTCGCACTCACGCTCGCGGGGCTGCTCGCACCGGCCCGCGGAACGCTGCAGGCGAGTGAGGCGTTCGCGTCGGGCGCGGCATCCGAACCCATTCGCTGGAAGTCGCGCGAGCTGCTCACCCGGGTGGGAACGGTATTCCAAGACCCCGAACACCAGTTTCTCGCCCAGACGGTGCGCGACGAACTCGCGGTCGGCCCGCGCGCGCTCAGACTTCCGCGGGCCCAGATCGACGAACGCGTCGACGAGCTGCTCGAACGGCTGCGGCTCACACGGCTCGCGGCGGCGAATCCGTTCACGCTCTCGGGCGGCGAGAAGCGGCGTCTCTCGGTGGCGACGGTACTGGCGACGCGGCCCTCGGTGCTGGTGCTCGACGAACCCACCTTCGGCCAGGACTCTCGCACGTGGGCAGAACTCGTCGCGCTGCTCGCCGAGTTGCTCGATACGGGCACGGCTCTCGTCGCCGTCACTCACGATGCCGCCTTCGTCGACGCGCTGGCCGACCGAGAATTCCGGATGCCCGACCGCCCCACCCCGTCGGTTCCCGCCCCCGCCCCCGCCGACTCGCAGCCCCACCCCACCCTCACCCCCACCGCCCACCCGCTGCCAGACCTTCAGATCACAAAAAGCGCCCCAAAATCGCGTGGGAAGGGCGGTTTTCGTGATCCATTGCCTGGGGCGAGGGCGGGGGAGGGAACGTGAGCATCCTCACGCCGCATCGCGGCACACAGGCCGTTTACGCGATCAATCCGGTTGCCAAGATCGGTGCCGCCTTCGTGCTGAGTCTCACGCTGATCTTGTCGATCGACTGGGTGTCGGCGGCGGTCGCGCTGGTGCTGGAGGGCATCCTCTTTCTGTGGGCCGGCCTCACGCCGCGGGTGTTCTTTCTGCGTACGCTGCCCGTCTGGATCGCCGCCCCCGCGGCCGGGCTCACCACGATTCTCTACGGGAGGCCCTCGGGTGAGACGTATTTTCAGTTCTGGCTCGTGCACGTGACCGACGGATCGATCGAACTCGGCATCGCCACACTGCTGCGGGTGCTCGCCATCGGGTTGCCCGCCGTAGTGCTGTTCGTCACGGTCGATCCGACCGACCTTGCTGACGGGCTCGCGCAGGTGCTGCACCTGCCGAACCGCTTCGTGCTGGGCGGGCTCGCGGGGTTACGGCTGGTGGGGTTGTTTCTCGACGACTGGCGTTCGCTGAAACTCGCTCGGCGGGCGCGGGGCGTCGGAGACTCCGGGCGCATCCGGCGGTTCGCGAGCCTGGGGTTCGCGCTGCTGGTGCTCTCGATACGGCGCGGCAGCAAGCTCGCCACGGCGATGGAGGCGCGCGGGTTCGGCTCGCCGATCAAACGCACGTATGCGCGTGCGTCGACGTTCGGCTGGCGGGAGACCCTGCTGATCGTCATCGCGGCCGCGGTGGCCCTGACGGCGGTAGCCGTGTCGGTGTCAACCGGGCACTGGAATTTCATCGGCAGCACCGGCTGAGCGCTCGCCCGCGCTACGGTGGAGGCATGACAGACACAGCTCCGGCCCCCAAGAACTACACCGTCGAATACGTTGACGGGCCCCTCAAAGGGCAGATCGACCAGCGTATTCTCGTCGGTGGCGACTACGACAAGACGTTCGGCGTGATCGCCCTCGTCGACGGGCTCGAGTCGAACTTCGAATACACCGCTGTGGGTACCCGCGAACTCAACGGTGAACTGCACGTCAGCTACAGTTTCGAGCCGAAAGAGAGCGATCCGTTCGCCAGCGACGAAGACGACACCGACCTCGGCGAGGCGCTCGTCTGACTCCACGCGGTGCTCGCTCGGGCGGGCACCGGATGCGCGCCGGTTCGGTGCAGTTGCGCCGGGTGACCGGATGCGCTCCGGCTCGATGCATCTGCGCTTGGCCGAGTGGGCGCGGATGCGCCAAACCAGCGCGCGCGATAGTGCGGTCGCGGCGTAGGCGCCTGCGAGACTGCGGTCGAGCCGTCGCGCGGTCGAGCGGTCGGGCGGTCGGGCGGTCGTGGACGCGGCGGGGCGGACGCCCTGCGGTGGCCGCGTTACTTCCGCGAATCCAGGAACGCCTGGATCACGGGCACGGGGTGCGTCAGCCGCCACAACGGCCCCGGGTCGGTGAGCGGCTGGCTGAGCTTCAGTCCCACGGTCAGCGGCGCACCTGGCAGCGCGAAACTGACTGTGCCCACCGGAGTGCTGCCGAGAGCGGTCGTGACGGGTGCCGGCGCCA
>JAODBB010000148.1 GCA_025463745.1 Subtercola sp.
GGACGGCCCGATCCGCGAGTACTACCTCATCGACCACCACGATACCGCCGACGCCACCGCTTGGCGTACCGAGATCGGCTGGCCCATCTTCGCCACATTTTGATCCAAATGCGGTTTGAGCCCGATCGGAGACTCGCCTGGTTCGGCAATGGTCAGATCAGGCGGGAAGTGTCGATCATGATGCGGTCGTGTCTCGCGGGGTCGGCCAGTACGGGCAGCTCTCGGCCCACCTCAGCGATGGCCTGTCGTTTCTGCTCCGAGCTGAAGTTGATGCGCAGCACGGTCGAGTACCCGGATCCCCCGGCGGGAGCGAGGTCGAGGGTGAGATCCCAGGTGCCGCCCGGAACTGTTGCGAATCCGGCCGGCATCTGAACCTCGTGCGCGGCAATCAGACGCGCATTCATCGGCTGCAACCCTAGTGCCGCCGCTCCTCCCGCGAGAGCCTGCGCGGTCTCCTCAGGGGTCAGGCTGCCGCCAGATGCACCGGGAACGGGGCGCGACGCATCGCCGATGACGCTGGTCGAGGTCGTGACCGTTGCGCCGGATGCTTGTGCGCGCGCAATGAGGTCGTTGAGCATCCCGTGCACGCCGGCCGGCAGCGTTGCGCCAGGTTGGGGCCGGGGGTTCGAATCCCTCCGGGCGCACCACCGAAAACCCACGTTGATCGGGGGTTTTCTTGGTTTCTCGGAGTTATAGGCCAGAACGTGTGGGTTGCAAGAAGCTGCCCCGCCCCACGAACTCATCGCCGCCGTTCGTGCCGCCGCGGCAGGCGAAAGTGCCTTCGCGCCGGTCATCGCATCCCGGCTCCTCAACCGGATGCGTGCACCTCAGATCAGTCTGAGCAGTCGCGAGATCCACGTCCTTGAACTCGTCGCTGCAGGCCGATCAAACACCGAAGTCGCCGAAGAACTCTTCGTCAGCGAAACAACCGTGAAATCCCACCTCTCCCACATCTTCTCCAAACTCAACGTCAACTCCCGCACCGCCGCAGTATCCGCCGCCCGCCGACAAGGCATCCTCCGCTGACCACTCGCGCGGACCACAAAAAACGGATCGGCCTGCCTGCACTGGCGGACGGATACCGGTGCAATTCACAGGCCGCTTATCGCCGCGATCCGCGGCCGCACGGGCATCCATTCCCCGGCGTTGATAGTGTCTTGCACCTCTTCCGTGATGGCTCGATGGACGGATTCGCGCCCAGCTCCCCCGGTGGACACGGAGCAGAGTCGAGACGTCAGTCCCTCGCACATCGCATCGCGAACAGTATGCACCTATTGACTGTTGTCACTTAGATACTTTACGATTGAGGCACCTCGATGGGAACATGACCGTGAGGGGTTCGCGACGCAAAGCCTGGGAAGCCCCCCCTCAAGGGCAGTTGCACGGCATCCACAGCCAGGCTCTAAGCACCTCAGTGAGGAGGGAACGTATGCGTGAGCGAATCGGTACCCATGAATGCGGCTTCGCACACGTTCCCAGCGAACACAGCACATTTTTACCCCTTTAAGATCGGAGTTGATCGTTCCATGTCACATCCAACCTCATCACTACGACGGAAGTCAGTGATAGTCATCGCCTTCACCCTGGCGGGCGTCGTCGGCCTCTCGGCCTGCGCCTCAGACCAGCAGTCAGGCGCCAGTAGCACCAGCGGCGGCAGCGGTGGTGGTGTGGTTCTCGACAAGACGCTTGTCAGTGCGGCCCAAGCCAAAGCCAAAGCAATCATGGGCGACCAGAAACTCTCAGGATCGATATCGATCATGGGCGACAACAGCGGTTCTGAGGCCTCGCTCCTCCAAGCTTTGTATCAGCCATTCACTGACGCCACGGGTGTCGCGGTCAACTACACCGGATCGGGCGACAACCTGAACGTCGTGCAGTCGCGTGTTGCGGCCGGAAACCCTCCGGATCTCGTCACGACAGCACCCGGTGTGATGCAGCAATACAACGCGACGAATCCCCTGCTCAACCTGTCGAGCTTCATGTCTGACGAACTCAACTCCAACTACACCCCATCGGTGCTCAGCACTGCGTCGATCAACGGCAACGTCTACGGGGTCTACCAGGGATTCAACAACATCGAACTCTGGTACAACCCACAGACATACAGTGGCCCCACAGGCGACACTGCAAGTTGGCAGGATGTTCAGGCCTGGACCCAGGCGCAGGGCGCCGCCGGCAAGACCGCCTGGTGCAACGCGCAAGGCGGCGGCACCTCGAACGGATACCCGGGCGAGCTGTTCATCGAGTCACTGTTCGCCAAGAAGTACGGCGCGCAGGCGACCGAAGACTGGGGATCAGGCAAGATTCCCTGGACCTCGCCGCAAGTGAAAGACGCATTCCAGATGTTCGGCGCCATCGCGACGAACGACGCGTACGTCAACGGCGGAGTCAAAGGATCGCTCTCTCAAGACACCGGCACAGGCTCGAACGGTCTGGTAGCCAGCCCGCCCACCTGCCAGGCTGTCGTCTGGGGAAGCTGGACGGGTGGGCTGATCGCGAGTTCGGCCACCGGCGTGACTCCCGGAACGAACCTCAACTTCATGAAGATTCCTGCCTCGTCGCCGCAGTATGCGAACACCGAGCCGTACTCGGCTGAAGTGACATACGCATTCAAAGACAGCCCCGAGACCCGAGCCTTCCTGCAGTACCTCGCCTCTGACGAGGCTCAGACACTGCTGGCTTCTGCCAACCACTGGCCAGTCTCCGACAAGAATGTACCGCCGAGCACATACTCCGACCCGATCTTGCAGAACATCGCGAAGACGTATTTCGGGCCCGATATCCAACTCGCGGCCGGCCCTGCGCTGCTGTCGAAGACTGCCGTCATCACAGGTGCCGCGAAGGGGGTGGTGCAGTATCTGCAAGACCCATCGAGTCTGGATTCAGTGCTGCAGAGCATCCAGGATCTAGAAGACGGCAAGTAACATCACCGGTGGGCTCCGGGAGGGCGTGACCCTCCCGGAGCGCGAGACAAGGACGTACAAATGAGTGCGATCATGACGAGCATTCCTGCTCTCATCGTGATAGGCGCAGTGGTCATCCCTCTGCTTGTCTATCTCGTGCTAGGTGTCGGCGAGAAGATCCTCGGCGTGGTCGGTGGTCGCACGGCGAAGCGACTGCGCCCGTGGTTCTGGATGCTCATTCCACTCGCGCTCATGGCCATCATCCTGGTGTATCCGATGGTGGAGACGATCATCTCCTCTTTTCTGAATGCACAGGGTACGGGCTGGGCCGGCCTGAACAACTTCGCCTGGGCGTTCAGCGGAACGATGCTCGGCGTTCTCGGCAACAACCTGTTGTGGCTGATCGTGTTCCCGCTCGGCACGCTCATTCTCGCGTTGATCGTCGCGGTGCTGTTCGATCGGGTGAAGTACGAGCGCTTCGCTATGACGCTGGTGGTGCTGCCGACCGCAATCTCGTTCGCGGCAGGCAGCATCATCTGGCGTCAGATCTACGAGTACCAACCGGCCGGCACGGCCCAGACCGGACTGCTCAATGCGCTCTGGACCCTCATCCCCGGCAATCAGCCCGTGGCCTGGCTCCAGGCGGATGTCGTAAACAATTTCGCGCTGATCTTCGTGGCAGTGTGGTCGAGCCTCGGGGTGGCGGCGCTCATTCTTTCGGCGGCGGTCAAATCCGTTCCTGCCGAACTGACCGAAGCCGCTCGCCTCGACGGCGCCAATGAATGGCGTATCTTCCGCTCGGTGACACTGCCGAACATCCTGCCCTCGGTGCTCGTCGTGGCGACGACCGAGGTGATCTTCGCCCTGAAGATCTTCGACATCGTCTACGTAATGACGAACGGAAACTTCAATACCAATACGATCGCGAACCAGATGTACTTCGAGTTGTTCTCGAGCCAGAATCTGGGCCATGCCAGCGCCATCGCAGTCATCTTGCTCGTGGTGGCCATTCCGATCGTGATCATCAACATCCGCCAATTCCGTGCGGAAAGGACCCGCTGACATGACGCTCACCAGTACCCCCGCGGCAGCGATCGCGCCCGCTGCGATCGGCCCCGCGAGCAGAGGCAGCCGACGGGGCCGCCCCCGGGGGCGGCACTTGATCCGCCTCATCCTGCACATCATCGTGGTTCTGTTCATGGTGGTGTGGTTCACACCGGTTCTCGGGCTTTTCGTGAACTCGTTCCGTACCCAGAGCAACATCGGTAACTCTGGTTGGTGGAACGCGCTGATCGCCCCGCTGTTCACCGGCTACAACTACCAACAGGCGCTACAGGTGATCGGCCTCGGACCGAGCCTCGGCACGTCGCTTGCCATCGCTATTCCCGCCACAGTGCTCACCACGTTCATCTCTGCAATCGGCGCTTTCGCACTCACCCGGATGTCTTTCGCCGGCCGCACCGTGCTTTCGTTGGCGCTCGTGGCCCTCATGGTGACACCGCCCCAGGTGACCCTCGTGCCGTTGCTCAAACTCTTCGACGTGACCGGACTGTATGGCACGATTCCGGCCCTCTGGCTCTACATGGTGGGGTTCACTGTGCCTTTCGGTGTCTTTCTCGTGCGCGGCTTCATTGGTTCGATACCGGATGAACTGTTCGAGTCGGCACGTATCGATGGCGCCTCAGACTTTCGGATCTTCCGTTCCGTCGTGCTGCCGCTCTCGGCGCCGGTGCTCGCGGCACTGGCGATCATGCAGTTCCTGTGGGCCTGGAACGACCTGCTCACGCCGCTGATCTTCCTCGGCGGCACTTCAGTCGCCCAACCGCTGACCGTCAATGTGGCGGGATTGGTGACGGCCACCGGGCAGGGCGAGGCGCAGCTGATGGCGGCGACGGTGATCTCCATCCTCATCCCCCTGATCGTCATCATCTCAATGCAGCGCTACTTCGTGCGCGGCGTGCTCGGCGGTGCCGTTAAGGGCTAGCGGGCCACCCATTCGCATCAAAAAAGACCGGGAGTCGCTGAGCGCGGCTCCCGGTCTTCTTATTGCGATCAGGCGGAGGTGCGAGCCGTGGCGTTCAGGCGGCTGACGATGTCTTGGGCTCCGATCACCGATAGTGCAATGCTCGTGAGAGTGGGGTTGCACGCAGTCTCAGTGGGGATCAGCCCGTTGCCGGCGACGTACAGGTCTTCGACCCCCCAGACCCGACCGTTCGGATCGCATACCGAGGTGCCGTCATTCAGCTCACCCATGCGCACCGTGCCTTGATAGTGCAGGGAACTGCCCGACGGCAATATCCACGGCTCCTCGCCGTCGACCGGCTTACCGAGCACGGCGCTCAGTCGCAGAACCTCTGCCTTGCCGCGCTCGAGAGTGGCAAGGTCTCTGTCGCTGAGGGTGTGATGGATGCGCATGGCAGGCATTCCGATCCAGTCGGTCTCGCTTTCGCTGAACTCGAGCCGGTTCTCGTACTGCAACTCTTGAGAGGCGAAGAAATGCACCGAGATGAGCGGCTTGCGCTCGCGGCGGTCAGCGACGGAACGGGGAACCGTGTCGGGATCGATCTGGGCGAGCATGCCATGAAACGGGAACGAAGCACCGTCGTAGGGAATCCAGGTGACGCCGCTCGATGCGACCGCCACGGCGGTGGAATCCGACATCGCGGTCGCATTGCCGGTCGATTCCTGATGCCCGGTGTCTTGGCCGATTCCGTCTACTTCAGCCATGATCGATACCTGCGGATGCTCGTTGAGATAGTGCCCAAGGGCGGCGAGGCGGATGCCGGAGGCGAAGAGCAACTGCGGCGTGCGCAGTGCGTCGGCAGCCACCACCACGTGGGAGGCTCGCACCGACGTGACGACACCCGAGCGGCGATCGCGCAGCCGTACGCCGACGGCTTCGCCGTCGCGCACGATAACCCGCTCGCAGAGAGTCTCGGGGCGCAGCTCGAAGTTCGGATCGGCACCTTCGAGCAGGTCGCCGAGGATCACATTCGGCCCGGAACGGTGCACGCCGTGCGGAGTGAGGGTGACGGCCATGGGCATCGCCTGCACTCGCCGGTCGTGTCGCCGGCCTTCGTTCAGAGCGCCGCCGAGCATCCGCTGCACGTGCTCTGCGAACTCTGAGCCGAGAAATTGGGTGTTCGACACCTTCAAAAGGGCTTCGGCTGCCAGGTAGGCCTCATCGAGCCTCGCGTCGTCGATGAATGGAATCCGTTCCCATTCGCTCGGCCGAGGACAGGCGCCGAACCAGTGCGAGCCCATTCCGCCGACGTTGCTCGACTCCTGGGCGGTGGGAAAGCCGTCGCCATGGATGTCGCCCGAACCCACCGAGAACAGCCCGGGCCTGGTGATGAGGGCTTTCTCGCGATCGACGCCCTCGGCGTTATGGGCAGTGCCTGAGGTCGCGGGGAGGGGGTAGGCATACTGATCGGGGCCTTGCGAGGCGATCTGGGCTCGTTCGCGTTCGATCGGGTCGATGATATTCGCCATATGCAGCCCGGGCGGCTGGGCCACGATGGGCCCGGCCTCGACGAGCAGAACCGTCGTCTGCGGCCGGGCGTCGGCGATCACGCGCGCGTACGCTGCGCCCGTTGGGCCGCTGCCGACGATGACGACGTCGACCTCTTCGGTGAAGTCGATGTCTTCGGTGAAATCCTGCACTGTTGCTCCTCTTTGTCGGCTCCATCGTAAAGTAATCGACTGCAAACAGTCAACGTATGAATACTATTCAAATGATCTCTTCGCTTCCGCAGCGGGCTTGGTTCTGTTACCGTCTAATTGTTTACATGCAATGACTGTTAGTGTTAATACACATTCTACAAATCCGACCCGACGACGGCCGGGGTTGCAAAGCGAAAGGTTGAGAACAATGAGGTTTGGTGCATCCGTGTGGCCGTGGCGATGGGATACGCCTTATGACAAGGCGATCGCGAGAATCGGCGATGCGGGCTTTCGGGCCACCGAACTCATCGCTTGGAACCGCCGCGTACTCGACGAGTATTACACCGCGTCGACGGTCGCGTCCCTGCGGGGAGTTCTGGCCGAAAAAGACATGCTGCTCTCGCAATTCGTGGTTGACAACCGTGGCGCGGCCAGCGGCGATGCGGCGGTGCGGGCGGCCGCGTTCGACATGTTCAAGAAGGGTGTCGACGTCGCAGCCGAACTCGGTTCGCCGATCGTCAATACGGTGACCCACCTGCCCTTCGAAATCCACTTTCCGTTCATCACTGACCGCCCGCACATGCAGACGTTCTCGCACGATATCGCCCCCGATCTCGACTGGAAGGGCAACTGGGAACAGTATGTCGTCACCATTCGCGAATGCGCCGACTACGCCGAGGCCGCGGGTCTCAAATACAGCCTGGAGCCGCATCCGTTCAGATACGGTGCGAACATCGACGGGCTGCTGCGCTTGCTCGAGGCCGTCGACTCCGCCGCCCTCGGTGTGAACCTCGACCCGAGCCACCTCTTCCCCGTAGGAGATCTGCCGCATGTGGCGATCTACCGGTTGGCCCCGCATGTGCTGCATTGTCACTTCTCTGACAATGACGGTGAGACGAACGTGCACTGGCGGCCGGGTATGGGCAAGATCGATTGGAAGCATGTGCTGCGGGCCCTGAAAGACACGGGATTCCAGGGCGTCGTGTCGCTGGAGTTCGAGGACGTGCCGGGCGTCGCGCGCGGGGTTGAGGATGTTCCCGGTGTGTACAAGGGAAATGCAGATGCAACCCAAGAATTCGAGAACGAGTACAAGACTGCTCTGGCTTACCTCACGGGATTGGCAGACGAGGTCGGTCTCACCGTGGAATGACGATTTGTCGCCGACCCGTCACTCCGGCGTGCGTCAAAAGCAAGTGAGTGGTAACTTTTTGTGCAGGGGTTTCGGCCGACGGCCGAGGGAGGACAGGGGTGTTGAGTGATGACGGACACGTCGACGACGGAGCCTAAGGTCATTCGCGGCCCCTATCAGAACGGTATCAAGAGACGCCGCGAGATCATCGAATCTGCTTCGCGAATCTTCGCCTCGTATGGTTATGCAGGCGGTTCGCTGCGGCAGATCGCCGAAGAGGTCGGAGTCACCCCTGCCGCTCTCACCCGTCACTTCGAGAGCAAAGAGGGTCTGCTCTCGGCCGTGCTCGAGAACTGGGATGCCGAAGCTGAAGATCGCAACCCGCGAGACGTGCGCGGCCTGGACTATTTCGTGCTGTTGCGCGATGCGATCATCTACAACCAAGCCAACCGCGGACTCATCGAGCTCTTTCTCACTCTCTCGGCCGAGTCGTCGAATCCATCGCATCCGGCACGAGAGTTCATTCAGGAGCGCTATCAGCGTGTGGTGCACACCGGTTTCGAGCACTTGAGCGAAGCGCGCGATGCCGGCGAAACGATCTGGATGGACGACGACAAGGTCCTCACAGAGGTACGAGCCGTCTACGCGATGATGGACGGCCTGCAGCTGCAATGGCTGATCGACCCCACCGTCGACCTGGTGGGCACCTTCAGCGAATCTCTCTCGGTCATCCTCCAACGGTGGACCGGTGGCGCGAGGGCGCTGCCCCCGTTGGCCGCCAGCGCCTGACCCGGTGAAACTCACCGATACGGTCATCGCGATCGACATCAGTTCCAGCGGGGTGCGGGCGAGGGCTCATCGCCGCGATCTCACGGTGATCGCCGAACATGCCGTCGATCTGCACACCACGGTGGCGGCAGACGGGGCGTCGTTTCACGAATTGCCCGCCATTGTGGAGGCGGTGCGTTCGGTGGTGCGCCTTCTCGCCGATGACCCAGAGCTGAACATCGTCGCGCTCGTCGGCTCGGGAACCGCGAGCAGTCTTGTGGTGGCCGTTCTGGGCTCCGGTGAGCCGCGGCCGGTCACCGAGGCGTTGCTCTGGTCGGATTCTCGCAGCGCACCATGGTTCGCGGCCGTCTCGACCGAGCTGGCGTCTGCCTACGAGCGCACCCTCTGTCCGCCCGATGTCAGCTATTGGCCGTCGAAGCTCGCGATGCTCCGAGACCGCGGCGCCCTGGGGTCGGCGCGTGTTGGCAGCGCCAAAGACTTCGTTTTCGCGTGGCTGACGGGAGAGCTCTGGACCGAACCGATGAGCGCTGCTTCGTCGGGAGTGTTCGATAGCGCCTCCTGGTCGTGGGATCGGCCGCTACTCGAGCTGCTCGGTGTCGAGGGCGCCCTGCTGCCGGAGGTGCATGCTGCGACCGAATCGGCGCCGCTTTGTGCCAGTGCAGCCCGTGAGCTCGGTCTTGATCTGGGCATCCCTGTCGTTCTGGGCGGTATGGACGGCCCGCTCACCCAGCTGGGTGCGGCGGGTGCGGCCTCGGGCGTGGCGTCGTGCACGATCGGAACGAGCATCGCCTTCCGTGAAGCGTCGGTGCGCCGCTCGGTTGATCCGGACCGGCGCACGTGGTGTTATCCGGTGTCGCCTGAGTTGTGGGTGATCGGCGGGGCGGGCAGTAACGGTGGCAACATCCTCACCTGGCTTCGTGATCGACTGGGTCTCGCAGCCGATGTGACCACCCTGGCTGACCTCGCTTTCGGCGCCCCGCCCGACCCCGAGCTGGTGTTCGTGCCCTACCTGAACGGCGAGCGCGCGCCACTGTGGCGGTCAGACCTGCGGGCTGCGCTCATCGGTCTTGGGGCGCATCACGGGGCCGCGGATGTGGCCCGGGCCGCGTTCGAGGGCCTCGCAGCTTCAGTTTTCGAGCTGGCGAAGGCCGTCGAGGCGACGGCAGGGGTGCCGAATCGGGTGGTCTTCACTGGCGGGTTTCTGCGTGAGAGCCGGTGGGTGCAATTGATGACAGATGCGCTGGGTGTTGCGACAGCCGTGCCGATTCCAGACGCCGCGACGTCTACTGGCGCCGCGATGATCGGCTGGGCGGGGGTAGAAGGTGTGCCCGTGGGCGAGGTCTTCACGCCGTCGCTCAGCGCCGTGGCAGAGCCGCGCCCGGCGGAGCATCTGCGCCTGCGTGAAACGGCAGAGCGCACAGCGGCTTACCGTCGCGCGCTCTGGCCGTGAGGCGCTCCCGACTCTTCGGTGCTGCCTGCCAGGTCGGTGAATGCGGCCCAGGCCGACTCCGGGTCGGCCGCGTCGGCGATCGCGCCGCCGACGATCAGGGTGCCGAATCCCGCCTCGTGCGCTTCGTGTACATCGGCCGGCGTCAGGCGTCCGGCGATCGCGAGCGTATTGAAGCCGGTTGCCGCGCCGCCCAGTTGCTCGCGCAACTCGGCGAATGACGGCGAACCCACTTTGGGGCGATGGATGCACAGGTCGACGGCCACGCCCGCATCTGCGGCCATCCGCGCATACCGATCGAGGGCGTCGGGCTCGAGTCTCGGGCCGATGGTGTCGAGGAGTACGGGCGCCGGTGCGTCGAGCTGGAAGACACGTTCCCCGACTGCGTCGAGCACCCCCCGCCAGGTGATCTGATCGATCGCCGCGGCGACAGCGGTCACCACGTCGGCACCGGCGGCGAACGCCGTTCGCGCGATGCGTTCTCCTGCGTCGCAGATCTTGACGTCTGCCACGATCTCGACGGGGGCCTGCGCTAGCTGGCGAATGTGGGCGACGCTCGCGAGGCCGGCCGAAATCACGAGCGGAGTGCCGACCTCGATTCGGGTCAGTCGGCGTGCGAGCAGACGCACTAGTCGTGACGCCTCCTCGAGCGAGCTGAGATCAAGAGCGAGTTGGAACTGTAATTGGGGACTGAGGGGCATCGATGTCCTTCCTGTGCGAGCGGGGTGAGGGGGGGCGAAGCACCCTTGCCTGAATTGTAAGTCATCTGCTACATTTAAACTGTAATCGGGTGTGAACTGTTCAAACTCGGGACAGGTCGCAGAAGTTCAATACAGAAGAGGTATGCACAATGCGGTTCGGAGCATCGATCTGGCCCTGGAAATGGGACGAACCATACGACGGGGCCATCAGGCGTATCGGCCGGGCGGGATTCCGCGCAGTCGAGCTCATAGCCTGGGACGACGCCTCGTTCACCGACTACTACACCGATTCGACGGTGCGTAACCTGCGGGCCATTCTCGATGGGGAAGGCATGGAGCTCTCGCAATTCGTCGTCAAGACGCCAGACCTCAGCAGTGGCGATCCGGCGAAGCGGGCCCATTCCGTCGACCTGTTCAAGCGCGGGGTCGAGAAGACGGTAGCGTTGGGCTCGCCGATCATCAACACGGTGGTGCACTACCCCTTCAACCTGGACTTTCCAGCACTTATGGATCGGCCCCACATGCAGACCTTCTCGCGCCAGCTTCCCACAGGACTCGACTGGGAGCGCAACTGGCACGACTACATCGCGGCGCTTTCGGAGTGCGCGTCTGCGGCTGAGGATGCGGGCATCCGCTACAGCCTCGAGCCGCATCCGTTTCGCTACGGCGCGAATACAGAAGGGCTACTACGCATTCTCGAGGCCGTCGATTCGCCGGCCCTTGGAGTGAACTTCGACCCCAGCCACACCTTCGCTGTCGGAGACTTTCCGAACGTGACGGCGTACCGGCTCGGTGACCGGGTCTTTCACTGCCACTTCTCTGACAACGACGGCGAGACGAACGTGCACTGGCGGCCCGGCATGGGCAAGATCGACTGGCGCGAGCTGATGCAAGCGTTCGCAGACACGGGCTTCGACGGCGTGATCTCGCTCGAGTTCGAAGACATACCGGGTGTCTCCCGCGGAACCCGCGACGACCACGGCGCTTATAAGGGGAATGTGGAGGCGACGGCCGGCTTCGAGACCGAATACCGAACCGCCCTGACCTACCTCACCGGCCTCGCTATCGATGCCGGTCTCACCGTCGAGTAGACGCACTTCGACCCCGCACTCTGATTGAAGGAACCAACGCATGACTTCTGCACCCCATTCCCTCGTGTTCGGCACGTACACGGAGAGGCTCCCGCACGTCGACGGACATGCCACGGGCATCCTCTCAGCGACATTCGACGGCAACGCAGTACACGATGTGAGCGTCGAAGCCGAAATGCGCAACCCGTCCTGGGTGACCACCACCGCAGACGGCCGGTTTCTCTACTCGGTCATCGAAACCGTCGAGTTCGAGGGTCGGCCCGGCGGCGGCGCCGCAGCGTATGCGCGTGATCGGGAGACCGGCGCTTTGACCCTGCTCAACACGGTCTCTTCTGACGGGGTCGAGCCGGCCCATATCGAGCTCGACCCGAACGAACGGTTCGTGCTTGTGGCCAACTACCGTACTGGTTCCGTGTCGGTCTTCGCCCGCCTCGCCGACGGGGGCCTGGGCGCTATGGTCGAGCACGTTCAGCACGAGGGTTCCAGCCTGCACCCCATTCGCCAGACCGGCCCGCACGCCCATCAGATCGTCTTCGATCCGATTGCCGGCGACGTGCTCGTTCCCGACCTCGGCCTCGACGCGGTGATTGTCTACCGCTTCGGCGACGATGGTTCTCTGACCGAGCGAGTGGATGCCCGTATCGACGTGACGCCCGGCGCCGGCCCTCGGCACCTCGCCTTTCACCCCGACGGCGCACATCTCTTTCTGTTGAATGAGCTCGACAGCAGCCTCCTCGTGTTGCGCCGCGACGGCGAGCATTTCGTGCAGACGCAGCGAGTCTCGACGCTGCCGCCCGACGTCGACGAGCACAATCAGACCAGCGCGGTGCGCGTCTCGGCCTCTGGCCGGTCGGTGCTCGTATCGAACCGCGGCTACGACAGCATCGCGGTCTTCGCGTTCGACGTCGAGACCGCCACCGTGGAACTCGCTCTCGTCGAGCCGACGCTCGGCAAGGAACCACGTGACTTCGTTCAATCGCCTGACGGCTCCAGCATTGTCGTGGGCAATCAAGACAGCGATGCGGTCGTGACCTTCGCCTTCGATGAGGATGCACCGAGCCTCACGTTCGTCTCGAGCATCCGGGTTCCCACTCCTGTCTGCGTGCGCTTCGCCTCATGAGCGAGGCCACTGCCACAGTGGCGGCCTCGTCCGCTGCTGTGCTGCCGCTTCGCGCTGAGACGCTGGTGAGCCTTGCCGGCCGCCTTCCCGTGCCCCAATACGATCGCACGGCCGTCACGACGGGTGTGGTGCATTTCGGAGTCGGCGGATTTCACCGGGCGCACCAGGCCATGATTGTCGACCGCTTGCTCTCGCGCGGTGAAGCCACCGATTTCGGTATCTGCGGTGTGGGGGTGCTCGAGTCAGATCGTCGCATCCGCGATGTGCTCGCCAAGCAAGACGGGCTGTACACCCTGGTGGTCAAGCATGGTGACGGAACGGTCGACGGGCGGGTGATCGGCAGCATTGTCGAGTATCTCTTCGCCCCAGACGACCCCGAGGCCGTGCTCGAGAAGCTCGCCGCACCAGCTACGAGAATCGTCTCACTGACTATCACCGAGGGCGGCTACAACGTCGACCCGCTGACGGGACTCTTCGACGCTTCCGACGCGGCCGTGATGCGTGACCTTACCTCTGGAGCCGCTCCGGCAACCGTGTTCGGACTCGTCACGGAGGCCCTCCGGCGGCGGCGTGATCGTGCTATCGCCCCGTTCACTGTGATGTCGTGCGACAACATTCAGGGAAACGGACACACAGCGGCCGCCGCGTTCACGTCGTTCGCCCGGCTGCACGACCCTGATCTCGCCGACTGGATCGCCGAAACGGTCGCCTTTCCCAATACGATGGTCGATCGAATCACCCCGGTGACGACAGATGCCGACCGCGATCTTGTGCGTGAGCGTTTCGGAATCGACGACCTGTGGCCCGTGGTCTGCGAGCCTTTTCTGCAATGGGTGATCGAAGACGAATTTGCCCTCGGCCGGCCTGCCTACGAAGAGGAAGGCGCCCAGATCGTCGCCGACGTCGAACCGTACGAGCTGATGAAGCTGCGACTCTTGAACGCGAGCCATCAAGCCCTCGCTTACTTCGGCTATCTCGCGGGCTATCGATACGCGCACGAGGCCGCAGCCGACCCGGCCCTCGCCCGGCTGGTGAGGGAGTACATGACCCGCGAAGCCCAGCCCACCCTCGCGCCAGTGCCGGGCGTCGACCTCGAAGTGTACAAGGCGACGATGCTCGAACGGTTCGCCAATCCGTTCGTGCGCGATACGCTTGCGCGGCTGTGCGCGGAGTCGTCGGATCGCATTCCGAAGTTCATTCTGCCGGCGCTGCGGGACCGCATCGCTGCCGGTGGTGATGTGAGCCTTGGCGCAGCGATCGTGGCGAGTTGGGCCCGATACGACGAGGGCGAAGACGAAGGCGGTCAGCCGATCGACATCGTTGATCGGCTGAAAGACGACCTGACGGCTCGCGCGAGGCGTTACGCCGACGACCCCGAGGCGTTCGTCAACCAACGCAGCGTGTTCGGTGAGCTCGGCAGCGAGGAACGGTTCATGAGGCCCTATCTGAATGCTCTGCGTTCGTTGCACGAGCACGGCTCGCGAGAGACGTATGCCGGCCTGGTCTGACACCGAGGCCACTCACCGAACGCATGATGAGGCGACTCGGTGGCTTCGCCTCACTGTGCGCCGCGGTTACCGTTCCACGTGCGGGCGCCCGGCCGCCGACGCGCGAGAAAATATCAGCATTCTCCCTGCGATAGATACGAGATCGGATCGTCATGCCCCAGAATCCCGCGCCCGAGCGCGCTACGTTACGCCAGACTGCCTCACTTATCACGTGCGATATCGCGACGGGTGAGCGGCAGGTTGTCTTCACCTCTTCCGACTTGCTCTTCGCGGCACCCAACTGGTCGTCGGACGGCAGATGGCTGGTCGTGAACGGTGACGGGCAGCTCTTCAAAATCCGCGCCCCAGGGGCACCCGATGAACCGGGCCGACCCGAGCAGACTGGTCGGCCCGAGCTGGAGAGGATCGATCTCGGTCCGATTCCGGCGATCAACAACGACCATGTGCTCAGTGCTGATGGCGCGACGGTCTATGTATCCGCGGCCGACGGTCACCTGTGGGCCGCTGCGCTAGACGGGAGCGATCAGCACGTGATCACCAACGACCACGGCGAGACGTTCCGGCACTACCTTCACGGGCTTTCACCCGACCAACGCACACTGGCCTACACCGGCCTGACCCAGCTCGTGGGAGACGCCCGTACGACGACGAACATTCTCGCAATTCCCGTTGCAGGGGGAGCGGATATCCATGTCACCGATGACGAATTCGTCGACGACGGGCCAGAATTCGGCCCGGACGGGCGGTGGATCTATTTCAATTCCGAGCGTGCTTCGGCTGATCCAGGTCACGCCCAGCTGTTCCGCATTTCGATCGACGGCGAAACACTCGAACAGCTCACCGACGACGAGAGAGTCAACTGGTTCGCCCACCCGGCGCCCGACGATAGCGTTCTGGCGTATCTCAGTTTTCCCCCCGGAACTCTCGGGCATCCGCCCGACGTCGAGGTGCTCCTGCGACTACGGTATCCCGACGGCTCAATTAGAGATCTAACAACGGTGTTCGGCGGCCAGGGCACAATGAATGTTCCGAGCTGGTCACCCGACAGCCGGCAGGTGGCATTTGTCGAGTACTCGGTTCCGGCCTGAACACCGCCGAAGCGACTCAACGTGGTAAGTGCGCCGTCTCGTCAAAGCCTGCCATTGACGTGATCGAGAAACTGTCGGGCCGCCGGGCTGGCCGTTTGCCCTCGCGGTAGTACGAAATCGATGCGGCGTTCCAGGCGGATACCCGTGATCGGCACGAGCTTCAGCGACTCGCGCGGGGGCTGGTGGCGGCCGAATTTCAACCCGCTGGGAACCATTGCGATTCCTATGCCTTCCGCGACCAGGTCGAGCACCATTGCCCATTCATCGGCTTCCGCGACGATGCGGCGGGTGAGGCCCGCTTGCCGGAAGGTCTCGTCAATCAGAACCCGGATGGCCCACTCTGGGTGCGGGTCGACGAAACGTCGCCCGTCGAGCTGATCGAGCGTGACGGATGCGAACGAGCCGAGCGGATCATCCGGTGCGCAGGCGAGCACGATCGGTTCGGAGATGAGAGGAACGACTTCCAACCCGATCGCGTGATCGGGAACCACTGAGGTGAGCGCGCAATCGAGTTCGCCCGATGCGACCATCGCCAGTGTGCGAAGCGCCGCGAACTGCTCCACACGGATGTCGATGCCCGGATGTTCTCGGCTGAAGTCTGCTAGCCAAGACGTAAAGGGCAACGTGTGGCCATCGCTTCGCAATGAGCCGATACGGAGCGTGCCTGTTAATGCTCCGTGTGCCTCTTGAACCACTCGGTGCGCCACATCGACAGCGTCGAGAGCGCGGTGCGCAGCCGGGAGCAGCGCCTCACCCTCTGCCGTGAGCCTCACCGGCCGGGTGCCACGCACGAACAAGGGTGCGCCGAGTTCGTTCTCCAAGGCACGGATCGACGACGATAGGCCGGACTGCACGATGAATTCCTTTGCGGCGGCACGAGTGAAGTTGCGTTCTTCGGCGAGACTGACGAAATGACGCAGGTGACGGAGCTCCATCTGTCAATCATCTCCCACGGAGATGAAATTCAACTCTTTCGAGCGTGCAAATGCTGAAACGGATAACGAGACTCTCGACGTTGTGGGTGGTGACAGCAAGCGCCGCACTCGAACGAGGACAGATGACAACCACACAACGCACGACTTCCGTACACCGCTCTTCGACCACACCGCGCGGTGTCTCCTCGCATGCCGCCGGGTTCTGGTTTGTTGCAATCGCGTTTACTTCTCTCATGGCGTTCGGCACCCTTCCAACGCCGCTGTGGCCGCTCTATGAGGCGCGTGACGGCTTCGGGACGACGACTGTTACAGTGGCCTTCGCCGTCATGGTCATTGGTGCTGCGATCAGCTTCCCGACGCTCGGGCACCTCTCCGACCGATTCGGGCGTCGTCGGATCGTCGTTCCCGCGCTCCTCGTCGCTATCGTCTCGGCCCTCGTTCTCGCGTTCTGGCCCGACCTGCCTGGGCTTGTCATCGGCCGATTCCTCACGGGAGTCGCCGTCGGACTCATGGCTTCCACCGCGACCGCGTACCTCAGCGATCTGCACCATGAGGCGCGCCCCGATCGCGTCGGCTCCGCCGTTCCGGCGCTCGTCTCGACCGCCGCCAATCTCGGGGGCCTTGCCCTCGGCCCTTTGATCGCAGGAGCGCTGGCGCAGTGGGTGCCGGCGCCGCTCATGACTCCCTATCTTCTTCTCGCGGTCATCATGGCGATCATGCTCATCTTGGTGCTCACAAGCCCGGAGACGATAGACACCGAGCTCAAGTCCCGTGACCGCCCCACGCGCTTCGCGCTTCGGCCGCGTCAACGAACGGCGTTCGCAAGTGCGGCGGCAGTCGGGTTCTTCGCCTTCGCTGTCATGGGACTCTTCTCCTCGCTCGGCGCGATCATCGTGCGAGGTCAGCTCGGCATCAGCTCGCTCTTCATTGCCGGCCTCGCTCCGTTCGCCGCCTTCGCCGCATCCGCGGTCGCCCAGTTGGCCCTGGGCAGACTCTCCAAGACCAGCGTGCTCGTCATCGGAACGGTGCTCTTTCCGATCGGACTCGCCTTGACCGCATTCTCGCTCTATCAGCCGGCACTCTGGCTAATCCTGACCGCTGCGGCACTCGCTGGTGCCGGCGCCGGTCTGCTCTTCAAAGCAGCCATCACCCAGACGGCCATCGCCGCGGAACCGGCCTCCGGCGCCGGCGTGTTAGCGATCTTCTTCGTAATCGCCTATCTCGGTATGGGCCTGCCGTCGATAGCGTTCAGTCTCGTCATCCAGGTTGCCGCAATCCAGCCATCCATGATCGGGTTCGCCGCAGCACTAGCACTCGGCTCAGTCGTTGCAGTCGTTGTATCCGTTCGCGCCACTCGCGCTGGTCGGTAGCGAATAGCCGCTCGGATCAGAAGGCCGGGGGTTCGGATCCCTCCGGGCGCACCACCGAAAACCCCCGTTGATCGGGGGTTTTCTTGTGGCCAGCGCTACTCCGGTGGCCGCTGCGTGACGCAGAGGAAGTTGCCTTCGCTGTCACGGAACCACGCGGTCATCGATCCGTCTGGTGCCGTCACGACGCCGTCGACTGTCTTCATCTCCGGGAAGTCGTATTCCTCGAAGACGACGCCATGTTCGCGCATCCGCATCATCTCACCACGCAGGTCGTCGGTCATCCAGCCCATCTGGGTGTTCTGGGCGGTGCCGGCGTTCTCCGTCTCGTACACGTCGAATCCCGAGCCCTGGCCCTGGCGGTACATCAGCAGTCCGTCGTGCTCTTCGTTCGGGTCGAGCTCGAGCTTGTCGTGGTAGTAGCCGCGTGCCCGCGAGAGATCGCTCGCGGGCAGCACGGTGTGCTGTTCTTTCAACATCTTGATCTTCTCCTCATCATCGAGTGATCGATTCGGTGAGGAGCGCCGGGAGGCAAGTCGCGTCAGGGCTTTCGCGGTGGTCGTGATTCGCGGGTCGGTGTCCCCGCTTCATCGTGTCAGCACCAGGATACGCGCGACTGGATCGGAGGGCCAGGGTCCGTCTCGGGGTTCGACCGGCAACGTGAACGTTGTCTGTCAGGGCTGAAGTACCAGTTTGCCGACAAGGGCGGGGTGCAAGGAGGCGTCCGATACGAGTGAGAAGATCGCCGTCATTTCGTTAAACAGCAAGATCGGGCAATTCTGGCGTTCCTGTCAGTGGGAATCTGCCGAGTGTCGCAGAATGGCGCTGGTACTGTTCGGAACGGTCCTCGCATCATGTGCTGCACATGCGCCTGCGAGTCGACCACCCCCTCAATTGTGCGTCGAAGGAGACCACTATGCGTATCGGAGTCGTTGCAGAGACTGCTGAAGGCGAAACCCGTGTCGCTGCGACGCCATCGACCGTTGCCCAACTGGTGAAGCTGGGTTACGACGTGAGCGTGCAGCTGGGCGCGGGTGTTGCATCCGCTTTTCCTGATGGAGGGTACGTGGCCTCTGGCGCTGTCATTGTCGATCGCATCGACGCATGGGGGGCTGATGTGGTGTTGACAGTGAACGCACCGGCGGATGCCGAACTCAGGTTGCTCGCCGAGGGGGCCACTCTCGTGTCGTGGCTTTCGCCGGGGTTGAATCCCGGCTTTGTCGACAAGCTGGTGGCGTTGCCGATCACGGCGCTCGCGGTGGATGCGGTGCCACGCATTTCGCGGGCGCAGTCGATGGATGTGCTGTCGTCGACGGCGAATATCGCGGGGTATCGTGCGGTGGTCGAGGCGGCGAACAGGTTCGGCCGGTTCTTCACCGGGCAGGTCACGGCGGCGGGCAAGGTGCCGCCGGCGAAGGTGTTGGTTGCAGGTGCCGGGGTGGCCGGGTTGGCCGCGATCGGTGCCGCGTCGAGCATGGGAGCGATCGTGCGGGCCACTGATCCTCGGCCGGAGGTCGCCGAGCAGGTGAAGTCGATCGGCGGCACGTATCTCGCGGTCGACGTCGCTGAGCAGAAGCAGGTCTCCAGCGATGGGTATGCGCAGGCGACGAGCGAGGCCTACGACCAGCGCGCCGCCGAGATCTACTCCGAGCAGGCTGCAGATGTCGACATCATCATCACGACCGCGAACATCCCGGGCCGTACGGCGCCGGTGCTGATCACCGCTGCAGATGTCGCGTCGATGAAGTCGGGCAGTGTGATCGTCGATCTCGCCGCGGCGAACGGCGGCAACGTCGAGGGCACTGTTCCCGGCACGGAGTTCGTCACCGCGAACGGTGTCACGATCATCGGCTACACCGACCTGGCCCGCCGACTGCCCGCGCAGGCCTCGCAGCTGTATGGCCAGAACCTCGTCAACCTACTCACGCTGCTGACGCCGGGCAAGGATGGCCGGTTGGTGCTCGACCACACCGACATCGTGCAGCGGGCCATCACGGTTGCGCAGAACGGTGAGAAGCTCTGGCCACCGCCCCCCGTGCACGTCTCGGCGGCCCCGACCGCAGCCGCACCAACGTCGGAAGCCGACGTGGCGCCTCAGAAGACCGGGCTGTCTCGAACGACGAAGGGCGTGCTGACCGTGATCGGCATCGCCATCCTGTTCGGTGTCATCGCCATTGCTCCGGCACCGTTGCCGCAGCACATCACCGTGCTGGTGCTTGCGATCGTGATCGGGTTCTACGTGATCGGCAAAGTGCACCACGCACTGCACACGCCGCTGATGAGCGTGACGAATGCGATCAGCGGCATCGTTGTTGTCGGCGCGATGCTGCAACTCACGATCGATGACCCTGCCACGCGCATCCTCGCCTCGGTAGCGGTGCTGCTGGCCAGCATCAACATCTTCGGCGGCTTCGCCGTCTCCCGCCGCATGCTGCGCATGTTCTCGAAGGACTGAACCATCATGACAACTGAAGCTATAACCATAGCCATTTCGGGTGCCGCGTACCTCGTCGCCGCCCTGTTGTTCATCCTGAGCCTTGCCGGGCTCGCCCGCCACGAGACCGCCCGCACCGGCCTCGTCTACGGCATCACCGGCATGGTGATCGCTCTGCTCGCGACGATCGCCCTGGACGTACAGAGCTCCACACCCACGGCAATCGTGCTGCTGCTCGGCGCTCTCGTGATCGGCGGTGCGATCGGCCTCTGGCGCGCAGCCCGGGTTCAGATGACCGGAATGCCGCAGTTCATCGCCTTGCTGCACTCGTTCGTCGGGCTCGCCGCAGTGCTGATCGGCTGGAACGGATACCTCGAATCCGCGAACATCGCCCCCGACCTGGTCGGCATTCACCGAGGGGAGATCTTCATCGGCATCTTCATCGGCGCGGTTACGTTCACCGGATCGATCGTCGCCTACCTGAAGCTCTCCGCCCGCATCAAGTCGGCCCCGCTCGTGCTGCCCGGCCGCAACGCCCTCAACCTGGCAGCACTCGGCCTGTTCGTCGTGTTCACGGTCTGGTTCGTGATCACGCCCGCGTTCTGGCTGCTGATCGCGGTCACCGTGCTCGCGCTGCTACTCGGCCTGCACCTGGTCGCGTCGATCGGTGGCGGCGACATGCCCGTGGTCGTCTCGATGCTGAACAGCTACTCCGGCTGGGCAGCCGCGGCCAGCGGGTTCTTGCTCAACAACGATCTGCTGATCGTCACGGGGGCGCTGGTCGGATCATCCGGTGCCTACCTCAGCTACATCATGTGCAAGGCGATGAACCGGTCGTTCATCTCGGTGATCGCGGGCGGATTCGGCATCGCCGCGCCCACGCACAGCGCCGACGAGACCGGCGAACACCACGAGATCACCGCGGAGGAGACCGCGCAGCTGCTCGCCGAAGCGAAATCCGTCGTGATCACCCCCGGCTTCGGCATGGCCGTCGCGCAAGCGCAGTACCCGGTCGCCGAACTCGCCCGCGCATTGCGAGAACGAGGCGTGAAAGTGCGGTTCGGCATCCACCCCGTTGCCGGACGCCTGCCCGGCCACATGAACGTGCTGCTCGCCGAAGCGAAGGTACCCTACGACATCGTGCTCGAAATGGACGAGATCAACGACGACCTTCCCGGCACCAGCGTCGTGCTCGTCATCGGCGCCAACGACACCGTGAACCCCGCCGCCGCCCTCGACCCGTCAAGCCCGATCGCAGGGATGCCCGTGCTGAAGGTCTGGGAAGCTGAAGAAGTCATCGTATTCAAACGCTCCATGGCCTCCGGCTACGCCGGCGTCGCGAACCCGCTGTTCTACCGCGACAACACCCGCATGCTGTTCGGCGATGCCAAAGACCGCGTCGAAGAAATCGTACGCGCCCTCTGCGACGTGCGCGTGTAAGGAGGTTCTTGTTCGGGACGCAACCCGGCAGCGTCTCACCAGGCGGATCTGCAAGAGGGACTTCGTTCTCTCTGGTGCCATAGTTTTCGGTGGGCTAGACCGAGGCGCCGCTGGGCCGCCGCCCGCCCGGATTGAGGAGAGATCGTGCATCCACCAACGCAAGAGAGTCAGTTTGCGGGCCGTATCGACGCGTATTCGCACGCAGGTATGCCTCGATTTCAAAGCGTCGACGACTATCGTCGCGTCATGCCGCAGGCGGGAGTTTCACGCGCGGTGCTGTGCGCCTTCGACGCCAGCCCCGACCTGGAGCAGCTGCACCAGGCTCTCATCGCCCACCCCGACATGTTCCGTTTGATCGGAGTGCCAATCGGTATCGGCAGGGCCCAGGTTTCGTCGGCTGTGGCAGCACAGTTCGCTGCGGGCTTCTCTGCCGTGCGGCTCTCTGACTCAGATCTCGCCGAGAGGTCGTGGCTGTTGGATGTTGCTGGCGAGGCCCGGGGAATAGTGGTCGTAGCGGGCGCATCGGTGTCAGAGCCATTGGGTGCACGCGTGCTGCTCGATCATCTGAATCGCCACGCGGATGCTCAGGTCGTCGCTGCACATTTTGCCGGCCCTCGGGACGGCTCGGCGCTACGGAGCGGAGCGGTCAATGAGTTGTTCGAGCATCCGCGATTCTCGGTCGTCTTCTCACGCCACGGGGCATTCGAACCATCGCTGTTGCGCTCCTGGGCCGAGGCCGTTTTGCAGCGCACCGGTTGGCAGCGCGCGTTGTGGGGAATGGAATCGCCTGTTCTTTACTGGCGCAACGAAAGCGTTCAGAGCAGCATCGACTGGATCGACGAGCTCTCGCCGACCGACGACCAGCGAGCCGCGTTTTTCGGTGGCAACGCTGACCGCATTTTCTTCGCACCAGAACGTCAGGTGGCTTCGCTTCAGCTCGATTTCGACCCGTGGCTCACAGCACGAAAGACTCCCGCGCCCTATTTCGCAGGAGGCCTAGCACTCGACCAGGCCGTCGGGGGCCGCCTGGTTCGATCGTGGCTCGCGTCGGGCGGCCCATCGACGGGCACCCTCGGCGCCTACGTCGAGAAGATCATCGACAAAGCGGTGGCCTAGGAAACATGCCCTAGCCGAAGTTCGCCCGCTGCGAGCCAAGCGCTCGTGACAACGCAAGAGCTGTTGTGCGTACAGCTGGAGCGAAGAGCTGCGCCTGAGAAAGGGCAGTCGCTCCCGTCACCGATATCGCCCCCACGACGATGTTACGACTCGCGAAAATCGGCGCCGCAACGCAGAACATGCCCAGCCGTGATTCTTCGACGTCGTAAGCGACCTTGGAGACGCGGATCTCTTCGAGTTCCTGGCGAAGCACGGCTGACTGGGTAATGGTCTTCGGTGTCTTGGCCACCAACTCACGGTTCAGCATTTCATCGACGAAGTCAGGTGAACTGAATGCGAGGATCGCCTTGCCCAGGCCAGTCGCATGCAATGCTGCGCGACCACCGAGGCGGGAGTGGGGAACCTTGAGAGTGCGGCTCGAGATCTTTTCGATGTAGATGATCTCGGTTCCTTCTCGCACTGCCAGATTCGACGTCAATCGGGTGACTTCATTGAGATTGTGGGCGAACGGAACGGCGAGGTCGCGCAGCGTTCGTGGGGTGGTGACGAGCGAGCCCAGTTCGAACAGCCGAACGCCCAAATGCACCCCGGTTCTGCCGCGCTCGAGGGCGCCCCACGAAATCAGGTCGGCGACGAGACGGTGGGTCGTCGACTTCGGTATGTGCGCCCTCCGTGCCATCTCGCTCACGCTCAGTTCGTGATCCCGTGCCGAAAACAGGTCGAGCAGAGCCAACCCGCGACGAAGCGACGACAGGCTGTCGGTGCTGTCGGTGCTGTCGGTGCTTTCGGCGTCGGCGTCGGTGTCGGGCAGGAGCGTCGTTGTCATCGTCACTTCCAAGTGATCTCGAATGGTCTTTGTTACGAGCAGGTTCGCTCGAAGACTCACAGCGAGCATAGGCCGAACGCTCCTGCGCAATCTGAAAGTTACACCGTTCCGGATAGTGGGACTCTGGCTAGGCGAACGTTGTGGCCCGGAATAACTTCGATTCACACACGACGGTAGAGACACTCATGCCCCAGAGTTTTCCGTACTCCGTCGACATCGTACCCAACCCGTATTCTTACGAAGGAGTAACGAATGAAACTGGCACCCGTCAGAAAACGAATCGCCCTGCTCGTCTCGACCGCAGTGGTCGTCGGCATGGCTCTCACAGGATGTGCGGGCAGTGGCAGCTCTGCATCATCCACCGGCGGAGTCGCCGAGATCACCTACGCAGATGGCTTGTTCGCCAATCCGCGCTCAGGCCCGATGCTCACCGCCCTGCTCAACGACTTCAACGCATCGCACCCCGACATTCATGTCACCCAGGCCTCTGTTCCATTCCCGACGTTCGCGCAGACGATTCTCACCCAGCTCAGTGCCGGCGAGGGGCCAGACGTCATCCGTTTCGACACGCCTGACTTCTTTCAGGCTGCCAAAGCGAAGCTTCTGACGCCGCTCGATTCGGTCATCGACGCCAATGCGCTGCAACTCTTGCCGCGAAACGACAAGTACACGTCGGTGAACGGTACTCGCTATGGCATCGTCTCAACGGCGGGCAGCTATACGCTGCTCTACAACAAAGACCTCGTTCCGAATCCGCCGACCACATTCGCACAGTTCGAGCAGACGGCGAAAGATCTCACAAAAGGCGATCAGTACGGCCTCGCCTTTCGAACGACTCTGCCCGAGGCCAACGGAATGTGGCAAGACCTCTGGAACTACGTCTACGGGTTCGGCGGCGCCTGGTCTGATGGTACGAACCTCACGTTGAACTCGCCAGACACCGTCAAGGGTCTCGAGATGTACCAGCAGCTCTACAACGACAATGTGATTCCCGCCGGAGCCACGGCCTCGACCTACCGGCAGATGTTCGCCGATGGCAAGGTGGCAATGGAGATCGACAACGGTGGCACCGCCGACAACCTGAAGACGCTCAACCCGAACCTCAATCTCGGGGCTGTTCAGATTCCGTTCCCCGTGCAGAGCACGGGTGAAGTCGTTGCCGTCACGGGAATCAACGCGGCGTCGAAGAACACGGCGGCCTCTGAAACGTTCATCAAGTGGCTCCTCGAGCCGGCTCAGCAAGTGAGGATCCTCAACGTTTCGGGCACCGGCGGATCTGTTGCGACCGCAGCCGTTCCGACACCCGACATGGTAACGGCGCAACCGTTGCAGCCCGTCTTCAACGCATCGACAGCCGTGGCTCTGCCGCAGATCGTTCTGGGCTTCGAAGACAAGACGCCCGACATCCGCAAGATCGTCGTACAGCAGGTCATCGCCGCCCTTCAGGGGCAGATGACCATGCAGCAGGCGATGGATCAGGCCCAGCAGCAGGCGACTCAGGCGGTCGGCTAACACCTGTCGCGCCGCTGGATGCCCGGATCGAACCGCACTCGTTGGGTTCGGGCATCCAGACCGCACAATTCGCTTGAGAGCAAGGAACATCTCCATGGCTACGGTACTGACCCAAGCCCCCCACACTCCGACGCCCGCAGCGCCGAGCAAACCGCCGCGCAAGCGCCGGAAGAGCCCACTCGGCAGCAAGTGGACGCCGTATTTCTTTCTGATCCCCGCCGCCGCCTACATCATCGTGTTTCAGATGGTGCCCCTGGTGCAGGAGGCCTGGCTCAGCTTGACCGACACGTCGCTGCTGAATCCCTCCGGCGGAGAGTTCGTCGGGCTCGACAACTTCTTCAAAATCTTCGCCGACCCGAATTTTCAGCACACCTTGGTGATCACTGCGATCTATCTGGTGGTCTGTGTCGTCGGCGCTGTCGGCGCCGGGCTGGGCGCGGCACTGCTCTTGAACGGCAACTTCAAGGGAAGGGGAGTGGCGCGGGCTCTCGTCACCGTGCCGTGGGCCGCCCCCGGCGTGGCCACCGCATTGATCGTCATCTGGATGCTCGATCCTCAGCACGGCATCGTCAATCACGTTCTCGAATTCTTCGGTGTCACCATTCCGCCGAGCGGCATTCTCGACAGCCCCGCGACGGCACTGCCGGCGGTTCTCATCACCACGGTCTGGCAACTGTTTCCGTTCAGCGCCGTTGTGCTTCTCTCCGCCTTGCAATCGGTTTCGAAAGAAACGATGGAGGCCGCGCAGATGGATGGCGGCAACACCTGGTGGGTCTTCCGAGTGGCCACCTGGCCGGTCGTGCGACCGACGGTGGGCCTGCTCGCTGTGCTCAATGCGATCTGGGCGATTCGC
>JAODBB010000081.1 GCA_025463745.1 Subtercola sp.
CGTCGGCGATGCGCGTGGCGAGGGATGCCGCGACCTCGGCCAGGCGCTCGCCGGCGCCGGGCGCGGGGGCGAACACCTCGCTGCACACCCCGTTCTTCTGCACCGTTTCGACCACGGGCCACAGCGCTGTCTGCCCCGACGGGCGGCGAGCCACCAGCTGCGCCAGTTCGCGACGGAAGTCGACACGTTCCTCGATGAGCAAGGCGCCACCATTCGCGTCTTCGTCGAGAATGCGAAACCAATCGGCCGATTCGGATGCATCGCGAATCAGTCGCACGCCCTTGCCGTCATAGCCTCCGCGAGCTGTCTTCAGAACGGCCTCGCCGTCGTGTGCATCGAGAAACACCTGCACCTCGTCTTCGCCCCGCACGGCCGCCCACTCGGGCATCGGAACACCCAGCTCAGCGAGCCGCTCACGCATGAGCAGCTTGTCTTGCGCGAACTGCAGCGCATCCGGCCCCGGCTGCACAGAATGCCCTGCAGCCGCGAGTTGCCTGAGAATCGACTCAGGCACGTGTTCGTGATCGAACGTCACCACATCGACCGTCGATGCGAATTCGAGAACCAGCTCGGCGTCGTGGTAATCACCCACCATCGAGGCCGCCAATTGTGCCGAAGAACCCTCATTCTCAGCAAGGACGCGGATGTCTACACCTAAGTTCACCGCCGCCGGAATCATCATTCGAGCCAGCTGACCGCCACCGATTACACCCACGCGCAAGTTCACCTGCCTACTTTACCCGGCTGGGCGACTTCACGGCAGAGCTGGCGTTCACCTGCAGACATCGCAGCCGATCCCATATAGTCGAAGAACAGTTGTCAGATGCAAAGCAGTGCGCACCGAGTGTTGGGTGCCCGCAAGAAAGCAGCCAGGTTCTCACGAGATGAAAAGTCTTGCAGCCCGTGTCTGGGGCGGATTTCTGACCTACGCACTCAAGTTCGGCGTGGTCGGCATTCTCGGCATGGTTCTCGACGTGAGTATCTTCAACCTGCTGCTCGTCGGCACGTTCGGCTCCGGCCACTTCTATTCCACCGCCATCGGCGCCAAGCTGATCAGCACCAGCATCGCCATCATCTTCAACTGGATCGGCAACCGCTACTGGACCTTCCGCGAGAATCGCCGCGCAAAGGTCTGGCTCGAACTTCTCGAATACTCGCTGGTTTCGATCGGCGGGCTCGCCATCGCCGAGGCGTGCATCTGGTTCACGCACCACATTCTCGGTCTCACCAGCCTGTTGGCGACCAACATCGCGGCCAACGTGGTGGGCCTCATTCTCGGCACCGCCTTCCGTTTCGTGCTGTACCGCTACTGGGTCTACGGCAAACAGCGCAGCGACGGCCTGCACAACATCACCGCCGCGGCCCTCGAAGTCGAACGCGAAGACGCTCTCGTCAAGAGCTGACGCGATGAGTACGCCGCAGGGCGCAACGAGACGCGTCGCGCAGCCGGTGCAGAATTAGGAGACAGACCCTAGGTCGGTGAGAGCGGAGACGATCAGCCGGGCATCCGGCACGTCACGCATGACGAGCGGATGCTCGCTTCCCGAGTGAATCGTCACATCGCCCGTTCGAAACAGCGCTTGTAGCCCCCGGCGCCGAAGAGTCACATCGAACCCGCGCCGCAGCGACACCTCCTGCCGCTCACGCACGAACAGGCCGCGCACGACAATGACGCGGCGCGTCGTCACCGTGTAGCGGTGCGCGAGCCACGACACGAACGGCAGCAGCCAGAAAAAGAACACCAGTGCCGCAGCGACACCGAGTGCGGTCAGGTTCTGCCACTCTTCGGCGAAGCGGCCGAGAAAGTAGCCGCACGCCACAGCCACAGCGATCAGCAGAATGGTCGGCCAGAACAGCCGCCTGGCGTGCGGGCGATAGCGGGCGACAATCCGTTCGCTGACGATGGCGTCGAACGTGACGCCCTCATCGGCGCCGACACCAGGCGACCGCGTGCCGTACGGGTCAGCACCAGCAGAATCTGAGCCGTACGGGTTCGAACCGAACGGGTCGCCGCGGAACACCGTGGTGAAATCGGGGTCGTTCGGTTCGGGAGCGGCGGGTCTGCGGCGGCGCGACATCGCTCGGTCAGTACCTCAGGTGGGTCACGTCGCCGGCCGAGACAGCGATGGTACGGGCATCCGAATCGCGAATAACCACGAGGCGGCCCGAGGCGTCGAGACCGCTGGCGAGCCCGGTGACCACTTCGCCCGCGGGTAGTTCGACCGCGACCGGCTGACCGAGGGTGCTGCACGCGTCGGCCACGATCGCGGCGATCCCGCTCTCGGCGGCGTCACCGTTCCAGCGCGTGAAGAGCTCGTAGAGTTCGGCGAACGAGACGAGGTAGGCCGAGAGCAGGTCGTCAGCGGTGAAGTCGGTTGCGCCCGCAAGCGCGATCGAGGTCGCTGTGGGCACCGGCAATTCGTCTTCGGTGAGAAACAGGTTGACGCCGGCGCCGACCACGACACCGGTCTGGCCGGGCAGCAGCTCCGACAGGATGCCCGAGACCTTCGCCCGCCCGATGAGCACGTCGTTCGGCCATTTCACCGTCGCCACGGCTGCCGGCGCCTGTCGCGCCGCAGCGTCTTCGGCGGCCTCATTGGCGGTCATCTCGGCATCAGTCAGCTCGCCGTAGGGGTTGGCATCGTCGGCCGCGTAGCCGTCTGCGGCTTCAGTGGAATCGGAACCGGAATCGGATTCGGATTCGGAATCGACGTAAGACCCGGATTCGGCGTCAGACCCGGATTCAGAGTCAGCCCCGGACCCGGATTCGGCGTCAGACCCGGACCCGGATTCAGAGTCACCCTCGTCGGCCCCCTCCTCGTCGCCGACCGCACCGCTCGACACCCCGAGCACGTTGTTCACCGCCCGCGACATCGCCACTCCGGCGATCAGCGGTATCCAGGCCAGCGACTCGATCGGCAAGACCGGCGTCGGGCGCAGCAGAACCGAGATGGCGAGCGAGGCTCCGGCGGGAGCCGACCAGACACGCCCGAGGCGCCCGCGGCCCGCGATCTGGTTGTCGGTGACGAGCACCGAAAGGTCGGGCCAGGTGGTCGCATCGGGCCCGGTCGCCGCCCGCACCAGTTCGCTGTTGGTCGACGTGGCCTCGGCCAGCCAGACGAGTCGCGGTACGACAGCTTCACTCTGCGGGAGGTTCATGGTCTTCAGATTACGGCGTAGAGAACCGCGAAACCTCTGGCGACACCGCCAGCATCTAAGAGAGAGGCCAGTTTCTGTAGGAATTCGTCAACAGAAGCCGGGGAGTCTTGGCCGGTAGAGTGAACGGCGTGACTGATGAGACACCTTCGGGCCCCGACATGTACACCACCGCCGGCAAACTGGTCGATCTGAAGAACCGGTACCACGAAGCGGTCACCCAGAGCGGCGAGAGCGCCGTCGCCAAGCAGCACGCCAAAGGCAAGAAGACCGCGCGCGAGCGCATCGAACAGCTGCTCGACCACGGCTCGTTCGTCGAACTCGACGAATTCGTTCGGCACCGCACCTACGCGTTCGGCATGGAGAAGAACCGGCCCTATGGTGACGCCGTCGTCACCGGCACCGGCACCATCCACGGTCGCCAGGTGGCGGTCTATGCCCAGGACTTCACCATCTTCGGGGGCTCGCTCGGCGAGGTCGCCGGCGAGAAGATCATCAAGGTGATGGATCTGGCGCTGAAGACCGGCGTGCCCATCAACGGCATGCTCGACTCGGGCGGCGCCCGCATTCAAGAGGGCGTCGTCGCTCTCGGCAAGTACGGCGAGATCTTCCGCCGCAACACGCAGGCCTCGGGCGTCATCCCGCAGATCTCCATCGTCATGGGCCCCGCGGCCGGCGGCGCCGTCTACTCCCCCGCGCTCACCGATTTCGTCATCATGGTCGACAAGACCAGCCAGATGTTCGTCACCGGCCCCGACGTGATCAAGACCGTCACCGGCGAAGACGTAGGCATGGAGGAGCTCGGCGGTGCACTGACGCACAACACGATCTCGGGCGTTTCGCACTACCTCGCAAGCGATGAGGATGACGCGCTCGACTATGTGCGCACCCTGCTGGGATTTCTGCCCGACAACAACCTCGCCGACCTTCCGGTGTACGAATCCACCGCCGAGCTCGAGATCACCGACGCCGACCACAAGCTGAACACGATCATCCCCGATAGCCCGAACCAGCCCTACGACATGCACACGATCATCGAGCACATCGTCGACCACGCCGATTTTCTCGAGGTTCAGCCCTTGTACGCCCCGAACATCCTGATCGGGTTCGCCCGCGTCGAGGGGCGGTCGGTGGGCATCATCGCCAACCAGCCCAACGCGATGGCCGGCACGCTGAACATCGAGGCCGGCGAGAAGGCCGCTCGGTTCGTGCGATTCTGCGATGCGTTCTCGATTCCCATCGTCACCCTCGTCGATGTGCCCGGCTACCTGCCCGGCACCGATCAGGAGTGGACGGGCGTCATCCGCCGCGGCGCCAAGCTGCTCTACGCCTACGCCGAGGCGACGGTTCCGCTCATCACCGTGATCGTACGAAAGGCCTATGGCGGTGCCTACATCGTGATGGGTTCGAAGCAGCTCGGGGCCGACCTGAACCTGGCGTGGCCGACGGCCGAGATCGCCGTCATGGGCGGGCAGGGCGCGGTGAACATCCTCTATCGCGGTGAGATCAAGCGGGCAGAAGCCGCGGGCGAAGACGTTGCCGCCGTGCGTACGAAGCTCGCCAACGAGTACACCTACAACGTGGCGAGCCCGTTCTTGGCGGCCGAGCGCGGCGAACTCGACGGGGTCATCGAACCCGCGGCCACCCGCGTCGCCATCGTCAAGGGACTACGCGCTCTGCGTACCAAGCGCGCGTCACAGCCGGCTAAAAAACACGGCAATATTCCGCTCTAAATCCGCAATTGATTGACAATTACTCAATTGTAAGGTAAAAGCCCCAAAAAGGGGGCTTATTGACAGCTTCTCATCCGGGTTATGGTGTTCCGACAACCCAGGCTGATCCAACCGTCGTAATCCTAGCTACGCACGGTGAGCCAGCCGAAGAGATACCTGGTTGTTGGTGACCCGTTTTTCCTAGAAGCGGTTCACCTGCACCGGGTTGAGACGAACTCTCCGGGATTGACGGTAGATACACCGGTGTATCTACCGTCAATGAGAGTTCTACCCTTCCGAGACTCGTCCCTGTTATCCCGAAAACACAGGTTGATTACGTGGCCATTGATGTACGAAGTACTGCGGGCTTACCCTTCGAAGCCTCCGTCTTCACTCGTTCCGCCCGCGCCAGCGAGCAACACGCGGCCAGTTGGTCGGTGCACTACTCCAGGCGCCTTCTCATCGCCGATGCGGCGGTCGTTCTCGCCGTAACCGGTATCACATTCGCCGTGCTGGTGGCCTTCGACCGCATCCTGTGGGAGTCCGCTCCCGCCTATGCCGTGCTCTCCACGCTCATCGCCGGGGCGTGGATGCTCACCCTCTCGCTCTCGCGAAGCCGCGACTTTCGGCTGATCGGCGTCGGTTTCGATGAATACCGCCGCGCGATCATCGCGACGTGCATCGTGTACGGCGCCACCGCGGTAGGCGCCGCACTGGCGCAATTGGTGGTGCCGCGCAGCTACTTCGTCGTAGGGCTTCCACTCGGGGTTGTGGCACTCATCATCGAGCGCAATCTGAACCGAATCTGGCTCGCGAAGCGCCGCGAGAACGGCCTCTACCTGACCAAGGTGATCGTCGTCGGCGAACCGAATGACGTGCAGTACGTGATCGACCAGATCTCGCGTCGGCCGGGCCGTGTCGAGTACGACATCATCGGGGCCGTGCTGCCGGTGGGCACGGAGGCGACCAGTGTGACCGGGCATGGCCGCACCGTTCCGGTCGTCGGATTCGCGAATGCCGTGCCCTCGGTGATCGAGCGAGTGGGCGCCACCGCGGTGATCGTGGCCGGCCGACTCGACGGGGGCAGCGCGTTCGTGCGGGAGTTGGGCTGGCAACTCGAGTCGAGCGCCACAGAACTTGTGCTGGCACCGGGGCTGACGAATGTCGCCGGGCCACGCATCCACTGGCGCCCCGTCGACGGATTACCGCTGATGCACGTAGAGATGCCGCAGTACAACGGGCTGAAGCATCTGGCGAAGCGAGTGATGGACGTGGTGCTGGCGGCGTTGGCGCTCATAGCCATCGCCCCGATGCTGGCCGCGATCGCGATTCTCATCAAACGCGACGACCACGGCCCGGTGCTCTTCACCCAGAAGCGCATGGGGCGCGGCGGGGTGCCCTTCACCATGATCAAGTTCCGCACGATGTGCCTCGACGCCGAGGCGAAAAAGGCCGAACTGGAGCAGCTGAATGAGGGTGCCGGCGTGATGTTCAAGCTCGCCCACGACCCTCGGGTCACGGCCATCGGGCATCATCTTCGGCGCTATTCGCTCGACGAGCTGCCCCAGTTCTGGAACGTGCTGCGCGGCGACATGAGTCTGGTCGGCCCCCGGCCCTGGCCCGAGAACGACATTCCGACCGGTGACCGCATGGTGATTCGCCGGCTCTACTCCAAGCCGGGCATCACCGGGCTGTGGCAGACCGCCGGCCGGTCAGACCTCGACTGGGAAGAGAGCGTGCGACTCGATCTCTTCTACGTGGAGAACTGGTCGATCACGGGAGACGTGGCGCTGCTCTGCCGTACGGCGAAACAGTTGCTGCACCCGGCGGGGGCGTACTGATGGCCGACGTGATTCTGGTAGGCACCTCGAGCCTGGCCCGCGAAACGCTCAACCTCGTACGTGCAATCGGCACCCACCAGCCGATCGGATTTCTCGACGATTCTGCGGAGCGCTGGGGCACGCTGGTGGCCGGGCTGCCTGTGCTCGGCGGGCTCGATGCGGTGCAGAGGGCTCCGGATGCCGCACTGTTGATCTGCGTGACGTCGGGCACGACGCGGGCCGCCTTGGCCGCGCGGTTGCGTGAGCAGGGTGTTGACGACGATCGCTATGCGTATGCCGTGCATCCGAGTGTGGAGATTGCACGCAACTGCCGAGTGCAGACCGGGAGCATGGTCTTCGCCGGAGTGGTGATGACCTCAGACGTGACCATCGCGCGACACGTCGTGGTGATGCCGAATGTGAGCTTCGGCCACGGCAATCGAATTCAATCGTTCGCCACCATCGGTGCTGGAGTCTCAATCGGTGCGGGTGCGCGCATCGGAGACGAGGCGACCATCGGCATGAATGCCAGCGTTCGAGACCGGGCGCGCATCGGGCGGCGTTCGACCCTCGTGATGGGCAGCGTGCTGCTGCGCGACCTGCCGCCGGGCGAGACCTGGATGGGCATGCCGGCCGTGCCGGTGTTCGCCGAGGGGCCGGCCGCTGAGAGGTCGACCGCTGAAAAAGCGAGTGCCGAGAAGGCAGACCCTGAGAAGGGAAGTACCGAGAAAGCAAGCACAGAGCGAGCGAACACGGTGCGCCCGACGTTCGTGAACCTGGAGCATGACCATGTCTGAGCGCGAACCACAGCCCGCCGAACCGCGCCGCCTGCGCATCGCCATGGTCGGAACCCGGGGAGTGCCGGCGGCGTACAGCGGATTCGAGACGGCCGTCGAAGAGATCGGTCAGCGCCTGGTGGCACACGGCCACGACGTCACCGTGTACTGCCGAAAGGGCGCCGTGGAGCCCCTCCGTGAGTATCTCGGAATGAAGCTCGTGCACCTGCCGGCCGTGAGGTCGAAGACCATGGAGACGCTGAGCCACACCACGCTGTCGTCGCTGCATTTGCTCGTGCACCGCCGCCACGACGTGGCATTCGTGTTCAACGCGGCGAATGCACCGCTCGTTCCGCTCATTCGAGCCCGGGGCGCCGCCACGGCTGTGCACGTCGATGGGCTCGAGTGGAAGCGCGACAAATGGAGCGGCACCGGCAAGAAGTACTACCGGCTGGCCGAACAGTTCGCGGTGCGCTCGGCCGACGCCCTGATCGCCGACGCCGCCGGAATCGCCGACTACTACGACCACGAATTCGGTGTTCCGACCGAACTGCTCACCTACGGCTCGACCATTCTCAAGAACTCGGGAGCGGATCGCCTGGCCGAACTGGGGCTGCAACCCGGTCAGTATCACCTCGTGGTGGCCCGATTCGAGCCCGAGAACCACGTCGACGTGATCGTTGAGGGATACCGGGCGAGCGCGGCCACGCTGCCGCTCGTAGTGGTGGGCTCGGCCCCGTACTCACATTCGTACACGCAGAAGATCCAGGCGGTGGCAGAGACGGATGCTCGCATCCACCTCCTCGGCGGCGTGTGGGATCAGCAGCTGCTCAATCAGCTCTACGCCAACGCCCTCACGTATTCACACGGTCACTCGGTGGGCGGCACCAACCCGTCGTTGTTGCGGGCGATGGGCGCCGGCACATCGGTCGTCGCGTGGAATGTGGTGTTCAATCGCGAGGTTCTGGGCGGCAACGGGCGGTACTTCGACAGCCCGGCCGAGCTCGGCCGGCTGCTTGAGGCGGCGGAGGCCGATCGCATCGGTACGAAGCGCCTCGGCGAGCGCCTGGCAGACCGCGCCGCGGCCCGGTACGACTGGGACGACGTCTGCGCAGGCTACGAGCGCCTCGCCCAGAAGCTCGCCGCGGGCTACTCGACCCGCGGCCTCAGCAAGGGCCGGCGTGCGGCTGTTTCGTGGGATGCGAGTGCCAGCACCGCGACCCTCGACGATGCCCCCCACAGCGTCACGACGGCAGCCGACGTATCTGCGGCGCGAGACGGCGCGGCGCATGCAGCGCCAGTCACCGATGCCGCCCTGAATCCGACCCGATCGGGTCGGTCGGAGCAGTCTGATGGATCGAGTCGGTCGGAGCGGTCGAACTCCATCGACTCCGCAGCACGGAGGGTCTCATGAGCGCCCCCGACCCCGTGCGGCTCACCTACCGCGAAACCGTCGCGCAGCTGGCGAGCGCCCAGAAGCGGGCGGCCCGCGGGGCGCCGGCCTACTCGATCTACGTGAACCGGCGCATCGGCAAGTACCTCGCCGCCTGGGCGTACCGCTCAGGGCTCACACCAAATGCCGTCACTGCCATCAGCGCCGTTTTCACGTTCAGCGGCATCGTCGTGCTGGCGCTCGCACCCATCGAATGGTTCACCGGGTTGATCGTCGCCGCGCTGCTGGTGATCGGCTATGCCTTCGACTCGGCCGACGGCCAGGTCGCACGGCTGCGCGGGGGCGGCTCGCTCGCCGGCGAGTGGCTCGATCACGTCGTTGATGCGGTGAAGATCGCGACGCTGCATCTGGCCGTGCTCGTGACACTGTTTCTGCACGTCGAGCTGGTGTCTGACGCCGTGCTGCTGATTCCGATCGGCTATTCGGTGATCGCGACCGTTTCGTTCTTCGCGATGATCTTGAACGATCAGCTGAAGAGCGTGTACGCCTCACGAAGTCTCGGGGCGGCTCCGCGCGGCGAGAGCACGGTCATCCGATCGCTGTTGGTGATGCCCACCGACTACGGGGTGCTGTGCCTGGTGTTCGTGCTGCTCGGCTTCACGCCGATCTTCATCGTGGTCTACGGCCTCATGTTCCTGGCGAATGCCGGGCATCTGCTGCTGGCCGGGCACAAATGGTTTCGCGACATGGGCCGGCTCGACGAGCTGGCGGCACGCTGATGGCAACCGGTGAAGAGATGAGAAACCTCGACGGTCTGACCGTGTTGTTCGCGCACCCGATGGCAGAGCTGTACGGCTCTGATCGGGTGCTGCTCGAGAGCGTCATCGGCGTGGTGCAGAGCGGCGGCCAGGCCGTCGTGGTGCTGCCCGAGTCGGGGCCGCTCGAAAAAGTGCTGAGGGATGCCGGCGCCGCCGTGCGGTTCTGCCCCAGCCCGGTGTTGCGCAAGAGCAGCCTGCGCCCACGCGGACTGCTGAAACTGGTTGCAGAGACGCTGCCCGACCTCCGCGCCGCCCGAGCCGTGATTCGCCGCGTGCGGCCCGACGTGGTGTACGTGAATACGGTCACGATTCCGCTCTGGATCGCCGCCGCGCGTTCGCTGCGGGTGCCGGTGCTCAATCACATTCACGAGGCCGAAGCGTCGGTGCCCCGGCCCATCGCGGCGGCGCTGAACCTGCCCCTGCTGTTCGCCTCCCGGCTCATTGCGAACTCGCGGTTCAGCGTCGGCGTGCTCGCGAAGACCTCTCCGCGCCTGGCTGCGCGCACCACCGTCGTGCCGAACGGAGTCGTCGGGCCCGAATTGCCACCGATCGCTCGTGAGGAGCTGGTGGGCGGGCTGCACATCGTCTACGTCGGCCGGCTCTCCGAGCGCAAAGGGCCGCTCGTCGCCGTCGACGCCCTCGGGCTTCTCGGCGAGCGCGGCGTCTCGGCGACTCTCGACCTGATCGGGGCGCCGATTCCCGGTCAGCACGAGTACATGACCACACTGCACGAGCACGTCGCCGCCGCCGGCATCACCGACCGCGTCTGGTTCTACGGCTTCGACCCGAACATCTGGCAGCATCTCGAACGCGCCGATGTCGTCGTGGTTCCCTCGCTGTACAACGAGCCATTCGGCAACACGGCGGTAGAGGCGCTGCTGGCGGCCCGCCCGGTGATCGTCAGCGATACATCGGGGCTGCGTGAAGCCACCGAAGGGTTTCGCTCGGCACGGCGGGTCACGCCGGGCGACCCGGCTTCGCTCGCCGACGAACTCGAAGCGGTCTGTGCTGCGTGGCCGGACTGCCGAGAGGATGCCCGGGCCGACCGTACACGCGCCGTCGAACGCCACTCGACCGAAACCTACCGCCGCACCATCGCCACCCTGCTGCTCGAGCTCGCATCGCCCGCGCGGCACGCTGCCGAACACCACCCGCACCGCGCGACCGCGCAGCCGGAGCCGCGTGTACCGAGTCAGGCCGACTCCCGGAACGGCCTCGCTTCACCGAACCACGCCGTCTCACCGACACACCCCGCTTCACAGACAGCCGCGCAGCCGCGCGTTGACCAGCCACACACGCAAGGAACACCGCCATGGATCCACACGACTATCTGAAGGCCCTCCGCAAGAGATGGCTCGTGATCATCCTGCTGGGTGTTCTCGGCGCCGGAGTCGGCTATGTCTACGCGAACTCCCTGCCCAACGTGTACCAGTCGACGAGCGCGGTGTTCGTCTCGTCGACACAGGGCGACACCACCAGCGAACTCGTGCAGGGGTCGACCTACACTCAGAACCTCGTGCAGTCGTATGCCGCGCTCGCCACGACACCCAAGGTGCTTACCCCCGTGATCGCGCAGCTCGGCTTGACGCTGACACCGACACAGCTGGGAAAGAAGATCTCGGCGAACACCCCGCTGAACACTGTGCTGATCGAGATCACGGTCTCTGACGGCTCGCCGGAGCAGGCCGCCGCGATCGCCAACAGCGTGAGCCAGTCGCTCACCACCACGGCAACCGCGCTGTCTCCGGTATCGACTGGAGCGAAGTCGTCGATCGCAATGAGCGTGGTGACGCCGGCTCAGGCCAGCGCCAATCCCGTTGCGCCGAACCGGCAGCTGATTCAGCTCAGTGGCTTAATGATCGGGCTGGCCATCGGCGTGCTCTACGCCATCGGCCGCACATTGTTCGACACGCGCATCCGCACCGACCGAGACATCGAGCGCATCACCGAGATTCCGGTGATCGGCAACGTCGAACGTCGCCGGCGCGGCGGGTCGCAGCCCACCGGAATCACGATGCGCACGGCGCCGCACAGCTTGATGGCCGAAGACTACCGGCGGGTGCGCACCAATCTCGAGTTCGCCGACGTCGACAACGCGATCCGCTCGATCACGGTGACCAGCGCGCTGCCGGGCGAAGGCAAGACGACGATGTCGCTGAACATTGCGCTCGCGATGGCCGAACGCTCGCTGCGGGTGCTCGTCGTTGATGCCGATCTGCGCCGGCCATCCATCGCCAGCTCCGCACAGATCGAAGGGGCGGCCGGGCTGACCAGCGTGCTCGTCGGCTCGGCGCAGCTCGACGAGGTGATTCAGCCGTGGGCGCCGAATGTCGACATTCTCGCGTCGGGTGTGGTGCCGCCGAACCCGAACCAATTGCTCGGCTCCACGGCCATGGCGCGGCTCGTGCAAAGCGTGAAGGCGACCTACGATTTCGTGATCATCGATACTCCCCCCCTGTTGCCGGCGTCGGATGCCCTGACACTCACCCACATGACCGATGGCGCGGTGCTGGTCACCCTCTACAACTCGACCACCCGGCAGAAGCTCAGCGATGCCTTGGCGGCGCTGGCTGCCGTGCGGGCACGCACCATCGGCATCGTACTGAATCAGACCAAGCCGAAGGCGCTCACCGGATACTACGGACGCGAATCGTCGGCAGCGGCCGCCGACGCCAAGGCGAATGAGGCGAAAACGAACGACCCTGGTGCCGAGCCGACAAAGGCCCCGAAAAAGGCAACCGGTACCGGCCCGCGACGGGCGGGCACCGACGTGACGGTGACAGAAGCCGACGCGCAGGCGATGGAAGCCGACGCCTACGCGATGAACACTCCCGCGAGCATTGCGGCCTCCGACGCGGCCGAGAGACCAGTTCCAGGTGATGGAGCCGACGGGGCGGCGGCGGCCAGCGGCTCCTCCGCCGACGCCCACTCCGCGCGCGACTCCGACTCCGAGCGTGACGGTGTCGCCGACTCGACGCTGGCACAGCACCGACACCGTGCCCTGCTGAGGCCGACCCCATGACTGATCCGCGCGAAGGCGCCTGTGGCGGCGACCACCGGCGCGACGACCGCCCCGAGCAGGGCCGTTCGGCCGGCGACAAGACGCACCTCGACGAGGGCGACAGTGACGGTGCCCTAGCCTCCACGCCCCTGCTTCCGCGCGTGCGGCTCTATCAGACGCTTCGCTCGGCGCACCTCGAACGCGCCCACGAACTCGAAGCCGCCACCATCGTCTATCAGAATAAGAGGTACGACTTCGAAGACCCGTTGACGGTGGGGCTCGACATTCGAAGACTCGGGCCGCTCGCCGGAGCCTGGCAACTGCTGCGATCTCCGGTCACGACGCTCGAGATCAACGAGCCGCTCATGCTTTCGAGCCTCAAGACGTCTGCGCTCGCTCTCACCGCTCTCTGGTTGCGCCACATCGTCGGCAGAACACGAACCGCGGTGGTGACGTACGCCATCGCGAACTCCGACCCCTTCGCCGAGGGCCGTGATCCTCTGGTCGGCGACGGGCTGCGCAAGCGGGCGAACCGGATGCTCGCCCGCCGAATCTGGCAGCGAGTAGATCGAGCGGCCTTCGGCACGAGCGCGGCACGCGAGACGTACGAAACTGTGCTCGGCACCGTTGGCTTGCGTTCGAGCGCGCTGCTCTTCCCTGCCCTGCCGGCGCCGTTCCGTCGCCTCGGTGAAGAACGACCCGGCGATGCAGCCGCCGCCAGCGACACCGGTGGCGGCACCAATGCCGCCGCCAGCGGCTCGGGTAGTGATGGCAATGATGGCGGTGCCGACAGCCCTGGCTCGGGTTGCAGCACACACGGCGTCAGCCGCCCGCGAAACCCGAACCGCGTCATCTTCGTCGGCAACTTCACCGACCGGAAGGGTGTGCGCCAGTTGCTCGCCGCATGGCCGGCGGTGCGAGCGGCGCAGCCCGCTGCCGAACTCGTGATGGTGGGCAAGGGGCGATTGGAGTCGGAGGTGGTGGCTGCCGCGGCGAGCGGCACGGGCATCCACGTCGACCTCGACCCCGAACGCCGGGAGATTCACGACCTGCTCGACACAGCCGCCGTGCTCGTTCTGCCCTCGCAACCGTCGCGCACCTGGCGCGAACAGGTCGGGCTGCCCATCGTCGAGGGGCTCTCCCACGGCCTCACCATCGTGACGACCGAGCAGACGGGGCTCGCCGAATGGCTGGGCGAGAACGGTCATTTCGTGGTGCACGACCCCGCCTCGACCGCCGAGCTGAGCGCGGCGGTGCTGAGCGCGCTCACCGCTGGAAGGCCACCGGGCGCGGTGCTGGCGAGCCTGCCGGCGCGCGACGGGCGCCTGGCCGCCGACGACTGGCTCTTCTCGCAGACGCTGACCATTTCAGACCTCGCCAGGGCGTTCGACGGATGACCCGGCCAGCAGTCACCTCGAATCGGCACGTCGCCGCCCCGACCTCGGCACCGAC
>JAODBB010000187.1 GCA_025463745.1 Subtercola sp.
TGATGGTGCCGCCCTCTTTCGAGATGCCCCGCACGTTCGAGCGGCCGAGCTCGATGAGGTCGGAGTTCACCACTCCGCGCCAGCCGGCTTTGAAGCCGACGAACTCCTGGTTGTTGATCTCGGTGCCATAGAGCACGATTCCGCGGATGACGGCGTTCAGGCCGGGGCAGTCGCCGCCGCTTGTCAGAATGCCAATTCTCATCGCGCTACCGGTGTCTCTCTGCGTAAAGGGGCGGCCGCGTGTTCGGGCCAGGTTCGGGATTGCATCGGGGAGGTGAAGTTCGGGGCCGGGGGGGGAGGAGTGTCAGTGCCCCTACGTAAACTTAATGCATGGAACCCACCCGCTCTGTTCACCCATTCGAAGTCATCAGTGACTACACGCCGAGTGGTGACCAGCCGACAGCGATCGCGGAGCTCACGGCGCGCATCAACGCGGGTGAAACCGACGTGGTGCTGCTCGGCGCCACGGGCACCGGCAAGTCGGCGACCACGGCGTGGCTCATCGAGGCTGTGCAGCGGCCCACGCTCGTGCTGGCGCACAACAAGACCCTTGCGGCGCAGCTGGCGAACGAGTTCCGCGAACTCATGCCCAACAACGCGGTCGAGTACTTCGTGTCGTACTACGACTACTACCAGCCCGAGGCCTACGTTCCGCAGACCGATACGTTCATCGAGAAAGACAGCTCCATCAACTCCGAGGTCGAGCGCCTGCGGCACTCCACCACGAACTCGCTGCTGAGCAGGCGCGACGTCGTGGTGGTCTCGACGGTGTCGTGCATCTACGGTCTCGGCACGCCTGAGCAGTACATGAACGCCATGATGGCCTTGCAGGTGGGCATGAAGGTCGATCGCGACTGGCTCATTCGCAAGTTCATCTCCATGCAGTACCAGCGCAACGACGTCGACTTCTCGCGCGGCAACTTCAGGGTCCGCGGCGACACCATCGAGATCATCCCGATGTATGAAGAACTCGCCATTCGCATCGAGATGTTCGGCGACGAGATCGAGGCGCTGTACACCCTGCACCCGCTCACCGGCGACATCGTGCGCAAGATGGATTCGATCGCCGTCTTCCCCGGCTCGCATTACGTCGCCGACACGAATGTGATGCACCGGGCCATCGGCACCATTCAAGAAGAACTCGCTCTTCGCCTCACGCAGCTCGAGCGCGAGGGCAAACTGCTCGAGGCGCAGCGGCTGCGCATGCGCACCACCTTCGACCTCGAAATGATGCAGCAGATCGGCTTCACCTCGGGCATCGAGAACTATTCGCGGCATATCGACGGGCGTAACCCCGGCGAGGCTCCGCACTGCCTGCTCGACTACTTTCCCGACGACTTCCTCGTCGTCATCGACGAATCGCACGTCACCGTTCCACAGATTGGCGCCATGTACGAAGGCGACTCGTCGCGCAAACGCACGCTCGTCGAGCACGGGTTCCGACTTCCGAGCGCCCTCGACAACCGTCCGCTGCGCTGGAACGAGTTCAACGAGAGGGTCGGCCAGAAGGTCTACCTCTCGGCGACGCCCGGCAAATACGAGATGGGTATTGCCGACGGGGTGGTGGAGCAGATCATCCGCCCCACCGGCCTGATCGACCCCGAGATCGTCGTGAAGCCCTCGAAGGGCCAGATCGACGATCTGCTCGAAGAGATCCGCGTGCGGGTCGCCAAAGACGAGCGAATTCTAGTGACCACGCTCACCAAGAAGATGGCCGAAGAGCTGACCGACTTCATGGGCGAGCACGGCGTTCGGGTGCGGTACCTGCACTCCGACGTCGATACGCTTCGCCGCGTCGAGCTGCTCACCGAGCTGCGTGCCGGGGTGTACGACGTGCTGGTGGGCATCAACCTGCTGCGCGAGGGTCTCGACCTGCCCGAAGTGTCGCTGGTGGCGATTCTGGATGCCGATAAAGAAGGTTTCTTGCGGTCGTCGACGTCGCTCATCCAGACCATCGGCCGCGCCGCGCGCAACGTCTCGGGCCAGGTGATCATGTACGCCGACGTGATGACAGACTCGATGACCCGCGCGATCGACGAGACCACCCGGCGCCGCGAGAAGCAGGTCGCCTACAACCTCGAGCGTGGGGTCGACCCGCAGCCGTTGCGCAAACGCATCGCCGACATCACGGAGGTTCTCGCCCGGGAGGGAGCCGACACCGAGCAGCTGCTCGCCGGCCGCAACAGCAGGAAGCGCAGCCCCACACCGAATCTGCGGCGTGAAGGAATCGCGGCCGCCGGCGCGAACGAACTCGAGACGCTGATCGCCGATCTGAACGACCAGATGATGACGGCCGCCGCAGAGCTCAAGTTCGAGCTCGCGGCCCGTCTGCGCGACGAGCTCGGCGACCTCAAGCACGAGCTGCGCCAGATGGAGAAGGCGGGGCACATCTAACCAACCCACCACTCACAGCCGGCGACGTCCGCGCCTGCTGGGAGCATCCGCGTCGGCTCGGAGCATCTGCGCCTGCTGGAATCGGCACCGATGCTCCCAGCGGGCGCAGGTGCACTGGGGTTCGGCGCGGCGAGACTGGGCAGCACAAGAACAGGCTGAACCGAGCAGGCAGGACTATCGGGCGCGGCCGTCACACAGTTGCGTTTATACCTCAGGTGTTAATACCTCAGGTGTATGATCTCTGGTCGCTAAATCATGCATATTGCACTCTTGAGGCATGGCACGAATACACTCCGAAGCGGCTCGCATCCTCGGCGAGCGGGTCAGAGCGGCGCGCTTGCGATTCGGCATCAGCCAAGAGGATCTAGGCGAGCTCGCCGATATGCACTTCTCGAACATCGGCAAGATCGAGCGCGGCAATTCGAACCCGAACCTCGCCACCATCGTCGCTCTCGCCGGCCCCCTCGGCGTGGATCCGGGGGAGTGGCTCACCGGCCTCACCCCCGCCATGCTCCCCGGCCGCACGCATCAGGTGACCGCCGCCGACCTCATCGCCGCTCGCGCCAAGGCGCGCTCCTAGGCTCCAACCCGCCCCGCGACCCCCCGCCCTACCCCGTTCGCGACACCCGCCCCGCGTTCCGGCGCCGGCCACCCCACCCCGCCCCGCGATGTGAGGTCGTTGCGACGAAGTTGAGGCTGACATGACGGCCTCACGTGTGTCGTAACGGCCTCACCAGTAGCTATTCCCTGCCACCACGTCGCGGGCCGGCGAGGATGAGCAGAGATCGCGACTGTGCGCTGCTAGCGAAGACGACGGGCGCGCGGGAAGCAGTGTCGGTGGCACCGCTTAGAGTTGTGGGGTGTCGATTACTAAGGTCAATTCCGCCGGAAAACTCAGCGTTCGCGGTGCACGCGTGCACAATCTGCAAGACGTCGACCTCGACATTCCGCGCGACTCGCTGGTCGTCTTCACCGGGCTCTCGGGCTCGGGCAAGTCGAGCCTCGCCTTCGACACCATCTTCGCCGAAGGTCAGCGCCGGTACGTCGAATCGCTGAGCGCCTACGCGCGCCAGTTTCTCGGACAGGTCGACCGCCCCGACGTGGATTTCATCGAGGGACTGAGCCCCGCGGTCAGCATCGACCAGAAGTCGACGAACCGCAATCCGCGCTCCACGGTCGGCACCATCACCGAGATCTACGACTACATGCGCCTGCTCTGGGCACGCATCGGCATTCCGCATTGCCCTGTCTGCGGCGAGAAGATCTCGGCACAGACCGTGCAGCAGATAGCCGATCAGCTCATGGAGCTCGAAACGGGCATCCGGTATCAGATCGTGAGCCCGGTCATCTCGCAGAAGAAGGGCGAATTCGTCGACCTCTTCAAAGAGCTCGCGGCAGGCGGGTACTCGCGTGCGGTGGTCGACGGCGACATCATCCAGCTCAACGAGCCGCCGAAGCTCAAGAAGCAGATCAAGCACGACATCTCGGTGGTCGTCGACCGCCTCGTGGCCGGCCCCGACATTCTGAGCCGGCTCACCGACTCGCTCGAGACGGCTCTGCGCCTCACCGACGGCATCGTTCAGGTCAACTATGTCGACGCAGACGGGCCGGATGCCTGGCAGACCTTCAGCGAGAAGCTGAGCTGCCCCAACCAGCACCCGCTGCAGCTCACCGAGATCGAACCGCGCACCTTCTCGTTCAACGCGCCGTTCGGCGCCTGCCCCGAGTGCTCGGGCCTCGGAACACGCATGTCGGTCGACGCCGACCTGCTGCTCGGCGACGGCGAGCTGAGCATCAAAGAGGGCGTCATCATCCCCTGGACCACCCAGGGCAAGGGCCTCTACAACTACTACGAGAAACTGCTCGAGGGTCTGGCCCGCGACCTCGACTTCGACCTCAGCACCCCCTGGAACGAGCTCAGCAGCACCGTGCGAGAAGCCGTGCTGCGCGGTGACAACTTCGAGGTGCGGGTGAAGTGGAAGAACCGCTTCGGTCGCGAGATGAGCTACACCTCCGGCTTCGAGGGCGTGGTGCCCTACATCGAACGCCAGTACCTCCAGGCCGAGACCGACAACCAGCGCGCCCGCTGGTCGGAATACCTGCGTGAAGTGCCCTGCCCCGTCTGCAACGGCAAACGCCTGAAGCCCGAGGTGCTCGCCGTGCTGGTGAACGGCCACAGCATCGCCGACGTCACCGACATCAGCCTCACCGACGCTCAAGACTTCATGGCCGAACTGACGCTCACCGAGCGCGAGGCGCACATCGCCGCGCAGGTGCTGCGCGAGATCCGCCTGCGCCTCGACTTCTTGATTCAGGTCGGGCTCAACTACCTGAATCTGGCGCGCGCCGCCGCATCGCTCTCTGGGGGAGAAGCCCAGCGCATCCGCCTGGCCACCCAGATCGGCTCGGGCCTCACCGGGGTGCTCTACGTGCTCGACGAGCCGAGCATCGGGCTGCATCAGCGCGACAACCGGCGGCTCATCGAAACCCTCGTGAAGCTCAAGAACCTCGGCAATACCCTCATCGTGGTCGAGCACGACGAAGACACCATTCGCACCGCCGACTGGGTGGTCGACATCGGCCCGGGCGCCGGGGTGAACGGCGGCAAGGTCGTGCACTCGGGTTCGTACGAGGGGCTCCTGAACAACAGGGAGAGCCTGACCGGCGACTACCTCTCAGGCCGCAAGTCGATCGACATTCCCACGAGCCGGCGGCCGCTCGACCCCGACCGCGAAATCACGGTCGTCGGCGCAGAGGCGAACAACCTCAAGAACGTCACTGTGAAATTTCCGCTCGGCACCTTCATCGCCGTCACTGGTGTCAGCGGGTCGGGCAAGTCGTCACTCGTGAACGACATCCTCTACCGAGTGCTCGCCAACAAGCTCAACGGCGCCCGAAAGATTCCGGGCAAGCACAAGCGCGTCACCGGGCTCGAGAACCTCGACAAGGTCGTTCACGTCGACCAGAACCCCATCGGCCGCACCCCGCGCTCGAACCCGGCGACCTACACGGGCGTCTTCGACCGCATCCGCAATCTGTTCTCTGAGACGCTCGAGGCGAAAGCCCGCGGCTACCAGCCCGGCCGGTTCAGCTTCAACGTCAAGGGCGGCCGGTGCGAGGCTTGCTCGGGCGACGGCACCATCAAGATCGAGATGAACTTCCTGCCCGACGTGTACGTCGCCTGCGAGGTCTGCGGAGGAGCCCGCTACAACCGCGACACCCTCTCGGTGCACTACAAGGGCAAGAACATCGCCGAAGTGCTCGACATGCCCATCGCCGAAGCAGCGGTGTTCTTCGAGCCGATCCAGGCCATCCACCGCTTCCTGAACACCCTGGTCGAGGTGGGCCTCGGCTACGTACGGCTCGGCCAGAGCGCCACCACCCTGTCAGGCGGCGAGGCGCAGCGCGTCAAGCTCGCCACCGAGTTGCAGCGCCGGTCGAACGGGCGCAGCGTGTACGTTCTCGACGAGCCGACCACCGGCCTGCACTTCGAGGATGTTCGAAAGCTCCTGCTCGTCCTGAACGGCCTGGTCGACAAGGGCAACACCGTCATCGTCATCGAGCACAATCTCGATGTGATCAAGTCGGCCGACTGGATCATCGACCTGGGGCCGGAGGGCGGTTCTGGCGGCGGTAAAATTCTTGCGACCGGAACACCGGAACAGCTGGCGAAGGTCAAAAAGAGTCACACGGGGTACTTCTTGAAAGAGATTCTCGAGGCAGAAGAAGGTACGAGACGCAAGGCGTCATGAGCGACACGGTTTCTTACCGCCCCAAAGCGGGCGAAATTCCCACCCAGCCCGGCGTCTACCGCTTTCGCGACGCCAACGGCCGCATCCTGTACGTGGGCAAGGCGCAGAACCTGCGCGCGCGCCTGAGCAACTACTTCGCGCCGCTGCGCAGCCTGCACGAGCGCACCCGCCGCATGGTCACCACGGCCGCCAGCGTCGAGTGGACCGTCGTCGGCACCGACGTCGAGGCCCTGCAACTCGAATACACCTGGATAAAGGAGTTCGAGCCGCCGTTCAACGTCAAGTTCCGCGACGACAAGACGTACCCGTTCATGGCGATCACCCTCGCCGACGAAGCGCCCCGTGTCATGGTCACGCGCAACCAGAAGATCAAGGGCGCCAAGTATTTCGGCCCTTATCCCAAGATCTGGGCGGTGCACGACACCATCGACCTGATGATCAAGGCCTTCCCCATTCGCACCTGCTCCGACTCGAGCTACAAGAAGGCGATGCAGAGCGGCCGGCCGTGCTTTCCGGGCCAGATCGGCCGCTGCGGCGGCCCGTGCTCGGGCAAAGTCACCATCGAAGAGCACCGCGAGATCGTCAACGACTTCATCGCCTTCATGAACGGCCACGACAAGCGATTCGTCACCGAGACGACGAAGCGGATGCGCGAGGCATCCGAAGCCCAAGAATACGAAAAAGCGGCCCGCTACCGCGATCAGCTGCAGGCCCTCGACGCGGTGCTCGAGAAGAGCAACGTCGTGCTCGCCGACAGCGTCGACACCGACCTCTTCGGCATCGAGCACGACGAACTCGCGGCCGCGGTGCAGCAGTTCATCGTGCGCGGCGGGCGCATCCGCGGTGTGCGGGCGTGGATGGTCGACAAAGAACTCGACCTCACCACGGCCGAACTCGTCGACTCGATTCTGCAGACCGCCTACGACGGCCAGATCCCGCCGCGCGAGATCATCGTGCCCGACCTTCCCGAAGACGCCCACGAACTCGAAGTGTGGCTCTCCGAGCGCCGCGGCACCTCGAAGGTGGCGCTGAAAACGGCTCAGCGCGGCGAAAAGGCCGCTTTGATGCAGACGGCCACCCTCAACGCCAAAAACGCCCTGATGCTCTACAAAACGCGGCGCAGCACCGATTTTGTGGCGCGCACCGAAGCCCTCACCGACATCCAGACCGGGCTCGGCATGCCCGACGCGCCCCTGCGCATGGAGTGCTTCGACGTCTCCCACCTGGGCGGCACCAACGTGGTCGCATCCATGGTGGTCTTCGAAGATGGCCTCGCGCGCAAAGACCAGTACCGGCGCTTCACCATTCCCGAGACCACCGACGACACCGACTCGATCTACCAGGTCATCACGCGCCGGCTCGCCTATCTGCAAGAGGGCTCGGAGCGAGCCGACTCTGACACGGGCACCAAGAAGTTCGCGTACCCGCCGAACCTGCTCATCGTCGACGGCGGCCAGCCGCAGGTGCAGGCGGCAGCTCGGGCGCTGAAGGAGTCGGGCGTCGAGGGCATCTTCCTGTGCGGCCTGGCGAAGCGCCTCGAAGAGATCTGGCTTCCCGACGACGACTACCCGGTCATCCTGCCGCGCGGCAGCGAAGCGCTCTTCTTGCTGCAGCGCATTCGTGACGAGGCCCACCGCTTCGCGATCACGCACCAGCGTGCCCGCCGCAAGCGCGACATCACGTCGGTGCTCTCCGAGATCCCCGGCCTCGGCCCCGCGCGCGTAAAGACCCTGCTGAAGGAGTTCGGTTCGGTCACCAAGCTGAAAGAGGCCACCGCCGAGCAGATCGGCGAGGTCAAAGGTGTGGGCCCCGTTCTCGCGACCACCATCTTCGAGCAACTCCGCGCCTGACCGGCTGACTCAGCCCGATAGTCTTAGAAACCACAGCACCGACGAGGCGAAGGCAACCCACACGATGACACTCGACACTGCCGACCAGCAGGAAGTGCTCATTGTGACCGGCATGTCGGGGGCGGGCCGCTCCACCGTAGCCAACGCGCTCGAAGACCTGGGCTGGTACGTGGTCGACAACCTGCCGCCGCAGATGCTGCGCCCCCTCGTCGATCTGGCCGAACGAGCGGGCTCGACCCTGCCGCGCCTGGCCGCAGTGGTCGACGTCAGAGGGCGCGACTTCTTCACCGATCTGCAGGTCATCATCGAAGACCTCCGCAGCGGCATCCAGCTGCGAATGGTGTTTCTCGAGGCGACGGATGCCGCCCTGGTGCGCCGGTTCGAGCAGGTGAGGCGGCCGCACCCACTGCAGGGCAACGGCACGCTGCTCGACGGCATCGGTGCGGAACGGGCCCGCATGACGCCGATTCGGGAGTCGAGCGACATCGTCATCGATACCTCAGACCTGAACATCCACCAGCTCGCCACCCAGGTCGCCGAACGCTTCGCCGCCGTCGACACCGCCGGCGTTCAGGTCACGGTGATGAGTTTCGGGTTCAAGTACGGCGCCCCGAGCGATGCTGACGCCATGGCCGACTGCCGGTTCATCCCGAACCCGTTCTGGATTCCCGAGCTGCGCGACAAGTCGGGCCTCGACGCCGAGGTCAGCGATTACGTGCTCGCCCAAGAGGGCGCCGAAGAATTCATCGAGAACTACGCGAAGGCGCTGGCCCCCGTGCTGGCCGGCTACCAACGCGAGAACAAACGCCACGCCACAATTGCCATAGGCTGCACGGGCGGTAAACACCGCTCTGTTGCGGTCGCGCGCAAGCTGGCAGAACTGATCAGCACGAACCCCGGCGTCGCGGTGAGCGTTAAACACCGTGATCTGGGGCGCGAATAGCGACTGTTCGTTCGGCTTCTCTCACGCGGAGAAGCACTCGCACAGGTCGTATGAAGGAGATGGAAGAGATTGGCCCTCACCGCCGATGTCAAAAATGAACTGACCGCAGTCGTCGTCAGCAAGACGGCCGCCCGGGCAGCCGAACTAGCAACGATCTTGCGTTTCGCCGGGGGGCTGCACCTGATTTCGGGCAGAATCGCCATCGAATCCGAGCTCGACACCCCTGAACTCGTCAAACGGGTTCGCAAAGATCTGGCCGAACTCTACGGTGTACGCGGCGACGTGTCACCGGTCTCCGCCTCCGGCACCCGGCGCAACAACTACTACTTGGTGCGCGTGCTCGACGGCGGCGAAACACTCGCCCGCCAAACAGGGCTGCTGGATGCCCGGCGGCGCCCCATCCGAGGCCTCCCCAACCGGCTCACCACCGGCTCTGCCGAAGAACTCGCCGCCGTCTGGCGTGGGGCCTTTCTGGCGCAGGGCTCGTTGACCGACCCAGGGCGCTCGGCGGCCCTCGAGATCATCTGTCCCGGCAATGAATCAGCCATGGCATTGGTGGGGGCCGCGGCACGCCTGCACGTGTCGGCGAAGGCCCGCGAGGTGCGCGGAGTGCACCGTGTCGTCATTCGCGATGGCGAATCGATCGCGTCGATGCTCGGCCTGATGGGTGCGAAGCAGTCGGTCGCCACGTGGGAGGAGATGCGCCAGCGCCGCGAAGTGCGCGCAACGGCGAACCGCTTGGTGAACTTCGACGACGCCAACCTGCGCCGTTCGGCCCAGGCCGCCGTCGCCGCCTGCTCCCGCGTGGAGCGCGCCCTCGAGATCATCGGCGACGAGGTGCCCGAGCACCTGCGGTATGCCGGTGAACTCCGGCTGAACTTTCGGGATTCGAGCCTCGACGAGCTGGGACATCACGCCGACCCGCCGATGACGAAAGACGCGATCGCCGGGCGCATCCGTCGCCTCCTCGCGATGGCCGACAAAAAGGCTTCAGATCTCGGTATTCCTGGTACCGACGCGAACTTGCCACCCGATCTCGACGACTGAGCGCGAACCCCCGTCAGAGGGGGGAAGCATTCGGAAGCCACGCGGTTGACATCAATAGAATGATCAGGCGGGGTGGAGAGATCTGCCCGCACACTACAAGTACAAGGAGACAAGGCAATGGCTGAATACACTCTTCCAGATCTTCCCTACGACTACGCAGCACTTGAGCCGCACATCAGTGCGAAAATCATGACGCTGCACCACGACAAGCACCACGGGACCTACGTCGCCGGCGCGAACACGGCACTCGCCGGCATCAAAGAGGCGAGCGAATCAGGCAATCTCGGGGCCATCAACAAGCTCGAAAAAGACCTGGCATTCAACCTCGGCGGTCACGTCAACCACTCGATCTTCTGGACCAACCTCACTCCTGAGACCCAGACCCCCGAGGGTGAGCTCGCGGCGGCCATCAACGACTCGTTCGGTTCTTTCGAGAAGTTCCAGGCCGCATTCACCGCCGTCGCTCTCGGCGTGCAGGGTTCCGGCTGGGCCGTTCTCGGCTACGACGTCGTCGGCGGCAACATCGTCACCTTCCAGCTGTTCGATCAGCAGAGCAATCTGCCCGCAGGTGTGGTTCCGCTGTTCATGCTCGACGTCTGGGAGCACGCGTACTACCTCGACTACCTCAACGTGCGCGCCGACTACATCAAGGCTGTCTGGAACATCGTCAACTGGTCGAATGTTGCCGCCCGCCTCGCGGCTGCGACCTCGAAGACCGACGGCCTGCTGATACTGTCATAATCGAGCACAAAAGCTCGTAGAGCCGTGGATGCCCGGGCCCTCCCCGGAGGGCCCGCATCCACTCTCTTTCCGCTCAGTTCCACCCCAAACCCAACGAGATCTCTGCCCCGCGGGGCCCAATTACAGGAGCACTACGTGTCCGTAAAGATCGGTATCAACGGTTTCGGCCGTATTGGCCGCAACTACTTCCGAGCAGCGCTTGCCAAGGGCAGCGACATCGAGATCGTCGCCGTCAACGACCTCACCGATAACAAGGCTCTCGCCCACCTGCTGAAGTACGACACCATCGGTGGCCGCTTGAACGCGACCGTCGAACTCGACGGTGACAACATCGTGGTGAACGGAAAGCCGATCCTGGTCCTCGCGGAGCGCGACCCCGCCAACCTCCCGTGGGGCGAGCTGGGTGTCGACATCGTCATCGAGTCGACCGGCCGCTTCACCAAGTCGTCGGATGCGCGCAAGCACATCGACGGTGGTGCC
>JAODBB010000189.1 GCA_025463745.1 Subtercola sp.
CCCACCTCCTACCTCGCCGGGCAAGGCGCCCGTCTGGGTCGCGATGGGCGGGTGCACATCGAGCAACTCGGGGCGCAGGTCTGGGTCGGCGGAGACGGCGTCACGTGTATCGCCGGCACGGTCATCCTCTAGCGACGGCCCAGCTACCGCACGCCGCTCGTCGAGTCGCGGGTTCGGGTTGGTCGCACGGCTGGTGACGAGCCGAAACTCGTAGCTCGATCATCCATTCGCCAGCCGGCGACGGCAACCGCGGACTCGCACCGAGGCCGGCCCGCAGCTCGCGCACCCCGCGGCATGCGATGATGAATCGGTGACACCCCAGCTCCCCGACAGCGTGCGTGCTCGCCGCCGGCGCTGGCCCGTGGTGCTTTTCTCCGTGGTCGCGGTGATCGTTCTGGTCGCCGCGGGTCTGACGGTCGTCGAAGCGCTGGTGATCATCCGCCCGCCCGCCGTCTCGTCTCTCGCCGCCGCCAAAACGGGCCAGTGGAGCAGCGTCGCGTTGCCGCAGCCGGCAGAGAACGGCGACGGTTCGGCCTACAACATTTATGTGAAGCCCGGTTCGAGCACGAATCTGATGGTCTTCTTCGGCGACGGCGGCATGAACTGGAACGAAGCGACGGCGATTCAGCCCGTCACCCTGCCGAGCAGCATTTTCGGCGGCGGCAATTTCTATACGCCGAACGTGCCGTTCTACGTGGTGAACACGTTTGGTGGCATGCTTTCGACCGAGCAGCGCAACCCGTTCAGCGACTGGACCAGCGTCTATATTCCCACCACCACAGGCGACCTCGGCATCGGTGACGGCTCGGCACATTTTTTGCCCGAAACCGGCAGCAGCACTAGTGGCGGCGACGACTCGGTCACGGCGAGATTCAACGGCTACAACAACACGAATGCCGCCCTCAACTGGGTCTACGCCAACGTGTCGAACCCGGCGAAGGTGCTGGTCGCGGGCTCCGGCACGGGTGGGCTCACCGCCGCATTCTGGCTCAGCAAGATCGGCGACCACTTCACCGACGCCCCGCTCTACGAGTACTCCGACAGTGCGTACTACGCCGCAACCCAGTTGCCCTACACGGTCGACCCGGTGTGGGGGGCGAGATTCGAGGGCCGGTTCGGCTACCAGTTGACCCGCAATCCGCTGAAGGATGCGGTCACGTTCAACACGGCGCGCTACGGCGACCGGCTCACCACGCTCATCTCGCAGACCCTGCTCGACAAGACCAACGCTGCCTTCTCGGCCGACCTCGACGACGGAGGCTACTCGGCGCAGACCGGCGCCGACTGGAACTACGGCCTCAAACAGACCCTGCGCTCGCTGCAGGGCGCGGCCCAGCCACCCAACATCTTTCTCACCGATTTCGGCGCCGATGAGCATGGCGAAACCCCGCACATCCTGGCCACCAACCCCAGGTTCTGGGCCGCGACGCAAGACGGAGTCACCCTCGACCAGTGGCTGAGCGGGGCTGTCATCGACGGGCATCCGCAGTCTGCGGGCGCGGAGCTCTTGACGCAGTAGGAGCATGCCCAGCCGGGAGCCCAACCGGAGGCCCAGCCGAGAGCCCCGCCGGAGGCCCAGCCGGGAGCCCAGTCGGGAGCGCGCCGCGAGCCCGGCGCGACAAGCGTCGGCGCCGTGGGTTTGTTCGAGCGATGGTCGGTGGTTGACTGGCCTCATGGATGCCGCACCCACCTACATCGACGACTTCGCCCAGTTCATCACCGCGTCGCCCTCGTCGTATCACGCCGTGGCCGAAGTGGCCCGGCAGCTTGAGGGCGCCGGCTTCGTGCAGCTGTTCGAGACCGACGAGTGGCCGGTGGGCGAGGCGGATGCCCGCTTCTACGTCATCCGAGACGGCGCCATCGTCGCCTGGATCACCCCGGCGGCCGCGGGCCCCACCACCCCATTCCGTATTCTCGGCGCCCACACCGACTCCCCCGGCTTCAAACTCAAACCGAAACCCACCACCTCGTCGAACGGCTGGTTGCAGGCCGGGGTCGAGGTGTACGGCGGCCCGCTGCTCAACTCCTGGCTCGATCGTGAGCTCGAGCTCGCCGGCCGCATCGTCACCCGAGACGGCGCCGAGCACCTCGTGCGCACAGGGCCGTTCTTGCGCATACCGCAGCTGGCCATCCATCTCGACCGCGACGTCAACAACGGCCTGAAGCTCGACCGCGAACGCCACACCAGCCCCGTTTTCGGCGTCGGCGACGTGACTCAAAGCGATCTGGTCGACCACCTCGCGAGCCTGGCCGGCGGCGGCGGCAGCCTGCGGGGGGCGGATGTCGCGGGCTACGACATTCTGACCGCCGACACCGCACCTCCGCGGCGCTTCGGCCTCGACGGCCAGCTGTTCGCGGCGGGCCGCATGGACAATCTCACCTCCGTCTTCGCGGGCCTTCGTGCCCTGCTCGCGGTCGCCGCAGCCTCGAGCCCGCCCTCGTCTGGCAACTCGGCGGCCGACACCGGCATCAGCGTGCTCGCCGCATTCGACCACGAAGAGCTCGGCTCCGAGTCGCGGTCGGGGGCGAGTGGCCCGCTGCTCGACGACATTCTCACCCGAATCTCTGGCACCCTCGGCGCCACCACCGAGCAACGGCTTCGGGCCTACGCGGGCTCGTGGTGCCTCTCGGCCGATGCGGGGCATGCCGTGCATCCGAATTACCCCGAGAAGCACGACCCGGTGAACCGGCCGATCGCGGGCGGCGGCCCCTTGCTGAAGATCAACGCGAACCAGCGTTACGCGACCGATGCGCGCGGCGCCGCGCTCTTCGCCGCCGCGTGCGAACAGGCCGGTGTCGCGTACCAAGAGTTCGTATCGAACAATGACGTGCCCTGCGGCTCCACCATCGGCCCGCTCACCGCGACGCGGCTCGGCATTCGTACGGTCGACGTGGGCGTGCCGCTGCTCTCCATGCATTCGGCTCGCGAGCTGGCGCACATCGCCGACCCCCCGGCGCTCGCCGCCGCCATCACCGCGTTCTTCGCGCCCGCCGGGTAACCTCGGTTTCGCGCGCTCGTGAGGTCTGGTGGCTGGTGGCTGGTGGCAGAGTCACCCTCAGCCCTAGCAGACGTACGTGATGCTCTGAGCGGCACGCCTGCCTCATCGGAGGTGCCGGATGATCCTGCGCCTGAGTCGGTGTTTGCGGCACTGCAGTCCAACCCTTGCACGGGGCGGCCTGGCCTTTCGTGAGGCTTCGGCTGGTTCAGTCAGGCCCGCGGCGACTCGACGAGCGTCGCGAGTTGCGCCGTGACCGTACCCCAGCCGTCGTAGAAGCCGAGTTCGTCGTGGGTATCACGGTCGGCGATGTTGCGATGCATCGCGGTCGCCTCATAAAGGGTGCCCTCGGGGTGGTCGCTCAAGCTGATGATCGCCGTCATGAATGGTTCTTCGGCGGGGCGCCAGCCTTCGACGAGCGAGTTGGTGAAGACGATGCGCTCGAGTTCGTCGACCGCGAGAAAACAGCCCGAAATGTGCGGCTCGAAGTCGCCCGCATCTTCGCTGATCTGAGTGCGGAACGCGCCTCCTGGCTCGAGCACCATGTCGACGACCCTGCAGGCAGAGGGCGCGGGCACCCACCACTGTTCGAATTGGGCCGGGTCGGTCCACGCCGCCCATACCGCGCTTCGCGGTGCCCGGATGACGCGTGAAATTGTCAGGTCGAGTTCGGGGTGCTTCGTACTTGTCATTGTGAGTCGGCTTTCGTCTGAGAGATGTCTGATGTCACGAACTGGTCGAGCCGGTCGGTTCGGCCTTCCCACAACGCACGCTGTTCGCTGAGCCAGGTGTCAACCACGTCGAACGAAGCCCGTTCGATCGTGCAGGTGCGAACGCGCCCGACCTTGCGTGTGCGAATCCATCCGCTCTGTTCGAGAACGCGGATGTGCTTCATGAATGAGGGCAGCGCCATGTCGAACGGCCGTGCCAGCTCGCCGATCGACGCCGGGCCCCGGCTGAGGCGCCTGAGTACGGTGCGCCGTGTGGGGTCGGCCAGAGCCTGGAAGACGCCATCCGCAAGAGTCGAATACTGAGCCATAAGGCAAAGTATCACGCGCCAGACACTAAGCACAAGGGCTAAGTATCGGCGCAGACCTGGCTGCGTGTCAGGCCGACGAAATGTCCTCGTTTATGCCGACTGTGCTCGCCGTGCGGCGCCCGTATTCTGATCGGGCGGACTGGAATCGACGTGAAGCCAGTGGCCGACAGGACGTGACATGACAAACGGTAGACCCGGCGCCACCCGTTACTGGCCCCAGATTCTGACCATCGGCGTCTTGGTTCTCACAGGCGTCGTCGCCTACATCATCATTTCGCCGAGCTAGCACTGTGCGAGCTTCCGGCCCGCTGGCACGACGAGAAACGCTTCGATGACCTGAGCTTGCTGAGCCCCACCCCTCGAACGCGAGGCCCGGCGCATTCAGCGGGCCAGAACCGAGGCACGCAACGGGGGGTACTCACCCAGCAAGCGGAGTTAGGCTTGCCTTACCAATCGAAAGAAGTCGCCGATGGATTCGCAAACTGTGCCAGACGTCACTCGGCCGCCGAGGCGCGCCGGCCGCCCGCAGACCACGCTCGAGGTCGTGCGTCGTGAGCAGCTCAGCCCGCACCTCGTGCGCCTCACGTTCGGTGGCCCGGCATTCGACGCCTTCGTTCCGAAGTTCGCGACCGATCAGTACGTCAAGGTGTACTTCGCCAAGCCAGAGCTCGGCCTGACCCGGCCGTACGATCTCGAGTCGCTGCGTGAGACTCTTGCTCCTGACGACCTGCCTGTGACGCGCACGTACACCGTCCGCTCGTTCGACCTGGCGGCGAAAACCCTCGCGATCGAGTTCGTTGTGCATGGCGACGACGGTATCGCCGGCCCGTGGGCGGCTTCGGCCCAGCCCGGTGATCTTCTCACCTTCTCTGGACCAGGTGGCAACTACGCACCCGACCCCACCGCAGGCTGGCACCTCTTCGCGGGAGACCAATCGGCCCTGCCCGCCATCGCTGCGGCCCTCGGCGCGCTGCCGGCCGACGCCATCGGTCTGGCCTTTCTCGAGGTGGGCGACTCCGCCGACGTCTTCGAGCTGGATGCTCCCGCCGGCGTCACTCTGAACTGGCTCTTCAGCGGCGGCACCGAACCGGGCACCTCCACCGCACTCCGCGACGCGATCGCGGGTTCGGTGTGGCCGCAATCACGGCCGCACATCTTCGCGCACGGAGAACGTGGGGCGATGAAGTCGCTGCGCGATCACTTTCGCGAGCGTGGAGTCACCCGTGACCAGCTCTCGCTCTCGGGCTACTGGGCCGCCGGCCGCGCCGAAGACCGCTTTCAGGCCGAGAAGCGCGAGCCGATCGGCCAGATCGACCCCGTCTCCGACTGACCCGTCTCCGACTGACCCGTCTGCGACTGATCGGCGGCGATTGATCCGCCGCCGATCCATCGTCAGAGCACAGCCTTGGCTGTGCGATCAAAATGTTACGATAGTTAACATTCCCGAACTAATGATGATCGCGAGAACAGAGCCCAAGACCGTCGCAGGCGAGCATCCTGTCGTGCCCGGTCGGCCGACCAGGGGTCGGTGTGAGCAAGCAGACACAGGCGATACCCTCTCCTCGCAATCGGCCATTCTGCTGCTCGAACGGGCCCACCCGACATTCAGCCCTCAGCCCACCAAGGAATCACCATGGCCCTCACGACTCTCGACCACCGCACCGCCCTCGTCATCATCGACCTGCAGAACGGAGTCGTCGGCCTGAACACCGTGCATCCCACCGCCGACATCGTGGCGCGGTCTGTCACCCTCGCCGAATCGTTTCGCGAGCACGGCCTGCCCGTCGTTCTCGTGAACGTGAACGGTCGGCCGCCCGGCCGAACCGACCGCAGCCCGGCCGCAGGCGCTCTCGCCTTTGCGGCCGGCTGGGACGAACTGGTACCCGAGCTGGCACCACAGCACGATGACCTTCTGATCACAAAGCAGACGGGCAGCGCCTTTCCGAACACCGGTCTTCACGAAGCGCTCACGGCGAAGGGTGTGACGCACATCGTGCTGGCGGGAATCTCGACAAGCAACGGTGTCGAATCGACGGCAAAGTCGGCCTTCGAACTGGGCTACAACGTCACGGTGGCAGTGGATGCCGTGACCGACGCCAGTGAAGAGAACCACAATCACTCCCTCACCCGCGCACTGCCGAGCCTTTCCGAAACCGGCACCACCGACGACATCCTCGCCCTGCTGGCCAACACTCGGTCGTGAGCACGCCCGGCACCCCTGCGGAGCCGGCTATCCCGACACACCACTCGACCCCGGCAGATCCTTCTGCCCGGCGGGCGCAGCGCGCCAGCTGAGGATGAGCGGGCCGCGGTGGCAGACTTGGTCTCCGTTACGCGCTCATCCTCAGTCAGCATGCGGCGAACGTGCGGCTGCCAGACTAGACGCATGACACTGTCACGCGAGATCTGGGTCGGAACGTACACGGCTGACTCCGGGCGAGACGGAGTCGGCATCGGAGTACTTCGGCTGAGCGTCGAGACTCTCGAGCCCGCTCAGTTGGCTGCCCCGAGGGCGTCGTGGTTGGGGCGGGCAGTGGATGCTCCGTCGCCGTCGTTCGTGGCCGTGCATCCATCGCTGCCCATCGTCTACGCCGTCGCCGAGCGCGCTGGCACGGTGGCGGCGTATCGTCGTGCCGCCGACGTCGATGGCGTTCCGCAGCTCGAACCGTTCGGTGAGCCGTGGGCCGCCGGCGAAGCCGTCTGCCACATCGCTGTCGACCCGCTCGGGCGCTACGCGGTTGCCTCCTGCTGGGGCGACGGGCGGGTGGTGCTGTACGAACTCGACCCCGACGGCCGCATCGTGTCGCGGTTCGAAGGCGAACCTGCCACCGACCCGCACGCGGCTGCCGCGCTGGCCGAACCCGACACCGCGGGGATGCTCGCGCGAACCGGTTTCGCGCCACGAACCAGCCGTGCGCACTGCAGTCTCATGCTGCCCGACGGTCGCATCATGAGCACCGATCTCGGGGTCGACCTCGTGCGTGTGTGGAACTACCAGCCCGGCACGGGCCTCGTCTTAGACCACGAGATCACCCTGCCGTTCTGGTCGGGCCCGCGTCACCTCATCGCCCACCCCAACGGAACCGTGCTCATCGTCACCGAGTACTCCGTCGAGGTGGTCGTTCTGTCGACCTCCTCTGCGGTCATGGACGCTGGTGCGGTCGCGACATCGTCGATCGTCACGTCCGCCGGCCAGAGCGCATCGCGGCTCGCCGCGCCACCGGTGCTCCCGCGGTACACCGTCGTTCAGATCGGCCCGGCCACCGCGCGCCGGGCGCAGCCGTTCGATGGTGGTGCCGAGATCGCCCTCTCCGCCGATGCCGTGTTCGTGTATGTGACGGTGCGAGGGTCGAACACCGTTACAACACTGCGAGTGGATGATCGGGGCCACGTGCATCCGCTCGCCGACACCTCGAGCGGAGGAAACTGGCCGCGGCACCACCTCGTGCTGGGCCGAACTCTGCTCATCGCTCACGAACGTTCGAGCGACGTCACCCTCTTCGACCTCGACCCCGAGACAGGGCTGCCCGTCGGCCCCACCCAGCACATTGCCGTCGGAGCCCCGACAGCGCTCGTCCCCGCCTGAGAGCCTTTCGGCCTCCTGCGGGGATGAGCTAACACTGCGCGACGCTCTGCGGCGAAACTGATTACGACGGCTGGGCGAGCGAGATGAGCAAAGATTGTGCGCCTCATCTGCCTCGCGCTCGGCTACCGACGTGCCTTGCGGGCGAATCGTCGGTAAGCGATGCCGATCAGCACGCCCGTCACACCGAGTGACGTGATCGCCGCACCGATGAGCACCGGGCTCTGCGTGGCGAGGCCCGTGCTGGCCAACTGCGACGACGTCGTGGTCGTCATGCTTGTCGTCTGGTGCGACGACCCGGTTCCGGTGATGGTGGCCGGAGGGGTGCTGGTCGGAGTGGGAGTCGGGGTCGGAGTCGGCGAGGGTGTCACGGCCGCCGCAGAACCGACGACGTCAAGATCTTCGATCACGTTCGGCAATTCGGGAAACGTCGATGCGTTGACACCGACGATGTGCACCGTTGCGCTGAGCGACCCGCTCTCGGTCGGCGTGTAGGTCAGGTCGAATGTTGCGGACTCGCCCGGTTGGTAGACAGCGCCGGCGTCGCCGAACGACGAGTTGGAGATGGTGATGCTGGGTACGGCTGCCCCCGACTCATCCTCGACGGTCAGCGCGCTATTCATGAACCGCAGCGGAATGACTCCGTCGTTCGACAGGGTGACGGTGCGCTTCACGGTATCGCCCACCGTCAGCGAACTGAAGTCGACACCGCTTCCGCCGCCGGAGTTCGTGATGGCGAAGTGCCCCGGATCGGTCGCGAGAGACTTCGCGGTGAAGGTGATCGGTAACGTCGTGGTGCTCAGATCGGTCTGGTCTGTTGCAGTCAACACGATCGGCTGACTCGTGTTCGTACCCGCCGTTGGCGCCGTGTATCGAACGGTGAAGGAAGCGTGACCGTTTTGAGGAATGACGTGCCCGGTGAAATCGATTGCCGTGACGACGAACGGAACGTTCAGGCCGCCCAGGCCCGTCGGGTCGATGATGATGTCGTCGTCGCCATCGTTGAGCAGGCTGAACGTCTGGGTGACGACCGAGCCTTCTTTCACGAAGCCGAAGTCGGGATTGCCCGACACGAGCTGAAAGTCGGGCGGCGCGGCTTGCGCCGGCGCGGCGACCACCACGGCGCCAGCCAACACGGCGAGCGCAGCGAGAGCTACTGCCGCTCGCCGCGTTCTTGTTGCGGGGTGGAGTGATCGTTGGGTTGCCATGGAGTATTCCGCCTTATGTCAGTGACGTCGAGATCGACGGCCGTCATGACCGCCGATCTTTCGTGAGCATAAGTCACCAAAGCGAAAAGAAGAAGATTACTCAAACAACGAAAACAGACACTACTGCTTCGGCGGCGTGTCGGGGGGAGGAGTGTCGTCTGAGATGACTTCGGTCGGCGCCGTCTCAGAGGCGGAAGTCGCCGGTGCCGCCTTCGGAGCGACCTGCGGCGTCGCCTCGACGATCACCAGGGTGTCGGCAGTGCCAGAATCGGCAGTAGTGCCAACCGAACCGGCCGCGCCAGCCGAACCACGGGTACCGGTGGCGTCGCCATCGCGGTCGCCCGCAGCTACCGCATCACCCTCGGCTGCGACCGCACTCGATGCGGCTGCCGAGGCCTCCGCGGCCGACGCGACGGCCGCCTCTTCCGCCGTCAACGTCGAGGGCGCCACGATCTCGTCGACCGGCCGCTGAACCAGCTCCGTCACGATGAGCACGATGACCGCGCCGAACAGCGTCCAGAAAATGCCCGCGGGCGAGATCGGCCGGTTCAGCAGAATGATGGCCGCGCCGATCACCGCGACAGCCGCCCGAATGACATACCGGAGCTTGTACACCCACTCGCCGAACCGCCCGGTCGTGAATCCGCGGTGAGCGGCAGCCCCACGCAACCACGCGGCACCCGACCCTGCCAGAGACCGAGCGGCGCGCGGGAACCGGTACGGCCCAGCCAGCCAGCCCACGATGGCAACCACCACGGCGAGCACGGCGATCGAGGTGGCACTGCTCGAAACGAGCGAGAGGATGTGCGTGTACAACGTATCGGCCACGTCGCTCGGTATATACGTGGGCGACACCGCCCCGATGAAGATCAGATGCCCGATGGCTACTCCCGAGGCCGTCAGGATCATCGCAATGGCCAACGCGACTGCGGCCCAGATGAGCGCCAGCGACCGCCGCCGGGCGACCACGACGCCCGCCACCAGGAACAGCAGCGCGATCCAGGGCAGCCAGGCCCCGACCGCGATGGCGAGGTTGTAGCCGAGTTGCGCCTGCACGACCGAATCGGATTGCGCGATCACGATGGTCTGATTGATCTCGGGTATGTTCGCAGCGAACGTGACGCCCTTCGCCACGAGCACCTGTTTCACCTGGTCGATGATCGGGCCGAGGGCGATGCCCACCTGACCCTTGCCGTTGATGGTGAGCGCCGCATTCGGGTCGTTCTGCATGGCCGCGATGAGCTGCTCGTGGCTGGTGGTGAGTGCTTGCCGCCAGACGTCAGCGAACGCATCCGATTGCACGAAGGCGCTGACCGCATTCGTCATGACGCTCCGGATGCCGTTTGCGGCGACGCCCTTGAACGACTCGAGGGCCGATGTCGCCGCTGGCCCGAGGCCGAGGCTGGCGATGGAGTCGAACACGTCTGAGGTGAGTTTGTCGATGTCGATCTGATTGTCGATCGCCAGAACGACCTGGTCGGTGACATATGACTGCACGGCCGGGTCTTTGGCGAGCGGAGCGAACGTGTCGACGAAGGTGGTGGTGTCGGCCAGCTGCAGTTTCGCCCAGTTGGCCACCACGGCGACAGGGGCGAGCAGGGTGCCGATGAGAATGAGGGCGGTGGCGAGAACCGTCCAGCCGCGGCCACGCGGTTTGCGTGGCGCAGTCTTCGAAGCCGGCCCCGTGGCATCCGGAACCGTGACCTGCACCGATACATTCTGCAATTCGTCGCGCAGACCGGTGTTCTCTGAGCGCAATTGCTCGACGAGTTGCTCGAGTTGCGCCTTCGTCAGCTGTGCCATGCCCCGTTGCCCCGTTCTCGCGGAGCCGCCCCCGTGCGGCGGGCGACTCATCCACTTGAACAGTAGTCTCACCGCACCCCTTTCGGTTCGGTGTGCGGTGAGACTTAACCCGATCGAGGCGAAGGGCGCCATGCTTCTCTCGGGTTCGGGATGCCCGGCAGAATGCCACGGCAATGGCTGGCTTCAGCGGGGCCGACTACCCCGCGAACTGCGGATACAGCGCTTCGATCGGGGCGGCGAGCCCTCGCTTGACGTCGGCGCTCAACTGGTCGGCGAGTACTTCGAGTTCGCCGGCCTCGAGGCCGTCGTACGCCGCCGCCACGACATCGGCCGGGTCATTCATCGGAGCATCGATTCCGGCGGTCATCGGGGTGTCGGCATAGCCGAGGTGCAACCCGACGACCTGGGTACCCTGCGGCGCTAGTTCGATGCGCAGCGAGTTCGTCGCTGACCAGAACGCAGCCTTCGAGGCGCTGTAGGCGCCCGACAACCCGATCCAGCTGAGCACGGAATGCACGTCGACGTAGGCGCCGCCGCCGTTCGCGCCCACGACGGGAGCGAACGCGCGAGCCACACTGATGGCGCCGAAGAAGTTCGTCTCCATGATGCGGCGGATCTCGCTCAGTTCGCCAGTGGCGATCGGTGCGAGACCTGCGACCCCAGCGTTGTTGATCACGATGGTGGTATCGGCTGCGGCGGCCGCGGCGGCGACGACGGATGCTTCGTCGGTCACGTCGAGGGCCAGCGGAACGACTCGGGGGTCTTCCCAGTCGCGGGGAGTGCGGGCGGTCGCGTAGACCTTCACGGCTCCGCGGGCGAGGGCCTGGGCGACGAATTCGATGCCGAGGCCCCCGTTCGCTCCGGTGACGAGAACAGTTGCGCCTTCGAGGGTGGTCATGGGACTCCAATGAGAATGAGAGGGAATGGGTAGGTGACTCATCAGCCTCAACCACGTGTGCTGGCTTGGATATTCCCACCCAGACCTTCGGAGTCGACATGGATCACGAAAATCGCCCTTCTCCGGCACGGTTGGGGCGGTTATTGTGATCCATGTTGACGACGACAGGGCGGGTCGCGTCAGTCGGTGGGGCAGTAGAGCTGGGTGCGCTCGCCGGAGCGGTCGACCACGTGCTCTGACATCGGGTGGCCGCAGAGCGGGCATGCACCGGCCAGAGCGGCCTGCGCCTTCGTCTCTTCAGAGCGGGTGTCGACGACCCCGAGCGGCGGCGGCCCGAGGTACGGAAAGAGCCGCCGGTTCAGCCAGTTGCCCACGCCACCCGATTCTTTGACCGTGGCCTTGTGCTCCTTGTTTGTACGCATATCATTAGTGTACTAACTAAATCCGCCGTATGCACCTGTGGATCGCATTTTTCAGGAACGTCGGGGCTTCACCAGACCGATGCGACGATGGTTTGCAACACCACGAACCGAAAGTAGGAGAAACGATGGTCGACGAGCTCGCTGAGCCGAACATCCTCGCGCTCGAGAACCAGGTGTGCTTCGCCTTGGCGATCGCCGCCCGCACAGTGATCGGGTTGTATCGACCGTTGCTCGAGCCGCTCGGGCTCACGCACCCGCAATACCTCGTGATGCTCGCGCTCTGGCAAGAGAGCCCGCGTTCGGTGAAGAACCTCAGCGCCGCGCTGAGCCTCGAGCCCGCCACGCTGTCTCCGCTGCTCAAACGCCTCGAGGCGGCGGGGTACGTGACGCGTGAGCGCAGCAGCTCAGACGAGCGGATGCTCGACCTCACCCTCACGCCCGCGGGACGTGCACTGAGGGAGGTGGCGCTGACGATTCCGCCGCGGGTCGCCTCGGCGCTGAACATGAGCGTGCCAGAGCTCGTGCAATTGCGCGAGGTGCTGCACGGAGTGATCGCGTCGACGGCGACAACGTCGGCAGCCGCGGCGTAACCGTCCACGTCGGCAGCATGCGCTGAGTCAGCGCAACCGCGCGCGCTGCAGCGGCCCCGTGACAGTCGGCGGCGGCGGCGGCAGCGGCAGCGGCGGAGTCAGCGCAACCTCGCACGTCGCGGCGGCACCGCCGGTAACATCGAGGTAGCGTCGCCCCGACTACTCCCTTCGCCGGTGCGGCAGCGCTTCACGCACCGCCACAGGAGGAACCTCATGACCGACGGCATCACCATCACACGCACTTTCGCCGCCCCGCGCGAGCTCGTCTACGCACTGTGGACCACCCCCGAGCACTTCTCGGTGTGGTTCGGCACTGATGCGGTCGAGGTTCCGCTCGACACCCTGTCGATGGATGTACGCGTCGGCGGCGCCTGGGCCGCCACGATGCACATTCCCGGCGGCCCGACCATCAACTGGGTCGGCGAGTACGTCGAGGTCGACCCGCCCGAGCGGCTCGCTTTCACCATGACCGACGACCCGTCGAATCCCGCGCGCGAGCCGGTGACGGTCGACTTGGTCGAGGTCGACGGTGGCACCGAGATGACCATGACGCAGACCGGCGGAAACCTCAGCGAAGAGCAGTACGCGCAGACGATCGTGGGCTATAACGGCTTCTTCGACGTCATGGAGAAGATCGTCGCCGAGCGGGCGTAGCAGGCGTAGGGATAGTTGCGATTCGCGGAGACTCGGTCAAGCCCGGCGCGCACAGGTGATGCAGAGCTCGGCGGCGGGCAGTGCATCCAGTCGGTCGAAGCCGATCGGCAGGCCGCAGCGGATGCACACCCCGTAGTCGCCCGTTTCGACACGCTGCAGGGCGCGATCGATCGCGGCCGAGCGCGCCTCGAGCTCGGTGGTCAGCCCGCTGATGCGCGACCATTCCGACGAAAGCGTCGGGCCCTCCGGGTCGTGTTCGTCGTCGGTATCGGAATCGCTCCGGGCCGAGCGCACCTCGGCGAGCGACCCCGCCATGCGGGCCTGCTCGGTGTCGAGCTCGGAGCGCTGGCGCCGAAGGGTGCGTTCGAGGTCGGTGAGCTGGGCATCCGTGAGTCGTTCGGGCATGACCCACACGACTCTACGCCGACTGCAGCGACCTGCGCCGTTCAGCTTCGGTGACAGAGGATGAGCTCGGCCTCGAGTACACATCTGCCGCCGTACCCCGCACATCCTCGGTTGACGGCCGCACTTCGCGGCGGCACGCCGAGATGCGCTACCTCGCCGCAGCCGCCTGAAGCTGGGGGATGAGGTTCTCGACGTAGGCCGCCGTGTCGTGCCAGCCTTCGACGGCGAAGCACTCCACACCCAAGGCCTTGACCGGATAGTCGTTGCCGTCGGGGTCGAGGCGGTCGCCCACGAAGAGCATGTCGGTCAGTGGGATGCCCGTCATCTCGGCGAGCTTCTTCATTCCGTATGCCTTGTCGATGCCTTGGCGGGTGATGTCGACAGAGGTCGAGCCGCCGGAGCGCACCTCGAGGTCGGGTAGCTCTGCCTGAACGGCCTCGCGGAGGGCGTTCTTCTTGGCGCCCGTCGGATCCCACGCGACCTTCTCAGAGACAGGCGCACTCTGGCCGAGGGCCGAGAACGTGATCTGCGAGCCGCGGTCTTCGAGAATCGGGCCCCAGGTCTTCGTCTCCCAGAACCCCAGCTCGCGGGCGACTCGTTCGACGGCCTCGAGGGCGCGTTGTTTCTCGTCGTCGGTGAGGTTCTGGGCGTAGACCTGATTCCATGCGCCGTCTTCGTGGCGGTAGTACTGGGTGCCGCAGGTGGGCATGAGGTGCAACCGTTCGAGCGCTTGGTCGCTGGCCCCCTGCAGGTTGTCGATGAGCTGCATCTCGAACTGGGCGATCTGGCCGCCCGAGATCACGCAGACGTCGACCACGTCGAGCAGCCGCACGAGCAGCTCGGCCATCTCCGGGTCGAGCGGTGATTTCGATGGCGCAAGGGTGTCGTCGAGGTCGAAGGCAACCAGGCGGGGAGGTGTCGTCACGGAGATGTTTCCTGTCGGTCTGACGCCGGCGGGGCGGCGTGGTCGGCGAGGTCTGGCTGATGGGCAGATAGTGCGAAGCGCGCGCGTTGCGGGCTTGGCCGGGTGTGTGAGGGGTCGGCGGCAGCCGCCGCGCGCTTGCTCTAGCGTATTCGACGCGGCCGCTAACCGCGATTTCGTCTCCGCTGGCCCGCGCATCCCCGCCGCCCATACGTGATGATCGATCGAGTAGCGCGCCGTTTGGCGGGGCGAGCCGCCGCAGCAGACACACCTCGCCGTTCGAAACGGCACCCCGCATCGAGACACGATCCGTACGGGTGCGGCGCCAGCTGACCGGCCGAATTTCGCTGCCCGAATTCGGCGCGAAGTGGATGATCGGTCAGACTTGAACGAGAGTATCGAGCAATTGCGCCTGCGCCTCGGTGATTGCTGCGAGGGCGGCATCGGTGCCGGTGGGTGAGGGCTTGCCGCCGCTCGTGAGTGCGCGACGGGCTTCGCCGACCGTGCGGGCGAGTGTGCCGAGCCGCGCTCGACCGAATTCGGGCGGCAGAGCTGTGGTGGCTCGAAGTGTGGGTGCGTCTTCGCCGGGGATGGCGGCCGTGGCCGATTGCGAGGCGGGTCTGCGTGTCGCCGCGGCCAGCCGCTCCAGGAAGTCGGCGACAAGCGGCTCGAGGCCTGCGATGGCGGCGGTGAGTTCGGCCTGGTGCGCGGAACGGCGCCAGCGGCGGGTGACGGTGTGGTTCACGCGAACGACCCGCGCCATGTGTTCGACGCGCCTGAGTTCGTGCTCGAAACGGTCGAGTGCTTCAAGGCGCGCGGAAGGTTCGGTGTTGGGGTGAACGGCCACCGAGAGGGGTGGGTGCAAGGGCATCCGCGAGCCGTCGCCTGACCACCGCCTCGGTGCGCACTGGCAGCAGAAACCAGGAGGCGAGCAGTCAGAGTGCGCCGAGCCCGATGGCGACGATGCGTTCGCCGAGCAACGGGCCGGTGGTGAGCACGGCCGCACCCGTCGCCCCGCCGTCTCGCCGCTCGTGGCGGGAGCGTGGGGTCGGCGTGCGAAAGCGCTGCGGTGTGCAGGCCGGCGGCCACCGACTCACCACTCGTGGCGGAAGCGTTGAGGTCGGCTCGCGAAGGCGCTGCCGCATGTGGACCGGCCGAGCGCGACCGGTCCACATGCTCAACAACCCCGTCGGCCTCCGCATCCTCTCGGGCCGATGCCTCGAGGTCTGCTCGGGGTAAGAAGCCGGCGACTCTCGCCGCCCGTTGCAGCACCTCGACCCAGGCCACCAAGCGACACCCCGTGCCCGCGCTCGGCTTTGCGCAGAAGTACGCTAACGCGCGTTTTAGGGTGCTTCTGCGCAAAATGGATCGCGGCAGAAATAGCGTCGGGGGGAGAGGGGGAGTTTCGCACGTCTCGTGCGCAGAAACTGCCACCCGGTCATCCCCTGGGTGGCAGTGTCGTACACCGGCGGATTCAGTTGTCAGCCTCGTGAGCAGCGACGCTGGCCGAGGTCGGTACCGAAAACACTGTGCCGGTACCGACCTCGATTGACGACCTACTGATTGAGGGGCAGCAGGATGCCTTTCACTGTGGGGTCGGTCTGCAGGAACTGCTGCACGGCTGGGTCTTGGAAGGCCTGCACGAGTTTCTTGATGTTGTCGCTGTTGGCGTAGTTCGTGCCGATGGTGAGCTGGCCGGCGAATTCATCGGGGGCCTGGGGTGCGAAAATCTCCTTCTCGACAGGGATGCTCGCCGCGAGGTAGTACTCGGTGTAGCCGACTGCGGCGTCAAGGTCGGGCAGAGCGCGCGATTGTGCCGCGAAGTCGAGCAGGGTGAACTTGAGGTTCTTCGGGTTCGAGGCGATGTCGTCTTGTGTCGCGGTGCCCTTGGGGGTGCCCGGCTTCAGCGTGATGAGGCCGGCGCTGTCGAGAATCCACAGCCCCTGCGCTTCGTTGGCGGGGTCGGAGTACAGCGAGACTGTGCCGCCGTCGGGAATCTGGCTGGGGTCGGTGTATTTGTCGGACCAGAGCCCGAAGCCCCAGCGGAACACGGGAGTCGCAGCCTCTTCTTTGAAGTCGGGGTTGGCTTCGAGTACCTGCCCGAGCCAGAGCTTGTGCTGGTAGATCGTGCCGGCGACTTCGCCGTCGCTCACCGCTCGGTTGATGGTGTTGCTGTCGGAAAGGCCCTTGAAAGCCACCTTGATGCCGTACTTCGGTGCGATGTTCGCTGCGACATAGTTGATGAGTGCTTCTTCTGAGGCGTTGCCCTCCGCTGTGGCCACGTACAGGGTGGCGCCGGCCGTGTCGTTCGCTGATGCGGTGGGGCTCAGCAGCGGAATGGTGATGGCGGCGACGACGCCGACCACCACAACGACGCCGCCGAGAACCCACGGCCACTTGCGGCGCTTTTTCAGTTCGAAGCCGAGCCCGGAGTCGGGTGTCGGGGGAGTTGCGGGTGTTTCGGGTGTGCTGGGGGTGTTTTCAGACATGGGTGTAGTGCCTTTCGGGCTGCTGTGTGGAAGAACTGCTGGGTGAAGGGGGTGGTGCAGGGTGCGGCGCGGTGCGGGGTGTGGTGCTGGGGGGAAGAAACGCTGGGTGTGAGAGAAGCGGGCTGGGTGTGAGAGAAGCGATCTAGACCGGAGACGCGGCGTTCGCGCTCTCGATGTCGAGCCGCGCCACCTTGCGGGCGAAGCGCCGGTCGCTCGCCGTGGAGCTGTGCGGCGTGGTGAGCCGCACCAGCGCGTCGCCGATCACCTGAACGGCGGCGACGAGCGCCACCAGAATGATGATCGTGGCGAGCATCACCTGGTTGTCGAAACGCTGGTACCCGTAGGTGATCGCGACGTAACCGATGCCGCCGGCGCCGATCGTTCCGGCGATGGCCGAGTACTCGATCATGGCGATGGTGTTGATGGTCAGGCCACCGATGAGCGAGGGCACGGCTTCGCCGAGCTGAGCGGTGCGGATGATCTGAAAGCTCGACCCGCCCGATGACTTCGCCACTTTCACCAGCGAGGGCGGAACGCTGCGCAGCGAATTCTCGACGATGCGGGTGAAGAACGCGATGCCGGCCACCGACATAGGTACGACCGCGGCCGCGATGCCGATGTTCGTGCCGGTGAGCAACCGGGTGAACGGAATGATCGCCACCATCAGAATCAGAAAGGGCAGGGAACGGCCGACGCTCACGATCCAGCTGAGCGCCGAATGCAGGCTCGGGTTCGGAAAGAGGCCGTCGCGAGCGAGGTTGTGGATGATCGCGCCGAGCGGCACGCCCACGACCACCACCACGGCCATGACGATTCCGACCATGATCAGGGTTTCGCCCAGGGCCGGCAGAACCAGCGCGGGGATGTCGGCAAGCGGAACGTCGTTGGCGTTGGCACGCAGCGGACCGGCGAGTACTGGCCCAGCGAACAGTGCTCCGGCGAATACGGTGGCGCTCATGCGGCGAACTCCCGCTCGGCGCGTTCGGTGCCGCGCTCAGCGCCGGTGTCGGTAACGCCGCGGTCGGTAGGTACTGCGTCGCTGAGATCGTCGGCAGAAACCGCCGCGCCGGCCTTGGGGGAGGAGGCGGAGTCGGTCACGGAGTCGGTGAGCCGGGCATCCAGCCCCAGCCGCTTGGCGGCGGCGATGACGGCCTGCGGGTCGGAAGCGCGCAGGCCCACCGTGGCGTGCCCCACCGCGTTGCCGCCGATCGTCTCGATCGAGGCGCCGAGCAGCGAGACGGGTGAGTGCAGGTCGGCGGCCAGCCGAGTGACCCAGTCGGTGGGAACGCCTGCAGAGCTGTAGCTGATGAACCAGCTGCTCTCATCGGGAGCGCCGACCTGAGCCGGCTTCGCGGGGTTCAGTGCACGACCGAGTTCAGACGACGGGTCGCGCAGCAGGTCGACGACGCGACCAGACTCCACGATGTGCCCGTGATCGAGCCGGGCCACCGAATCGGCGACCTGCAGAACGGTCTGCATCTCATGGGTGATGAACAGAATCGACAGCCCCAGATCGTCACGCAGCTCTTTCAGCAGCGACGTGATCGAGGCGGTGGAGTCGGGGTCGAGGCCCGAGGTCGCCTCGTCGGCGAGCAGAACGGTCGGTTTCAGCGCGAGCGCACGGGCGATACCGACGCGCTGACGCTGGCCGCCAGAGAGCTGGTGCGGGTAGTAGTCGGCGCGTGACGACAGCCCGACCCGGTCGAGCAGCTCGGCGACACGACTCTTCGACTCGCGACTGGTCACGCCGAGGTAACCCAGCGGCAAGGCGATGTTCTGGGCGGCCGTGCGCCGGCTGAAGAGCCCGTCGGCCTGAAACACGGTACCGATGCGCCGGCGTGCGGTGCGCAGCTGAGACTCGTTCAACTGAGACAGGTTCTCGCCATTGACGATGACCGATCCCGAGGTGGGGCGCTCGAGCAGGTTGACGCACTGCGCGAGTGTGCTCTTGCCCGCACCACTGGGCCCGACGACCGCGAAGATCTCGGCCGCGCCGACGCTGAAGTCGAGGTTGTCGAGCACGGTGACGGCGTTCTCGCCGTGCCCGTAGACCTTGGTGAGCTTTTCGAGGGTGATCATGTTCTCGCTGACACCCCGAAACGGTACTGCGCGCCGAGGTGCTCCTCGGGAAGACGGTCACCGCGGCCGTGGAGCTTGTTGCGCAGGCTGCCCTCGACATACTCGTCGGGGTAGGCGCCGCGGCGGCGCAGCTCAGGGATGACGAACTCCACGACATCCTCGAATGTGCCCGGCGTGATGGCGTAGGCCAGGTTGAACCCGTCGACGTCGGTATCTTCGACCCACTCCTGCAGGTGATCAGCCACTTCTTCAGGCGACCCCACGATGAACGGGCCGAGACCACCGATGGCGCCGAGTTTCGCGATGTCGCGCACCTTCCACTCACCGCCGTCTTCGTTGGCCTCCTGAAAGTTCGCAACTGCCGACTGAATGGCGTTGCTCTTCACGTTGCCGATGGGCTCGTCGAGGTCGTACTGCGACAGGTCGATCCCCATCCAGCCCGACATGAACACCAGCGCGCCTTCTTCGCTCGCGTAGGTCAGGTAATCCTGGTGCTTCGCAGCCGCCTTTTCGCTGGTCTCGTCGGTGATGATGGTGAGCAGCGTGTAGATCTTGGCGCTGTACCGGTCGCGGCCCGCTTCTTCGAGCGCATCCCGAATTCTCGACACCGTCGCCTTCAGGCCCGCCTTCGTCGACGAGGCCACGAAGATCGCCTCGGCGTTGCCGGCCGCGAACTTGATGCCGCGCGGTGACGCTCCGGCCTGGTAGATGACGGGCGTGCGTTGCGTCGACGGCTCAGACAAGTGGATGCCCGGCACCGTGTAATTCTTGCCGTAATGCCCGATCTCGTGCACCTTGCTCGGGTCGGTGAACACGCCCGATTCGCGGTCGCGGATGACGGCGTCGTCTTCCCACGAGCCTTCCCACAGCTTGTAGAGCACCTCGAGGTACTCGTCGGCCACGTCGTAGCGGTCGTCGTGCTCGAGCTGGTCGTCGTGCCCCATGTTGCGGGCGGCGCTCGGCAGATACCCGGTCACCACGTTCCAGCCGACCCGGCCGTTGGTGAGGTGGTCGAGCGTCGACATGCGGCGCGCGAAGGGGTACGGATGCTCGTAGGCCGTGCCGGCAGTGATACCGAACCCGAGGTGCTCGGTGACCGCGGCCATGGCAGACACCAGCAGAATCGGATCGTTCACCGGAACCTGGGCGCCGTGCCGAATCGCGGCCTCGTTCGAGCCGCCGTACACGTCATACGTGCCGAGCACGTCGGCGATGAAGATGCCGTCGAAGTTGCCGCGCTCGAGGAGCTTGGCGAGCTCGGTCCAGTAGGAGAGTTGCTTGTACCGCCACGACTGGTCGGCGGGGTGACGCCACATGCCAGAAGACTGGTGGGCGACACAGTTCATGTCGAAGGCGTTGAAACGAATCTGGCGGGTCATACACCAAGGGTGGTGTATTGCAGGTTCCGGCGCGAACCGAGTCGTTATACTGCGTCACAATTCTGGACTCAGTTCAGAAACCTGATGTTCTCCAACGTCTCTGTGCAGCGCAGGTCGCCGGTGTGGGCGCAGCCTCATTTCCGAGGGATGAGAACGCCGCTGAGATACCATCTGACTCGTGCCCACCTCTGATGCAGTACGACGAACGGCAAGAGAATGCGTCGGCGCGCAAACGGCTTGAGGCGAACGCGCATGCTGCAACGCGCAGCCAACCGGCCGCTGACCGACGAAACCGTCGAAAGTGTCGGATCGGTCGGCCCTCAGGGGAGAGGGTCGGGGCGAAGAGAGTCGGGGCGAAGAGAGTTGGAGAGAACACGGTCGGAGCGCGACCTCCGCCGGCTCGTCACGTTCACCGATGCAGTTGTCGCCATTGCGATCACGCTGATCGTCTTGCCGCTCGTCGAGTCTGCTCGCGAACTCGAGACGCAGCCCGCCATCGCGTATCTGCAGTCAGATGCACTGAACATCATGGCGGCCGCTCTCAGTTTCATCGTGATCGCGACGTTCTGGAAGCAGCATCATCGGCTCTACATCCATGTCGAGGTTCCGACGCGTGGGCTGGTGAATGCGAATCTGTTGTGGGTGGCCGGCATCATCTTTCTGCCGGTGCCCTCCGTTCTGATTCTGGGCAACCCCGATGCCGATACGCTCGGCTCGGCGATCTACATCTTCACGATTCTGTTGTCTCAGGTGGGGGTTCGCATTCAGGAATTCCTCCTGGTGCGCGCCAACTGCTTCGAGCCCGGTTATGCGCCCGTGGCCCGGCATCTGTGGGCTCACTGGATCACGGTGGCTCTCACCGTCGGTGCATTGGCACTGAGCATCCTCTTCCCGAGCCTCGGGCCGACGAGCCTGGTGCTGTTGCTGCTGGCACGGCCCATCAACTGGGCGGTGCGACGGGGTGAAAGCCGAGTCGAGCGTGAACGCCGCATCCTCTGAGCACGAACCGACTTTCACGCGCTGGAAATTTTCGTCAGGGTGCCAAAGGGCTGATCTAGGGTGAGGAAATGCAGAAGGATATGACGTCAGAGAACAACACCCGAGATCTTGAACCGGGCATTGTGACCGACCTGGCAGATCGCATGACGTACAGCTCGTATCTGTCGCTCGACACGTTGTTGAGCGCCCAGAACCCCGTCAGCGACCCTGTTCATCACGACGAACTGCTGTTCATCATCCAGCACCAGACCACCGAACTCTGGCTGAAGCTGGTATTGCACGAATTGCGTGAGGCCTGCGATCTGCTCGCCGATGACGACCTTGGTTCCGCGTTGAAGAAGATCGCGCGGGTGAAGCACATTCAGAAGACGATGACCGAGCAGTGGTCTGTTCTGGCCACCCTGACCCCGAGCGAGTATGCCGAGTTCCGGGGCGCGCTGGGCAACGCATCGGGTTTTCAGTCGTTTCAGTATCGGGCCGTCGAGTTCATTCTCGGCAACAAGAATGCCAAGATGCTTGCGGTTTTCGACAGCGAGCCGAGTGCACGAGCCGTGCTCGAAGACCTGCTCAACCGCCCGAGCCTCTACGACGAGTTTCTGCGCTATTTGGCTCGCCAGGGCTTCGCCGTGCCGCTCGAGCTGCTCGAGCGTGACGTGACGGTGGCTCATGTGATGTCGTCGTCGCTGCTGCCCGTGTACGTCGAGATCTACGAGAACTCACGAAAGTATTGGGCTGTCTACGAGGCGTGCGAAGAGCTTGTCGACCTCGAAGAGAACTTTCAGCTCTGGCGATTCCGTCACTTGCGCACTGTTCAGCGCACCATCGGCATGAAAATCGGCACCGGCGGGTCGACGGGCGTCGACTTCCTCCGCCGAGCACTCGACCTGACCTTCTTTCCCGAACTGTTCGCTGTGCGCACCGAAATCGGGCGCTGATAAATGGCAATCGGTCCTGACCTCGAGATTCGTTACGGTATGGAGGTTCTGCACATCGCCGATGTCTATCTTCCGCCGTCACCGAGCCTCGGGCTCGTTATTCTCCTTCACGGCGGATTCTGGAGAACGAAGTACGACCGAACGCACCTCAGACCCCTTGCACGAGCGTTGGCCGAGAACGGGTTCAGCGTCGCCCTGCCTGAATATCGGCGTATCGGCGACGAAGGGGGAGGCCACCCCGGCACTTTCGACGACATCGAACTCGCCGTTGCCGTTCTGCCCCGTCTCGTGAACGCCCTGATCCCAGACGTGCATCGAGTCGCACGTGTCGCCGTCGTCGGTCATTCCGCCGGAGGACAGCTCGCTCTCTGGAGCCAACGTGCACGACGTTCAGGTGGCGAGGTTTCCCGGGTTGTCGATCGGGTGGTATCGCTGGCGGGGGTGCTCGACATGGCCGAAGCGCGTCGGTTGCACCTCAGCTCCGATGCGGTGGCAGAACTGCTGAACGAGTCTGCGCCGGGATTCTGCGAGAGGCTCGCCGCTGCCGACCCGATGCGATTGGCGATCCCAGATCACGCCACCACCCGAACTGTGCTTCTTCACGGCACAAAAGACACTGCGGTGCCCGTCGATTTCAGTCGGGCTTATGCGGTGCGCGACGCGAGCATCGAGTTTCACGAACTCCCGCAGGCCGGCCACTACGAATTGATCGACCCGCAGAGCGACGTCTTCCCTGTTCTCCTCGGTGTCTTGCAGCGCAGCTAGGTCACGACCTCAGGCCGCAGTCAGACCTCGTTCAGCTCGCTGCCTCACGCAACTCGAGGTACTTCGTGATGAGCGACTTGGTCGACGAGTCTTGGGCATCGAGTGCCTGCTCATCACCGTCGACGGCCGGCGCCACCTGCAGCGCGAGCTGCTTGCCCAGCTCGACGCCCCACTGGTCGAACGAGTCGATGCCCCAGATCGTACCTTCGGTGAACACGATGTGCTCGTACAGGCCGATCAGCTGGCCGACGACGCTCGGTGTGAGTGCGGGGGCGAGGATGCTCGTGGTGGGCCGATTGCCGCTGAAGACCCGAGCCGGCACTACCGACTCCGCGGTGCCCTCGGCGCGCACCTCGTCGGCCGTCTTCCCGAACGCCAGAGCCTTCGTCTGGGCGAAGAAGTTGGCCATGAAGAGGGCGTGAACATCTTGGCCGGGTTTGACGGTCTTGCCGTCGCCGCTCTCGTCTTTCAGGGGGTGGGCCGGATTCGCGACCGCGATGAAGTCCGCCGGAATCAGCCGGGTGCCCTGGTGGATGAGCTGGTAGAACGCGTGTTGGCCGTTCGTGCCCGGCTCGCCCCAGAAGATCTCGCCGGTATCGCTCGTCACGGGTGATCCATCCCACCGTACGCTCTTGCCGTTCGACTCCATCGTGAGCTGCTGGAGATAGGCGGGGAACCGGTGCAGGTATTGCGCATACGGCAGCACTGCGTGGCTCTGCGCCTTCAGAAAGTTCGTGTACCAGACATTGAGCAACCCCATCAGCACGGGCACGTTCTGTTCCAGCGGTGTGGTGCGCATGTGCTCGTCGATGGCGTGGAAGCCCGAGAGAAACTCGCGCCAGTTGTCGGGCCCGATGGCGATGACCACCGACGTGCCGATGGCCGAGTCGACCGAGTAACGGCCCCCCACCCAGTCCCAGAAGCCGAAGGCGTTCTGCGGGTCGATGCCGAAGGCGGCGACCTTGTCGAGAGCGGTTGACACCGCCACGAAGTGTTTTGCGACCGCGTTCTTACGGTCGTCGTCGGTGTCGGCGATGGCGCCCGACTCGCTGAGGTTGTTCCACAACCACTGGCGCGCCAGTCTGGCGTTCGTCAGTGTCTCGAGAGTGCCGAAGGTCTTCGACGCGACGATGAAGAGCGTGGTCTCGGGGTCGAGGTCTGCTGTCTTCTCGTAGATGTCACTCGGGTCGATGTTCGAAACGAAACGGCACTGGATGCCCGCCTGCACATACGGCTTCAGAGCTTCGTACACCATCACCGGGCCGAGATCCGAGCCGCCGATGCCGATATTGACGACCGTCTCGATTCGTTTGCCGGTGATCCCGGTCCACGCGCCAGATCGCACGCTGTCGGCGAAGGCGAACACCTTGTCGAGCGTGGCGTGCACCTCGGCGTCGATGTCTTCCCCGTCGACCAGGAAACCCTTCGGCGGCACCAACGCTTGGCCGTCTTTCGGCCGCCGGAGCGCCGTGTGCAGAACCGCGCGGTCTTCGGAACCGTTGATGTGCTGCCCGGCGATCATGGCCTGGTAACGACCGGCGACGTCGGCATCCTTCGCCAGCTGCAGCAGGTGTCTCAGAACCTCCTCCGTCAAGAAAGACTTCGAGAGATCGACCGTGAGGTCGGCTGCCTGGAAGGTGTACCGAGAGGCCCGCGAGGCATCGGAAGCGAACCAGCCGCGCAGATCAGGCGAAAAACCCGTCGCGATGTCGCTGAGCTGTTTCCAGGCATCGGTCTGAGCGGAATCAACGGGAACGGATTCGGTCACAATTCTCTCCTGAACGCTGGTGCGGTGGAAGGCCCGTGATTCCCCGGCGCCGCGGAAAGGGCCGCCTCAACACTATTCCTTCTGGTCGCCCATCGACGCTCTCCCCGGTTCTTGCACTGTGTGCGTTCAGCGTTCGTCACCCACGGTTCTGGTGGCCGCGACAGCGTACGCCAGAGTCGCGCGAGCGGCGGCGCCCTCGGCCCGGATGGTCGCTATGTCGCCGTTGACGAGCTGACCGTCGTGTACGACGAGCTCACCTCCGACCAGCACTGACGACACCGTGACTGTTGAGCCGGAATAGACCAGGTGATCTACGGCGCTCTCGCCCGTCCGAGCCGTGAATTGAGGTGCCCGAAAAACGGCGATGTCGGCGATCATGCCGACCGCGATCGCTCCGAGTTCGCCTTCTCTGCCCAGAGCTCGCGCGCCATTGAGCGTGGCCATGTCGAACGCCTGTGAGGCTGGCATCGCTTGAGGATCGCCGCTTGCACGATGAATGATCGAGGCGAGAAACAGCTCTCGCCTCGCATCGAGCGTGTTGTTGCAGGCCGCCCCGTCGGTTCCGAGGCCGACATTCACCCCGTGACCCCGCAGGCGTGGCACGTTGGCGATGCCCGAGCCGAGCTTGAGGTTCGCGGTCGGGCAATGGGCGACAGTCGTACCGGAGCCGGCCAGCAGAGTCACCTCCTCGTCTTCGAGCCAGACGCAGTGCGCGAGAACAGTGCGGGGGCCGAGAGCGCCCAGTTCAGAGAGCAGGAGCACATCGCGCGTGCCGTTCGCTTCGGAGACTTTGTCTGATTGCCCCCGGTTCTCGTTGACGTGCGTGTGGATCGTGAGGTCGTGTTGGCTCGCGAGAGCAACCGAGTCCGCCCACATCTGCGGGGTGGCGGCGCTGGGAGCTCGCGGCGAGACAGCAACCCGGATTCGATCGTCATAGCTCCCATGCCAGGTCTCGACCAGACGAACGAGATCGGCCCACGCCGCCTCGGTCGACTCTCCGAGCAAGCGAGTGCCGGGCTCTTCTCTGTCCATGATCGCTTTGCCGATCGTGGCTCGGGCGCCGAGGTCGGCCGCTGCCTGGAAGGCCTGATCGGTGTGATGAGTGGTCTCCATGCTGAGAAAGGAGGTGGTTCCCGAAAGCAGCATCTCGGCTACGCCCCATCGTGCGGAAGCAGACATGGTGTCGGCGTCGAGCGCCTGTTCGAGCGGCCAGATCCATTGGTCGAGCCACGACATCACGTCGAGGTCTTCGGCGAGTCCGCTGAACGCGGTCTGGCAGAGGTGCACGTGGGTCTGCACGACACCGGGGGTGACGATGCATCCGGTCGCGTCGATCTCGCGGGCGTCATCGGGCGCAGAGACGTCGGTGCCGACCGCGGTGATGAGCCCGTTCTCGACGAGAACATCGGCCTGCAGAGTGCCGAGCTCGCCCTGGGTGACGACGGTGGCATGACGAATGATGACTGATTGCACGGTGATCTCCTCTGAAAATTCTGCGCTGGTGCGACCGAACAAGCGGCTTCGCCGCCTGCCGGTGCTCGCGGGTGCGGCGAGACGGCCTCTGCGGCGCAACTCGGAGCCTCCACTGCCGCGTCTATGGCATTATTGTCCATTGTTGGGCAATGAAACCAATCGAGGGCGATTTGTTCACAAGGCTGTTACGTGCATACCGTTCCCCCGCCCGCGCTCCTTCATTCGAGAGGCTTCACGATGGATTACACCACACTCGGCGCGCGAGGCCCTCGCGTCTCGCGCTTCGGACTCGGAACGATGACGATTCTGGGCGCGGGCGAGGCCGAGGCGCACACGCTGGTTCGGCACGCCATCGACGAAGGGCTCACGCTGATCGATACCGCCGATGTCTACGGCGACGGGCGGGTCGAAGAGGTTCTCGGTGCCGCGTTGAAGGGCCGACGAGACACTGTCGTGCTCGCAACCAAGTTCGGGTTGCCGATGCAGGGCGACACCACGCGCGCGGGAGGGTCGAGGGGCTGGATGATCCGGGCCGTCGACGACAGCCTGCGCCGCTTGCGAACCGACTACATCGATCTCTATCAGCTGCACCGGCCCGACCCGGCGACGCCCATCGATGAGACCGTCGCCGCTTTCGATGAGCTCATCACTGCGGGAAAGGTCCGCTTCGCAGGCTCGTCGGTGTTCTCTGCCGAGCAGATCGTCGAGAGCCAATGGGCTGCGGAGCGCATCGGCGCACGACCCTTCGCAACGGAGCAGTCGCCCTACTCGATCTTCGTGCGCGGCGGCGAACGCGCCACATTCTCGACCTGCCGCGCTCACCGGGTGGGTGTCATCGCCTGGAGCCCTCTGAACGGCGGCTGGCTCACGGGCAAGTACCGCGTCGGGCAGGAGGTTCCTGCCGATTCCCGTGCTGCCTCGGGAAACCCGTTCGTCAGAGCAGACGATGAGACCAAGCTCGCGCTCGTCGATCGGCTCAGTGCCGTCGCCGCCGACGCCGGCCTGACGCTCACTCAGCTGGGGCTGGCCTTCACTCTGGCGCATCCGGCGATCTCAGCGACCCTCGTCGGGCCGCGCACCGATGCCCAATTGACCGAGCTTCTTGCAGCCGTCGACGTTCAGTTGTCAACCGCAACACTCGACCAGGTCGATGCCATCGTCGCGCCGGGCGTCGACGTCGACCCGCGAAATGCGGGCACGACTCCCCGCGGACTCCTGGTCGGCGAACGGCGTCGGCCCGAGCTGATCGGCGGATGATCGGCGGCGCTCGAGGTCACTGACGAGGCCTCAGCGCAACTTCGTCGGCGTAGCTCTGAAGGGCGGCCTCTTTCGGCCGGCCCTAAAGCGCGTCGAGCGTGAGCGAATCGGCACCCGAGGGGTTTTCGCCCACCGCGAGCACGACCGAGTCGAGCCGGATCAGGTACTTGGCGAGGAACACGGGTTTGCCTTGCCTGCTCAACACCGTCGTCAGGCTGGTCTGGTGGCCGCGGGGAACCAGATTGAACCCCGTGCGCGAGCCTGATGACGACCCAGGCGCCAACCGCCACAACGTCGGGATGCACTTGGATCGGAATTGCGGCCCGAGTGCAGCGAGCAGAGTCTGGCCGACCCCCTCGGGTTCGGCGGAGTGGTCGGCCAGATGCACCGGGATGTTCCCCTCGGCGGCGGGCACCAGTTCGATCGCCGAGGCGACGGGCTCATCGCCGAGGTAGAACAGACTCTCGCGGCAGAGCAGCATCTTGTCGCTGTCGCCCAACTCGAGCAGCACCCGGCTCCAGTTGGTGATGGCTACCGGCTCGGTTCGAATGATCTCTACGCGCAGCGGAGCGGTCGCCTGAAGCATGTCTTCCAGTGGGGCGTTGAACGTCGGCGGCCGCGACGAGGGCTTCGCCAGTTGTCGGCGCCGGGGGTCTGCGCCGCGTTCGATCACGCCGTCTTCTTCGAGCAGGCGCAGTGCCTCGCGCAACACGGTTCTGCTCACGCCGAGGTCGGCCGAGAGTTCTACCTCCGGCGGAATGCTGTCGCCGACACGACCATACTTCAGCAGTGCCTCGACCAGCCTGTCGTAGACCTGAACAGAGAGCGGTCGACGATCACGCACCGGTTTCATTGTGGGGAGAGAGTCGCCTGTCACTGGGCCCTTCTCGTCTTCAGCACTCATTGTCTAACGCGCCGGGGTGGGGAGCTCGTGTCGATCAGATTACCAATGTAACGGCCGTGTAAACAAACACGTCTCAGTTCGGTGCATTGCTAAACAATGAACAATGATGGAAAACATGTTCCACGATTTCTCCTTCATCACCGGTCAGGCGGGTACGCGATGAGCGCCGTTCTCGCCATCGTAGGCGCTCTGAGCATCGACAGCATCGTGGCTCAAGACGGTCGCCATGTCTTGGGCAAGGTCGGCGGAAATGCTGTGTGGTCTTCGCTCGGCGCGACCATCTCGGGCAACGCTCCGCGCATTCTGTCGATGGTCGGAACCGACTACCCGGCACATGTTCTCGAAACGCTTTCTGCGGCGGGCGTCGATACGACGGCTGTCGTGCAGCTCGAACGCGAGCATCCGGTTCGGGTCACCTTCGCGCATCTGCCCGACGGCGGGCGGATTCAGCCCGTGCCGACGGAGATGATCGCGGGGCTGCCGGCGGCGGCTCAGGCCGAATTCATCGACACCACGAAGACACCCGAGATTCTGCGTCTCGGCTCGCCCGAAGGCCACGACATTCCCGAGTCGTGGCTCGACGAGGTGGACTTCTGGCACCTTCCCCTCCTGCCGCTCGTGCGGCACCGCAGCGTGGTCGAGCGGCTCGCTCGGGCGCGCGGAAGGCTGCACACCGATTGCCCCGCCCGCTCCGACCTGATCGGCGACCCCTTCGGGCGGCTGTCTCCGACGCTTCCGTCGATCACGGTCTTTCTGCCGAGCACCTCGGATTTCGACGTGATCGCGCCAGACCAGTCGACCAGCGACAGCGTCGCCGAGCTCCGTGCGGCAGGCTCGCGGGAGCTCATCGTCAAGGCCGGCGGCTCGGGATCGTTCGTTCTCGACGGTGACTCGGTGTGGCATGTGCCGGCCTTCTCTGACCTGCCGATCGATCCGACCGGTGCCGGCGACACCTTCTGCGGAGGATTTCTGGTGGGCATGGCGTCGACCGGCGATCTGGTCGAGGCTGCGGCGCTCGGCTCTGCCGCGGCGTCGTTCGCCGTCGCCACAGAGAACCCGCTGACGCTCATCGATATCGAGCCCGAACGCACCCTCGCTCGGGCTCGGTCGATTCTCGGCAAGACCACACGACTCTCCGGCTCCATCGACGACTATGAACGGGCTGTATTCTCATGCTGAAAATCGGAGTGATCGGGCGCAGTTGGCGCGAGGGCGAAACCCTGCCGCCCCACGTTCTCGACACCGCGTACGCCGTGGGCAAAGGAATCGCCGAGGCTGGTGCCGTTCTGGTCACCGGCGGCACCGGCGGTGTGATGGAGGCTTCGAGCCGCGGCGCGTTCGAGGCCGGCGGCCTCAGCATTGGTTTTCTGCCCTACGCCGACACCGAAAAGGCGAATCCGTTCGTCACCATCGCCTTCCCCACGGGCATGGGCACCATCCGCAACATCCTCACTGCCCGGTGCTGCGACAGCCTGGTCATGATCGGCGGCGGTGTGGGCACACTGAACGAAGTGACTATCGCTTACGACTCAGGCGTGCCCGTCGTCGTCGTCGAGGGCAGCACCGGCTGGGCCGATCGGCTGCGCTCGTCTATCGACGAAGGAATCTGGATGGACGACCGCCACGTCGTTCCGCTGAGCTATGCTGCCGACCCTGCCACGGCAGTGGCGGCGGCACTAGAACGAGCGCTCGAGCCTCGACAGGGGTCGAAGCTCAGCGCCTACACCGGTTGGGCGGGCCAATGATCCGCTCGCACCGATGGAGCACCACAAGCACCACCGGCACCACGAACACCGGTGCGCTGCATCCGCGGCACATCGTTCTGTAACTGCACTCCCTTCACACACCCGCAAACAAGGAGTTCTCGTGATCACGAAACGCACCCTCGCTCGTAACGCCAAGAAAGTCGCCACTCTCACCCTCAGCATCGCTGCAGTCGCCGGCCTCGCTGCCTGCTCCTCCGGCGGCGCATCAGCCGCTTCCACCGCGGCAGCAGGCGCCCCCGTCTGGGCCATGGTCACCGACCAGGCCGGCTTGGGCGACAAGGGCTTCAATGACCTGGCCAAGGCAGGCATCGATGACAGCGTCACCAAGCTCGGCGGTACCGAGCAGATTCTGCAGTCGACCGACCAGTCGCAATACGTGACCAATCTGCAGCAGGCGGTGACCGGCGGCGCGACCGTCACAACCGGCGTCGGATTCCTGCTGACAGATGCCATGGTGCAGATCGCCCAGGCAAACCCGAATGCGAAGTTCACCCTGATCGACTCGATCGCAGCCGACAGTGCCGGCAACCCGGTGCCGAACGTGGCCAGCATCACGTTCAAGGAGCAGGAAGCCTCGTTTCTCGCGGGAATCGTGGCCGGCCTCACCACGAAGACGAACAACATCGGGTTCGTCGGCGGTATCGAGATTCCCTCGGTCGACCGGTTCTACTCGGGGTTCGCTGCCGGCATCCAGGAGGTCAATCCTTCGGCCAAAGTGACGGCAGCGTATGTCGGTGACTTCGCCGACTCCGCGAAGGCCAAAGAACTTGCGACCGGCTTCTACGACCAGGGTGCCGACATCGTGATGGATGTCGCGGGCGCCGCTGGTCTCGGAACGTTCGACGCCGCCAAGAGCCTCGGTGCCAACCACTGGGTGGTGAGCACCGACACCTGCAAGGAGTCGCTGGCACCCGACAACTTCCTCACCTCCGCCGTGAAAGACGTGCAGGGCTCCGTGCTCAATGAGAACACCGCTGCTGCGAACGGAACGTTCAAGGGCGGTTCGACCGTGCTCGGTCTCGCAGACAACGGGGTCGGTCTCTGCCAAGACAACATCTCGACCATCCCGTCGTCGATCATGACCAAGGTCACCGCGGCAACGGCGGCGATCAAGGCCGGCACACTCGTGCCGCCGGCGACTCCCGACGAACTGAAGACGTTCAAACCCGGCACCCTGTGAAACTCGCAGGCTGACTCCCACTGATTGACCAACAGAGAGCATCCCATGAGATCTGCTGCGGTTCGACTCGTCGACATCTCCAAGAGCTACGGCGATGTGTGGGCGAACAAAGACATCTCGCTCACCGTCGAAGAAGCATCGATTCACGGACTGCTCGGCGAGAACGGCGCCGGGAAGTCGACGCTGATGAAAATTCTGTTCGGCATGGTGAGCCCCGATTCCGGTCTGCTCGAGGTCAACGGTCAGCCGGCGGCGTTTCGGTCGTCGGCTGACGCCCTCGAACACGGAATCGGCATGGTTCAGCAGCACTTCAGTCTGATCGGCACTTTCACCGTGGCAGAGAACCTCATTCTGGGCCGGGGATCGCAGAGCTTCGGCGGTCGATGGGTGAAAAGGCTCGATCTCAAGGCAGCCGCGCAGCGTACCCGCGAGCTCTCTGATCGCTTCGGTTTCGGTATCGATCCGTTCGCGCTCTGCCACGACCTCTCGGTGGGAGCCCGGCAGAAGGTCGAAATTCTGAAGGCACTCTGGGGCGGTGCGACGACTCTCGTTCTCGACGAGCCGACAGCGGCCCTTTCACCGCCAGAAGCCGAAGAACTCTACGAGGTGCTCGAGCGTTTGCGGCGTGAGGGCACCACGGTCATCCTGATCAGCCACAAGCTGCCCGAGGTGATGAGGCTCTGCGACCGGGTGACGGTCTTGCGTGACGGTGCCGTGGTCGGAGACCGTGAGATCGCCCTCGCCGCTCGCCGGCCAGGTGGGCAGCGCGCCGCGATGGAAGCCGATCTGGTGCAGCTGATGATCGGCCGAGAGCGACCGGTGGTTTCGCAGCGTGCGCCGCGCGACCTGCCGCCGGTGCTCTCGATTCGCGAGCTCAGCGATGGCAAGCGCATCGACGGGCTTGATCTCACGGTCAATGGCGGCGAGATCCTCGCCATCGTCGGGGTCGAGGGCAACGGCCAGAGCGAACTTGTCGAGCTCTTGATCGGGCAGCGCAAGCGCATCTCGGGCGCGGTCGAGCTCGACGGTACCGATATCACCGCTCTCTCTACGAAACAACGCTTCGACAAAGGTCTCGCGCACATCGCCGAAGATCGTCATGCGTCGGCCATCGCCGATTCGATGTCGCTCACCGACAACGCGAGCTTCGGATTCATCGACGGTGCACCTTTCGCGCCCACTCCGTTCTGGCTCTCCCGCCGGCTGCGCTCGCGCTTCGCTGCCCTCTTGGTCGCCCGTCAAAACGTGCGGGCCTCCTCCCCCGACGCGCTCATCGAGTCGCTCTCGGGCGGAAATCAGCAGAAACTCGTGGTTGCGCGCGAGCTGGCCAGGGCACCTCGCCTGATGATCGCCGCCCAGCCCACCCGAGGCCTCGACATCGCGTCGACCACAGCCGTGCATGAGGCGCTGCTCGCCTTGCGAGACCGAGGCTCGGCCGTTCTGCTGCTCAGTCTTGATCTCACCGAAGTCTTCACGGTCGCCGATCGTATCGCTGTGATTCGCGGCGGAAGAATCGTGGGCGAGTCGCCGATCGCCACCGCCGATGCCACGCAGATCGGCCAGTGGATGTCGGGCGCGGCCAGCAAGGAGCCGGTATGACCAGCACACAGTCTCCACCGCGCCGTTCGCGTCTCGACAACGAACTGCGTGCGCAACTCGCCGTTCCCTCGCGGCTCTCGGCCGGCGGTCGTGGCGGCACCGGCTTCGGCACCTTCCTCGCCTCCCTCGGCGGCACGTCGAGATCTGTCACGGCCAAGATCGTGTCGTTCGCCGTCACGATCGCGGTCGCTCTCATAGCGGCTCTGCCGATCGTCTACCTGTCGGGGTCCAACGCGCAGGTCGCCCTTCAGGCCCTCATCGGGGGCAGTTGGGGCAGCCCGCAGGCGGTCGCAGAGACCTTTGTGCAGACCATCCCGCTGCTGATCACCGGCCTCGCCGTGGCGCTGGCCTTTCACGGCGGCATCTTCAACATCGGCGTAGAAGGTCAGCTCATCATCGGCGCTCTCGCCGCAGGAATCGTCGGCGCGACGCAGCATCTGCCCGGGTCGCTCCTGCTGCTCGCGTCTCTCGCCAGCGGAATGATCGCGGGAGCCCTCTGGGCCCTCATTCCGGCGTTGCTCAAGGCCTATCGCGGCGTGCACGAAGTGGTGACGACCATCATGATGAACTACATCGCGATCAACATCTCGACGTTCGCGGTGACCACTGGCGGGCCGTTCGCGGCGAAGACACAGCCTTCTGCAACCGAGAAGGTGCCTCTGGATGCCCAGCTCCCCGTGATCACGCCAGGCACCCGCCTCCACGCCGGCCTGTTCATCGCCATCGCGGTCATCGTCATCTTGATGTGGGTGCTCTATCGAACACCCGCCGGATTCCGGCTGCGGTTGATGGGCGCCAACCCCCAGGCCGCCGCCGCTACCGGAATCTCGCTGCCGCGCACCATGATCACGGCGATGCTGGGCTCGGGCGCGATCGCCGGCCTCGCCGGGGCGGTGCAGGTTCTCGGTGTCTACGGGCGATACTTCGACGGTTTCTCGCCGGGGTACGGCTACAGCGCTATCGCTGTGGCGCTTCTCGGCGCCCTCTCACCCGTCGGCATCGCGGCCGCGGCCTTGTTCTTCGGCACGCTCGATGCGGGGGCCGTGCAGCTGCAGGCGGTGGCCGGCATCAGCCGCGAAATGGTGAGCGTGGTGTCGGGGCTCGTCGTCGCCTTCGTCGCTGCCCAACCGGCCATCTTCCGGCTTCTGCACCATCTGCAACGAACGGTTCTGGCGGGTCGAACCGCGCGACGTGCGGCTGCGCCCGTCTTGCCGCCCCCGATCAACGGCGACAACGACCTCATCTCGGCCGGCCTCGACAACAAGGAAGTGCTCTGATGGATATTCTGACCATCTCGCTCGTCATCAGTGCCATCCACCTCGGTGTGCCGATCATCCTGCCGATGCTCGGCGGCCTGGTGAGCGAGCGCAGCGGCGTCATGAACATCGGGCTCGAAGGCATGATGCTCGGGGGAGCGCTCGCTGCCGTGGCGGTGACGTTCATCACCGGCAATCCGTGGCTCGGCCTGCTCGGAGCGATCGTCTCCGGTCTGCTCTCCGGGCTGATTCTGGCGATTCTCACCGTGACGTTGCGCGGTAATCAGGTCGTCGCATCCACCGCGATCAACCTGATCGGCGCCGGCATCACTGCGGCGCTCGTGCCCATCATCTGGGGCGTCGACGGCACCTCGCCGAGCGTGCCGAAGATTCCGTCGATGACGATTCCCGGCCTCTCCGATCTGCCCGTGGTCGGCCCGCTGTTCTCGAGTCTCACGGCGATGGACTACGGAACGTTCGTGCTCGCCATCGTCGTGTGGTGGGTTCTGTTCCGCACCGACGCAGGTCTGCGCATCCGCGCCGTCGGCGAGTCGGCCGAGTCGGCAGACGCCGCAGGCATCGCGGTGGTTCGAACGCGATTCATCGCGGTCATGACCTCGGGGGCGTTCGCGGCGCTGGGTGGGGCTTACCTCTCGATCGTCACGCTCGATGTCTTTCAAGCGTCGATGACCCAGGGCCGCGGGTATCTCGCCCTCGCCGCCCTCGTGTTCGGCAAGTGGCGGGTGTGGCCCGCCCTGGCGGCGTGTATCGTCTTCGGGCTGGCCGACGCCTTCGCCCTGCGCTCGCAGATCGTGGGCATCGGCATTCCACACGAACTGCTGCTCGCACTGCCGTATGTTCTCGCCCTGGTCGCGCTCGCGACGTTCGTCGGGCGAACTTCTGCCCCGGCGGGTGTGGGAAAGCCTTTCGTCAGGGCTTGATCCCTCAAGGCTTGATCCCTCAGGGCTTGATCCACTCGGCGATCTTGCCCAGGGCGTTCTGCTTCAGGTCGGCTGGGGCGCCGGATGCCCGAACCGAGTCGGTCGCGATGGTGGCGAGCTGAGCATCCGAAACCCCGAGCACGTCTCGAGCCAACTCGTATTCGCTCAGGATGGTGCAGTCGAACATCACCGGATTGTCGGCGTTCATGCTCACCGGAACACCGGCTGCAAGCAGCACCGGCAGAGGATGAACGTCGAAGCTCGCCACCGATTTCAAGACGATGTTCGATGTCGGGCACACATCGAGGCACGTGCCGGTCTCGCGCAGGCGCTCCATGAGCGCTTCGTCTTCCGATGCTCTGATGCCGTGCTGAATGCGGTCGGCATGCAGCACGTCAATGCACGCTGCCACGCTGTCGGGCCCGGCCAGCTCGCCTCCGTGCGGGGTGAGAATCAGCCCCGCTTCGCGTGCGACATCGAAGGCCCCGGCGAACGGTTCGGGCGGGAACCTGCTCTCGTCGTTGTGAAGGCCGAAGGCGACCACGCCGCGGCCGGCCCAGCGCGCGGCGATGCGCGCCTGCTCGATTGCTTTGTTCGGCGGATCATTGCGGTTCGAGGCGATCAAGAATCCGATGCCCACGCCGGTGGCCTCGGTCGCCTGGCGCGCGGCGTCGACCAGAATCTCGAGCGTCTCTTCGTCTGGCCCGATGTGCGTGCGGTGCAGCGGAAGCCATACGGCGGGTTCGATCCACACGCACCCCTGTGCGGCGGCGTCTTCGGCGATCTCGTGCACCATGCGCTGCAGGTGGGCCGGCGTTCGCATCACTTCGGCGGCGCCCTGGGCCAGGTGGTCGAACTCTATGAAGGTCGTGAATCCGCTCATGCGTGGAGTGGGGCGCCCGAGTTCGCGCGCGAATTCGTCAAGCGTGCCCTGCCGAATGCCCTCCTCGAAATGCAGGTGCAGGTGCGCTTTGGGCAGGCCGGTGAGATCGCGCTGGAGCATGCGGTGCCGTCTTTCGGTAGAGGTACGGGAGAGGGGCAGGTCGGTAAAGGGGGTGTGGCCCGGGCCTGGAGGGGTGCCGGATTCAGTAGCGCCGCTCTCGCGCCTCGCCTGTCACAGTGCGGCCGGCGAGCACTCGGAGCATGTCGAGAAGGGCCTCGGGGTCAGGAACCTCGTTGAAGAATCTCGAGTCGGCCTCGTCGAGGGCCGCGACCGCCCGCTCGGCCAGATGCTGGCCCTGGTCTGTGACGCTGAGTGCCATGGCGCGAACGTCGGTCGCACTGGTCTGGCGCAGGATCATTCCATTGCGTTCGAGCAGACGCAAGACCTGCGACGCCATCACCTCCCCGATACCAGCGTGCTCCGCCACCTGTCGTTGATTGGGCAGCTCCCCGCCCCGGCCGAGATACCACGTGGTGCTCAACAGAGCGAATTGCGCATGCGTCAAGTTGAACGGTTCGAGAACGGCGTCGGTCTGACGCTGCCACCTCAGGGTGGTGTGCCACAACATGTAACCGAGGCTGTTGCCGGCGGAATGCTTGCGAATTGCGTCGTGGAGCCGGTCTTCTGCCTGCTGGTCGGTGGCGGGCGTCGCTGTGCTGTGATCTGTCGGTGCTGCTGGAATGATCCGCCCCGCCCTTCGATGGCAATAGTAAACGCATTCAGCATATCGAAACACGGCTGTAATAGTCGGCTCGTACACTCCATACTAAAGGCACGTAGTATTCACATGCTAAAGGTGTTTAGTGGGTGAGGAGTTCAGATGATGCAGCCCGGCGAAGACATACTTCTCGATAACGACGACGCGCGGCTGAGGCGGGCGTGGCATCCGGTTGCTCGCTCGGTCGACGTCACGTCGACTCCGCTCGCCGTACACCTCAACGGCGACGAATACACCCTGGTGCGCCACGGCGACGTTGCACGCGCAGGGCACGGGCTCGAAGACGCGCCGTTCTCTGCGATCGAGGTCATCGGAGACGTGACCTGGGGGCTGCAAGAGGTCTACGGCCTGGTCTGGATCGCTCAAGAACGACCCGTCGCCGAGCTGCCGCCGATTCTCGAATGGTTCGATCAGGGCTACCATTCGGGAGTTCTGACCCGTTCGACCGTGGCTTCTGCCGGCGTGCTGATCGACAATTTTCTCGACGTCACCCATTTCTCCTATCTGCATCGACAGTCGTTCGGGCGTTCTCGGCCCGTCACTGACGACGGGTACGCCATCGCCACGACAGACGGCCGAGTGCAGCTCACTCACGACACGGTGTTGCAAGAAGGCCGACGCAACTCAGCGGGCGGCCTCGGCCAGCGCCGCATCGCCACCTATACCTATTGGCCCCCGTACATCACCCACCTCCAGATGGTCTTTCCTGAAGATGGGGCGCAAGCGGCGGCCACCCTCATCTGCCAACCCGAATCGAAGCACTCGACCAAGGCCTACGTGCTCGTGCTGTTGCCGCTCTCCGACCCCGACCTCGACGACCAGATCAACTTCTCCGATCGGGTGCTGAGCGAAGATCTGGTCATCATCGACAAGATGGCGGATGCCCGGCTCATGCTCTCGTGGAAGTCGGAACTGCACACGCGCGCCGACCGCGCGAGCATCGAGATGCGCCGCAGTCTCTCGAAGTTTCTCGACCTCTGCGAGGCGGCCCAGTCTGCTGTCGACCAGAAGGAGGTCTTGGTATGACCGACTCGATCGTTCGCCGCTCCGGCGACCGCGCCCAGCAGGTGGCGCTGATGGACTGGAATTCGCCGGCTCATTGGTGGCCGCTCGCCCTGGAATCCGAACTCGCCGACGCGGGCCGCAAGCCGATTGCCGTCACCCTGCATTCCATCCCCTGGGCGCTGGTCACGCTCGACGGTGAGATCGCTGCTCTGAAAGACCTGTGTCCGCACCGGCGAGTACCTCTTTCCGCCGGGGTCGTCGCCGACAGTGCTGCTGGCGAGGTGCTCGAGTGCGGGTACCACGGCTGGGCGTTCGATCGTTCCGGGGCCTGCGCGGTCATCCCTGCACTGGGCGAAGGCCGCGCGCCGCGCGGGATGGGCGGCACTCCGACGATCTCGCTGATGCTGCACGAGGGTCTGGTGTGGGGTTCGGCCGACGAGTCTGCCGACCGTTCATCCATTCTCAGGTCGATGAGCTCTTCGGGTGTTCTTCTTCGGGCCCAGGTGGTGATGCAGCCGGCGGCGGATGTCGCATGGCTGCTCGCGGGGGAGCAGGCGGGGCCCGGCGCTGTGCTGAGACTCGCCCACTCCTCCGAACTGACCTTCGCGATTCGGCCCGAAACCGAGTTCAGCTGTGTGGTCTTTCCGATCGTTCCTTCTGAATCGTTCGAGTCGGGCATGCAGACCTGGGTGCAGACCTTGGCCGCACTCGAGTCGGCAGTGGCCCTGCCGCTCTGACGCACCGCATTACTTCTTTTTCTCCCTACTTCTCTACCTCTTTCACCCTCATAGTTCACCTCCTCACGAAAGGCTCCGCCGATGCTCGTCAGTCAAGTGCCCGCCCTCAAGGAATATTGGTATCCCGTCGCCTACACGGCAGATGTCGCCAAAACCCCCGTGCCCGTCAGGCTGCTCGGTGACAACTACGTCATCTGGCGCGGCCGCAAGGGCCTGATCGGCGCTGCACTCGACGAGTGCCCGCACCGCGGCTCGCGGCTTTCGCAGGGCTGGATCGAGAACGGCGATCTCGTCTGCGGCTACCACGGCTGGTCGTTCGACACCAACGGTGCGTGCACGCGCATTCCGCAGAACGACGAAGACAAGCCGATTCCACCGCGTGCGCGTGCTCTCGCTGTGCTCATCGAGGAGCGGTACGGAATGGTATGGATCTGCCCGGGTATGCCACGGGCATCCGTTCCCGAACTGCCAGAGGCCGAAGACCCGGCGTTCGTCGTGCTGCACGAAATCATGGAGGTGTGGAACGCGTCGGCCCCCCGTGTCATCGACAATGCGCTCGACGTGTCGCATCTCTCGTGGACCCACCGCAACACCATCGGCGACTCTTCGGCGCCGAAGATGCAGAACATGGTGGTCGAACGCGACGGGCACAGCCTGAAATCGCGCGTCAGTTACCAGTCGAAAGTGACCGAGGCGCTGCGCAAGAGCACGGGCATCCAGACTGATTTCACGACGCGCACGACGAACTCCGAGCTGATTCAGCCGTTCGTCTTTCGCGATGTCATGGAATACGAGAACGGTCTGCGGCACGTTCTGATGAAGGTGGCGACGCCCATCGACGACTCGCACACGCTCTTCACCCAATTCATTGCGCGAAACGACGACCCAGACGACGAGCAGAGGGCGGGCATCGTGGCGCTCGACCGTCTCATCCAGAGCGAAGACCGTGCCCTGCTCGAGCAGATTCGCCCCGAGTTTCCGCTCGAGGTGCAGACCGAGATGCACACGAGAACCGATCGGATGACCGTGGAATACCGTCGCATTCTGGCCGAGCTCTCGAGCGAGAGTTCGATGGTACCGCCCGACCGTGTATGGGCCACGCCCTTCTTGCAGGCCGCCCGCGCAGAGGCGTCGGCGACGGCACAGTAACGACGGCACAGTAACGATGGCACAGTAACGATGCTCGAAAAACTCGATTCTGCTCTCTTCGTCTCGGCGCGAACCCAGGAGGCCGATGGAATCATCTCCATCGAACTGCGCGACCCTCATGGTGCGGATCTGCCCGAGTGGCAGCCCGGCGCCCACATCGACGTCGAACTC
>JAODBB010000221.1 GCA_025463745.1 Subtercola sp.
CCGGCCGAGGCTCCGCAGTACGTCGTTTCGGTCAACCTCATGAAGCCCGTTACCATTGAAGACGGCTCAGCGGCGGCACCGGTCTTTCAGAAGATCATGTCGCAGGTATTGCAGAAGTACCGGGTGCTGCCGTCGACCACACCGCCGGTCGAGTACCCCACGAGCTATTAGAACCTTTTGAGTCCGCAACGAACGAGCCAAGGAGCCAGGTGACGAGCACAGGTCAACTGAACACTCTTCGGCCTTCGCACCCTGTCTCCCGTCTCGTGACCGACCTGGTCTCTCGTTTCGATCTCACGGTGAGTAGTGATGTCGCGGCCCTCGAGGGGCTCACTCTCAGCGGAATCACGTTGTCGTCGAAATCGGTGCTGCCCGGCGACCTCTACGTGGGGCTCGCCGGTGTGCACGCCCACGGCGCGCAGTTCGCTGCCGACGCCAAGGCGATGGGCGCTGTCGCCATCGTGACGGATGCCCGGGGCGAGGCGCTGGCGGCCCGAAGCGGGTTACCCGTGCTGGTCACTGCAGACCCACGGGCATCCCTCGGCGCCCTCTCGGCCTGGGTCTACGGCACAGCAGAGAACTCGCCCACCCTCTTCGGCGTGACCGGAACCAACGGCAAGACGAGCGTCTCGTACATTGTCGAAGCCATTCTTCGCCAGCTCGGCATTCTGGCGGGCCTCAGCACCACCGCAGAGCGCCGCATCGGCGACCTGGCCATGATCAGCGCGCTGACCACACCCGAGGCGACCGAGGTGCACGGCATGCTGGCCCGCATGAACGAGGCCGACGCGCAGGCCGTCATCATCGAGGTGTCGGCCCAGGCCCTCACCCGGCACCGGGTCGACGGCATCGTCTTCGACGTGGTGGGCTTCACGAACCTGACGCACGACCACCTCGACGATTACCACACCATGCAGGCCTACTTCGAGGCGAAGGAGCCCCTGTTCCGGCCCGACCGCGCCAAGCGCGGGGTCATCATCACCGATGCCGACTGGGGCAAGAAGCTGGCCAAAGCCGCGACGATTCCGGTTGTGACCCTCTCGACCTACCCGGGGCAGGCCGCCGATTGGTACGCCGCGATACTGCGCGAGACGATCGACGACACCCGGTTCATCGTGAGCGGCCCCGACGATCAAGCGGTCACCACGTCGATTCCGGTACTCGGGCGGCACATGGCCGAGAACGCTGCACTGGCCATTGTGATGCTGGTCGAATCGGGCATCGACCTCGGCACCATCAAGCAGGTTCTCGACCGCGACGGCGGCATTCAGGTCTACATTCCCGGCCGAGCCGAGCGCATCGACAACAGCGGGCCGGCCGTGTTCATCGACTACGGTCACAGCCCCGACGCCTTCACCAGCACACTCGACTCCCTTCGCCGGGTGATCGACGGCCGCATCATCATGCTGTTCGGCGCCGATGGCGACCGCGACCCGAGCAAGCGTGAAGAGATGGGGCAGATCGCGGCGCGGCTCTCCGACGTCGTGGTCGTCACCGATTTTCACCCGCGAACCGAAGACCCGGCCGCGATTCGCGCTGTGCTCGTCGCTGCGGCGCGGGCGGCGGTGCCCGACCGCGAGGTGTACGAGGTCGCCGACCCGCGGGAGGCGTTTCGAAAGGCGCTCAGCCTCGCCTCGGCCGGAGACGCGATTCTCTACGCCGGCCCGGGTCATGAGAATTACCACGAGGTCGACGGGGAGCACCTTCCCTATTCGGCCAGAGACGACGCGCGGCTCGCGCTGCACGAATTTGGATGGCTTTAGAACTATGCATGGTTGTATCGATGCTTGACCTCACACTCGACGAGGTCGCCCGAATCATCGGCGGCACGTTGGTACTCGGCGACCACGCCGTTCAGCACGGCGTCTCGGAGTCGACCATCGTGAGCGGCACCGTCGACACCGACTCCCGCGAGATCGTGCCCGGCGGCATCTTCGTGGCCAAGCCGGGGGAGTTCAGCGACGGGCACCTCTACGTTCCGGCCGCAATCGAGAGCGGCGCTGAACTGGTGATCGTCGAGCGTGTTCTCGCCGAGCTCCCGGTTCCTCAGATCGTTGTCGCCAATTCGGTCGAGGCCCTTGGCGACCTGGCCACCGAGGTCGTGCGCCGCATCCGTGAGCTCGGCCTCCTGAAGGTCGTGGGCATCACCGGCTCGAACGGCAAGACCACCACGAAGAACCTCGTGCGCACGATCCTCGAACGCCGGGGGCCGACCATCGCGCCGCGCGACTCGTTCAACAACGAGGTGGGCGCACCGCTCACCATGCTGAAGCTCGAAGCCGACACGAAATACCTGGTCGCCGAGATGGGCGCCTCGAAGCCCGGCGAGATCACCCGCCTCGTGCGCATGGCCCGCCCCGATGTGGGCGTGGTGCTGATGGTCGGTCTGGCGCACGCCGGCGAATTCGGTGGCATCGAGAAGACGCTGCAGACGAAGACAGAGATGGTCATCGACCTGCTGCCGACCGACGTCGCCGTGCTCAACATCGACGACTTCCGCGTGGCCGGCATGGCCGAGAAGACCAGGGCAAGGGTGCTGTGGTTCGGTCTCGACGGTCGAGCGGATGTTCGGGCATCCGATCTGCGCGCCACCTCCACCGGCACGACCTTCACTCTGACCCTGCCCACCGGGCAATCACAATCGGTGAACTTCGCCGTGCTCGGCGAGCACCACGTGATGAACGCCCTCGCTGCGGCGGCAGTCGCCCACACCCTCGACGTACCTCTGCCAGACATCGTCGACGCACTGGAGTCGGTCACTCGTGCCGAGCGCTGGCGCATGGAAGTGCTCCCCGGCACACAGGGTGTCACGATCATCAACGACGCCTACAACGCGAGCCCCGATTCGATGCTCGCCGGGTTGAAGACTCTCGCGCAGATCTCGGGAACGGGCATCCGGCGCGTGGCGATTCTCGGTGAGATGAGCGAGCTGGGCGAATTCTCGCTCGAAGAACACGATCGCATCGGCCGCACCATCGTGCGCCTCGGAATCGAACGCATCTTCGTCGTGGGAGAAGGCGCACGTGCGTTGCACCTCGCCGCCACCCATGAAGGCTCGTGGGACGGCGAGTCAGTCTTCTTCGACACGGCGGACGAGGCTTATGCTGTGCTCGAAAGCGAGTTACGCTCGGGTGATGTCGTGCTGGTGAAATCGTCGAACTCGGCCGGTCTGCGCTTTCTCGGCGACAGGCTGGGGGATCGGTTCGCATGATCACTCTGATAACCGCGGGTGGGCTGTCGATGGTCTTCAGCCTGTTCATGACGCCGGTCTTCATTCGTTTGTTCAAGCGTCTGGCCTGGGGCCAGTACATCAACATCGACGGGCCGAGCTCGCATCAGGTGAAACGCGGAACACCCACGATGGGCGGCATCGTCATCATTCTGGCGGTGCTGTTCGGCTACTTCGTGGCCTTGCTCATCACCCAGAACCCGCCCTCGATCTCGGTGCTGCTCGTACTGTTCTTGATGGTTGGCCTGGGTCTTGTCGGTTTCATCGACGACTTCATCAAGACGCAGAAGAAACGCAATCTCGGCCTCGGGCCGAAGGCGAAACTCGCGGGGCAGATACTGTTCGGCGGCGTGTTCGCGCTGCTGGCCATCCAGTTTCCGAACAAGGCGGGCCTCACGCCGGCGTCGACGCACATCTCGGCCGTTCGCGACCTGAACTTCGACTTCTTGGGCGGCGTTGGCTGGGTGCTGGTCGCCGGGTTCGTGGCCTTTCTGATCTGGATCATCCTCATTGTGATGGCGTCGTCGAACGCGGTGAACCTCACCGACGGGCTGGATGGCCTCGCCCCCGGCTCGGCAATCCTCGCCATCGGTTCGTACGTCATCATCGGGTTCTGGCAGTCGAACCAGTCGTGCCAGAGCCCCACGCTCGACCCCGCCGTGGCGTTCAAGTGTTACGACGTGGCACAGCCGCTCGACCTGGCGATCATCGCGGCGGCTATCGCCGGGGCGCTCATCGGCTTCCTGTGGTGGAACACGAACCCCGCGAAGATCTTTCTCGGCGACACCGGTTCGCTGGCCATCGGTGGCGCCCTCGCCGCCCTCGCCATCGAAAGCCGCACCGAGCTGCTGCTGGTTCTGATCGGCGGCATCTTCGTGATCGTGGCCGGTCAGGTGGTCGTACAGCTCACCTACTTCAGACTCACCCACGGTAAACGCATCTGGCGAGCCAGCCCGTTGCATCACCATTTCGAGGTGAAGGGCTGGGCCGAAGTCACGATCGTGGTGCGGTTCTGGATCATCGCAGGACTCTGTGTCGCCGCGGGCGTCGGGGCGTTCTATCTGGAATGGATCTTGCAGGCGTGACCGACAGGCTTTCGGCGCTCACCAGCTGGCACTCCGACTGGTCGGGGCTGCGGGTCGGCGTACTTGGGCTCGGCAAGACCGGGTTCTCGGTGGCCGACACGCTGGTCGAGCTGGGTGCCTCGGTGCTCGTGGTTGCTCAGCGCGCCGAAGAGTCGCAAGTGCGGTTGATCGAGGTGATCGGCGCGGCGCTGGTGCTCGACGAGGTTCTGGATGCTCCGCCGCGCGAACTCGCCCTACTGAACCCTGAGCTGCTGGTCGTCTCGCCCGGGTTCCACCCCGACCATCCGGTGCTCGTCTGGGCGGGCGAGAACGGCATACCGGTCTGGGGCGACGTAGAACTGGCGTGGCGGCTGCGCGACAAGGTGGGTGCACCCGCCGAATGGATTGCCGTCACGGGTACCAACGGCAAAACCACTACAGTGCAGCTAGCGGCGACCATGCTGGTCGACGGCGGGTTTCGGGCGGCTCCGTGCGGCAATATCGGTATTCCGATTCTCGACGCCATTCGCGATCCCGCGGGGTTCGATGTGCTCGTCGTCGAGCTGTCGAGCTATCAACTGCATTCCACGTCGAGCATGTCGCCGTACGCCTCCGTGTGTCTCAATATCGCCGAAGACCACCTCGACTGGCATGGTTCGCTCGACGCGTATATCGCCGCCAAGGCGCGCGTGTACACGAACACTAAAGTGGCCTGCATCTACAACATGTCAGACGCCCGTACCATAAGGATGGTCGAGAACGCCGAGGTCGTCGAAGGCTGCCGGGCGGTGGGGTTCGGCCTCGGGGTTCCGGGTCTCAGCGATTTCGGCGTGGTCGACGGCATTCTCTGCGATCGCGCTTTCACCGAAGAGCGGCGCATCGCGGCGCTCGAGATCACCACGATCGCCGATCTCGCAGCTCGCGGGCTCGCCGCACCACACATCGTGGCGAACATCCTCGCTGCTGCGGCGCTCGCCCGCAGTTTCGGGGTGTCGATCGAGGCGGTCAGAAAGACACTCGCGCGGTTCGAACTCGACCATCACCGAATCGAGCTCGTCGCGGCATCCGGAGGGGTGAGCTGGGTCAACGACTCCAAGGCGACGAATGCGCACGCGGCAGACGCGTCGCTGGGCGCCTACGAGTCTGTCGTGTGGGTCGCCGGAGGGCTGCTGAAGGGGGTGGATGTCGATCCGCTCGTGAAGGCACGGGCATCCCGGATGCGCGCCGCGATTCTCATCGGCGTTGATCGCAGCGACTTGCGAACCGCATTCCAGCGACACGCGCCCGGGGTGCCCGTGTTCGAGGTCGACGGCACCGAAACTGAAGAGGTCATGTCGGCCGTCGTGCGGTTGGCAGCGTCTGTCGCCGAATCGGGCGATGTGGTGCTGCTCGCTCCGGCGGCGGCGTCGATGGATCAGTTCGTCGACTATTCCGACCGCGGCACGAAGTTCGCCCAGGCCGTTCGCGATTATCTTGGAGGTGGGGGCAGCTGACCAACACGATGCGCCGCCCCCCACGCGCGACTGATACACGTACCGCGCCTCTCGCGACGGGCGTGCGCACGGCGCGGATCTCGGTCGGCCGCGCATTCGAGTCGGAGTCGAGCAACTACTACCTGCTGCTCGGAACCACGCTCTTCTTGGTCGTCTTCGGGCTCGTCATGGTGCTGTCGTCGTCGTCGGTCGACTCGTACACGGCCCGGCAGGGTTTCTTCGGCATCTTCTGGCGTCAGGGCCTCTTCGCGCTGATCGGCATCCCGTTGATGCTCGTCATCTCGCGGCTGCCGATCGTATTCTGGAAGCGGTGGGGCTGGCTCGCCCTGGCGGCCGGCGTCATTCTGCAATTGCTGGTGCTGTACACCCCGCTCGGCATCGAGGTCGGTGGCAACCTGAACTGGATCGGCATCGGCGGGTTCAACATGCAGCCCTCCGAGCTCATCAAGGTGGGGCTCGTCATCTGGCTGGGCGTGATTCTGGCCAAGAAACAGCGTTACCTGCATCTCTGGGGTCACCTGGCCATACCCATCGTGCCGGTAGCCGGCGGGGCTGTGCTGCTCGTGATGCTCGGCGGCGACCTCGGAACCGTGATGATCATGGCCGGCCTCATCTTCGGCGCGCTGTTCTTCGCGGGTGTGCGCCTGCGCATGATTCTGCTGCCGCTCATCATCGGCGCCTCGGTCATCGTGGTGATCGCCTTCTCGAGTGCCAGCCGCACCGCGCGCATCGGTACCTTTCTCGGCTCACAATGCACCGACACGTCGGGGGAGTGCTGGCAGACCCAGCACGGCATGTTCGCCCTCGCGGCCGGCGGCATCTTCGGTGTGGGGCTCGGCAACTCGAAGGCCAAATGGTCGTGGTTGCCGGCAGCCGACAACGACTTCATCTTCGCGATCATCGGCGAAGAACTCGGGCTCATCGGCGCCCTCGTGGTGATCGGCCTGTTCGTCGCACTGGCCATCGCATTCCTGCGCATCGTGCGCGCCAGTCACGATCTGTTCTCGAAGGTCGTCGCCGGCTCGGTGATGGTGTGGATTCTCAGCCAGGCCTTCGTCAACATTGCCGTGGTACTGGGGGTGATCCCGGTGCTCGGTGTTCCCCTGCCGCTGATTTCTTCAGGAGGCTCGGCGCTCATCACCACACTCATCGGCATCGGGGTGGTGCTCTCGATCGCGCGTGCTCAGGCGAACACGCCGCAGCCCGAGGTCGAGGATGATCGGCAGCTGCCTGTGCGCCAGAACCCGCGTCAGCGTGCCGCCGCTGCGCGCAGCACAACGCCGCCCAGCACAACGGCCCGCAGCACCACCGCACGCACCACCACTCGGCGCACCACAACGGCGCGCACCACTGCCCGCGGCAGGAATGCCGCTCAGTGACCACGTACCTTCTGGCCGGCGGTGGAACCGCGGGCCACGTCAATCCGCTACTGGCGACCGCCGACGAACTGCGGCGCCGTGAGCCGGACGCCGAGATCATCGTCGTCGGTACCGCTGCGGGCCTCGAAGCGCGGCTCGTGCCCGCCCGCGGCTACGAACTCGTCACGATTCCCAAGTTGCCGTTTCCGCGCCGGCCGAACCGGGCCGCCGTGACCTTCGCGCCCCGATTGTCGAAGGTGATCTCGGGTCTCGCCAAGCTGATCGCCGACCGTCACGTCGACGTGGTGGTGGGGTTCGGGGGCTACGCCGCCGCACCCGCGTATCTGGCGGCTCGGCGCGCGAAGGTGCCGCTGGTCATCCACGAGGCCAACGCCAAGCCCGGCCTCGCGAAT
>JAODBB010000246.1 GCA_025463745.1 Subtercola sp.
TCGACCGGCGCACCGCGGTGGCGAAGTCACGGCCGCGGCAGGTGAGCTTCGCGAGCATCGAGTCGAAGTGCGGGCTGATCTGGGCTCCGGATGCCACGGTTCCGCCGTCGAGGCGAATGCCGGCGCCGCCCGGCGAACGGTACGTGGTGATCTTGCCCGTGTCGGGGCGGAACCCGGCGTTCGGGTCTTCGGTGGTGATGCGGCACTGCAGGGCGGCCCCGCGCAGCACGATGGTGTCTTGGGTGAGCCCGAGTTCGGCCAGCGACGAGCCCGACGCGATGAGCATCTGCGACTGCACCAGGTCGACGTCGGTGACCTCCTCGGTCACGGTGTGCTCCACCTGGATGCGCGGGTTCATCTCGATGAAGACATGCTCGCCCTTGCGGTCGCCGATGGTGTCGACCAAGAACTCGACCGTGCCTGCGTTGACGTAGCCGATCGACTTGGCGAACTTGATGGCATCGGCGTGCAAGGCATCACGCAGCTCGTCGCTGATGTTCGGCGCCGGCGCGATCTCGATGACCTTCTGATTGCGGCGCTGCACCGAGCAATCCCGCTCGAACAGGTGCAGGGTGGTGCCGTGCGTGTCGGCGAGAATCTGCACCTCGATGTGCCGCGGGCGCAGCACGGCCTGCTCGAGAAACATGGTGGGGTCGCCGAACGCGCTGTCGGCTTCGCGCATGGCGGCCTCGAGCGAGCTCTGCAGGTCTTCGCGGGTCTCGACCCGTCGCATCCCTCGGCCACCGCCGCCGGCCACGGCCTTGGCGAACAACGGGAAACCGATCTCGTCGGCACCTTTGAGCAGAACATCCAGGTCTTTGGATGCCGGAGTGGAGCGCAACACCGGCACGCCCGCGGCGATCGCATGCTCTTTGGCGGTGACCTTGTTGCCGGCCATTTCGAGCACGTGCTGACCCGGCCCGATGAACGTGATGCCGTTCTCGGCGGCGGCCTTCGCCAGCTCGGGGTTCTCGCTCAAGAAGCCGTAACCCGGGTAGATGGCGTCGGCGCCGGATTCTCTCGCGACTCGGATGATCTCGCTCACATCGAGATACGCACGAACCGGATGCCCGATCTCACCGATCTGGTACGCCTCGTCGGCTTTGAGGCGGTGCATCGAGTTGCGGTCTTCGTACGGGAAGACCGCGACCGTCTTCGCTCCGAGCTCGTAGGCGGCCCGGAATGCTCGAATCGCGATTTCACCGCGGTTTGCTACCAGAATCTTCTTGAACATTGAGTCCTTCTGATGGTCGTGCGGCATCCATGCAGCACACAGGCGACAGTTAGGTTCTCTCAGCCTAGTGAAGGTAACGTAGACGATTGTGCATGTACTCAGCGTTAGCTCACTCAAGGGCGGTGTCGGTAAGACAACCGTGACCCTCGGTTTGGCTTCGGCAGCCTTCGCGAAGGGGCTGCGAACGCTTGTCGTCGACCTCGACCCCCAGTCTGACGTTTCGACCGGAATGGACATCAATGTCGCCGGCCATCTCAACGTCGCCGACGTGCTGGCTTCACCGAAAGAGAAGATCGTGCGCGCTGCGATCGCTCCCTCCGGCTGGACCAAAGACCGTGGCGGCACAATCGACGTGCTCATCGGGTCGCCGTCGGCGCTGAACTTCGACGGGCCGCACCCGTCTATCCGTGACATCTGGAAGCTGGAAGAGGCTCTCGCCACCGTCGAGGCCGACTACGACCTCGTGCTGATCGACTGTGCCCCCTCATTGAACGCGCTCACGCGCACGGCGTGGGCCGCGAGTGACCGCGTCACCGTCGTCACGGAACCGGGCCTGTTCTCTGTGGCCGCTGCCGACCGCGCGCTGCGCGCCATCGAAGAGATCCGCCGTGGGCTCTCGCCCCGGCTCCAGCCACTCGGCATCATCGTGAACCGGGTGCGTTCGCAGTCGCTCGAGCACCAGTTTCGCATCAAAGAGTTGCGCGACATGTTCGGCCCGCTGGTGCTCTCGCCCCAGCTGCCCGAGCGCACGTCGCTGCAGCAGGCCCAGGGCGCCGCGAAGCCGCTGCACGTGTGGCCCGGCGAGGGCGCCCAGGAGATGGCGCGCAACTTCGACCTGCTGCTCGAGCGTGTCATGCGCACGGGCCGTCTCGGCGACTACGCCGAGACGGGAGCGAAGGCCAGCTCCTAGGCTCCGAGGCCGCCGCGATATCGCTCGCCGCCACTCCACTTCGGTCGGAGCTCAGCCAATGCTCCGCCCTCTGGGGCGGTGGATGCGCCCAGCTCCGACGTAAGTCGAGTGGGCAGGGGCGGGTGCGGTTCGCGACACTCGCCGCCTGGGCCAACCATCGCCACTCCACTTCGGGCGGAGACCAGCCAACGCTCGCGCGTATGGGGGACGGATGCGCCCAGCTCCGACGAAAGTCGAGTCGCGGCGGCGGGCAGGCCGGTGCAGATGGGGGCGCAGCGTCTCAGGCGCGCGCCGGTGCGATTGTGTGAGAGGATGCTGCGCAGCGCCTCAGGCGGTGCGGGCTGCGCGGCGGGCGGCCAGTTCATCCATGGGGTCGGCCACTTCGGTGCCGAGTTCGACCAGGCTGGTCTCGACCTCGCGCAGCACTTTGCCCACGGCGATGCCGAACACGCCCTGACCGCGGCTGACCAGGTCGATGACCTCGTCGTTCGAGGTGCAGAGGTACACACTCGCACCGTCGCTCATGAGGGTGGTCTGCGCGAGATCGGTGACACCCGACTCGCGAAGCTGGTCGATGGCGGTGCGAATCTGCTGCAGCGAAATGCCGGTGTCGAGCAGGCGCTTCACGAGCTTCAGAACGAGGATGTCGCGAAAACCGTAGAGCCGCTGTGACCCTGAGCCGGCAGCACCGCGAACGGTGGGTTCGACGAGGCCGGTGCGAGCCCAGTAGTCGAGCTGACGATAGGTGATGCCGGCGGCGCGAGCGGCGACCGCACCGCGGTACCCCGCAGCGACATCGAGCTCGGGAAGACCGTCGGTGAAGAGCAGGCCCTGGTCGAAACGAGCTTGCTCGTCGTGGACATGCTCATTCATACGGTGTGCCCTTCTGGTTCGGCGCGCAGCCGAAATTTCACTTCTCTTCCCCACGGTAGCGAGGTGTGTTGCCGCGAGCAATGACATTCGCCTAAGTGCCCCCGGCGTGTCGCGAATGCTGATCGTCTCACGTATCAGCACACCCCTCTACTTTACGGTGCGAGCCGTCCGAGCGCCGACCGGATCAGGCTTGTTCGCACCACTTCGAGTTGCGCCGCGATCTCACCGGCCCGCTCGGCCACGGCAGCCCTGCTCGATACGCTGTTGCGCCGGACGACCGGCACCAGAGCACTCTCGATGAGCCCGACCTCGCGGTCTGCGGCAGCACGAAACCCGCGTAGATGCCGGGGTTCGATGCCCACCTTCTGCAACTCGACGAGTGACTTCAGCACGGCAACGGCCTCTTCACCATGGGTTTCGGATGCCGCCACCAACGACGCACTGACTGCATCGTTGAGCAGTGCCGCACCAGCCCGGGTTTCACGCAGCAGGTCGGCCCGTGAATACCGCCGGGCGCCGTTCAGCATCGAGGGAGCACCGGCGATGCTCGCCCCTGGCATGACCGGGTTGAGCCCCGCATCCACATCGAAGAGGTACTGCTTGATGACGTTCAGCGGCAGGTAGCAGTCACGTTGCATCGCCAGAACGAGCCGGAGCCGCTCCACATCACCCTGCGAGAACTTGCGGTACCCCGATTGTGTGCGTGCCGGGCTGACAAGCCCGCGTTCCTCGAGAAAGCGCAGCTTCGACGGACTGACGTCGGCGAACTCTGGCTGCAGAAGCGAGAGAACCTGACCGATGCTCAGCAGATGTGCGTTCTGGCGCGATGGCGCCTGTGCGGCATCCGCTCGAGCAGCGCTGCTCACCGAGGAGGGTGAAGAATGTGGGGCACGGGCTGAAGACGCCGCCACTAGGGTGTCTCTCCCCGCCCAGTGTCGAGTAGCCGAGTCGACCCGACCACGCTAGATCTCCGCGTTCGCCGCCACGTCGTGACGTGACGGGTAGAAGGTGAGCCGGAACTTGCCGACCTGAATCTCTGAGCCGTCTGCGAGCAGCGCGTCGTCGACTCGCACACCGTCGAAGTAGGTGCCGTTCAGCGACCGCAGATCACGAACGATGAAGGTCTTGCCCACGCGGGCGAACTCGGCGTGCCGCCGTGAAACGGTGACGTCGTCGAGAAAAATGTCGGCGTCGGGGTGGCGCCCCACCGTGGTGGTGATGGTGTCGAGCAGAAATCGTGCGCCGGCATTCGGGCCGCGCCGCACGATGAGCAGAGCCGAACCAGACGGCAGAGCGGCGATCGCGTCGAGCTCTTCGTTCGACACACCGCCTTCGAGCGCCGCGAGCTGAGCGGCGAATTCGCCGGTGAGGTTCAGGGTCGTGTCGTCGGAGGGTTGGCTGTCGAACGGGCGCGCGTGCAGCCCGCTCTCCGTCAATCCACCGGTCTCGTCTGACATTGTCCAGACCTCCTTACTTCTCCCAGCGTAGCCGATGCGGTGTGCCCGCAAACCAGCCTTCTGGGCAACTCTCACGATACGATTTTTCTATGAACCCTCTTTCGACGTGTCTGATCGTTTTCGGGGCCGTCTGCCTCGTCGTTTGGGTGTTATCTCTCATCACGAACGAGCATTCGTGGGTCGACCGCATCTGGTCGGTGATTCCGGTGGTGTACGCCTGGATCTTCGCGGGCGCCGCTGGGCTGTCCGATACGCGCCTTACCGTCGTCGCAGCGCTGATCACACTGTGGGGCATCCGGTTGACCTTCAATTTCGCGCGCAAGGGCGGCTACAAGCCGGGTGGCGAAGACTATCGCTGGCAGATTCTGCGCTCGCGGATGCCCGGCTGGCAGTTTCAGGTCTTCAATTTCTTCTTCATCACCATCTACCAGAACATCATTCTGCTGTTGATCACACTGCCGATGTTCACCATGTACAACAACCAGCAGCGCGCTTTCGGCGTGCTCGACGTCATTGCGACACTGGTCTTTCTCGCCTTTCTGGTGGGCGAGACGACGGCCGATCAACAGCAGTGGAAATTTCACGCGTTCAAGAAGGCCGAGGTGGCCGCCGGCCGGGAACCCAGGCCCCGCTTCTTGCAGACCGGTCTCTTTCAGGTGTCGCGGCATCCGAACTTCTTCTTCGAGCAGGCCCAATGGTGGGTGGTGTTCTTCTTCGGTGCTATCGCCGCCGGCTCGGTGCTGCAATGGACCGTTCTCGGCGCCGTGCTGCTCAGCACGCTGTTCATCGGCTCGACGGTGTTCACCGAGAGCATCACCAAGTCGAAGTACCCCGAATACGAGCAGTACCAGGCCCGAACCTCGGCGCTTATTCCGTGGTTTCCGCGGCGCGGTGCGGCAACCCGAACGGCCTGACATCTCGCTGTAACGTCGGCCTGGTGACTTTCGACCGCTACAGCTCTGACGTTCTCGCCGACTTCTCCCGGCGCCCGGTGCGCAAGACCGCGCCGAAACTCGAGGCGACCCTCGACCTCGTCGTCGAAGATGTGGGCACCGACTTCTGCGGCTCGGTGACGTTCGTCGATGGCAAGACCGTGCAGCTCGAAGACCGACACGGCAAGCGGCGCACGTTTCCGCTCGGCGGCGGGTTCTTGTTCGAGGGCGCGCCGGTGATTCTGGTGGCGCCGAGCGCGAAATCGGTCGGTGCCGCTGGTTCGGGCGGGGTCGGCGGCACGGGGGCCGGCGGCGCGGCTAGCGGCGGGGCGAAGCGCACCGCGTCGGGTTCGGTGAAGGCTCCGGATGCCCGTGCCCGCGTCGCCCTGCCGAGTAGAATCTTCGTCGAAGGCCGCCACGATGCCGAACTCGTCGAGAAGGTGTGGGGCGACGACCTGCGTGCCGAAGGCATCGTCGTCGAATACCTCGAAGGCGTCGATCACCTCGATGACGTGCTGCGGCAATTTTCGCCCACGCATGCCCGGCGGGTGGGCGTGCTGGTCGACCACTTGGTGACGGGATCGAAAGAGACCCGAATAGCCGAGCAGGTGATGAAGGGAAAGTACTCGGGCGCGGTGCTCATCGTCGGGCATCCGTATATCGACGTGTGGCAGGCCGTGAAACCCGAGCGGCTGGGCATCACGACGTGGCCGGTCATTCCGCGCTCGATGGAGTGGAAGCACGGCATCTGCGAGGCATTCGGCTGGCCGCACGACGACCAGGCCGACATCGCGGCCGCGTGGCAGCGCATTCTCGGGCGGGTGCGCACCTACACCGATCTCGAGCCGGAGCTGCTCGGGCGCGTGGAGCAACTCATCGACTTCGTGACGATCGAGCAGCATGATCCCGTCGACAAGCTCTGACGCGTCGATAATGGTGAGCATGGCCACACCCGTTCTCCTCCTTCTGCGCGACCCCTCTCGTTCGACCGGTTACGACGCGGTCGAACCCGGCGAACCCGTCGCGAACGCCTTAGACCTCGGCATCACTCGAGGTGACGGAATCTTCGAGACGATCACGGTGCTCGCCGGCATTCCGCAGGCACTGGATGCCCACCTGGCCCGCTTCGACCGTTCAGCCGCGCTGCTCGACTTGCCGCGCCCGCACCGCGCCGCCTGGCGCGAGGCCGTCTTCGCGGCGATCGACAGCCACGATGAGGTCGCAGAGTCGTTCATCAAGCTGCTGTACTCGCGTGGAATCGAGGGTTCGGCTCTTCCCACCGGCTGGGTTTGGATGCAGCCGAGCGCCGACTTCACGGCCGAACGTGTTGAAGGAATCGCCGTGGTGCTGCTCGACCGCGGCTACCACAGCACGGTCGCCCAGACCTCGCCGTGGTTGCTTCAGGGCGCCAAGACGCTGTCGTACGCGATCAACCGAGCCGCCGTTCGTGAGGCGCACCGGCGCGGTGCCGACGACGTGATCTTCACGAGCACCGACGGCTACCTGCTCGAAGGCCCCACGTCGACAGTCGTGCTGAAGCTCGACGACCGGTTCGTCACGCCGGCGACCGAACTCGGTATTCTGCCGGGCACGACGCAAGAGAGCATCTTCGAAATCGCGGTGCTGAACGGCTACCACACAGCGTACGAGCGGCTGACTCCGGCCGATCTCGAGCGAGCGGATGCCGCGTGGCTGGTGTCGAGCGTACGAAACGCGGCACCGATCAGGGCCGTCGACGGCGTGCCGCGCTTCGTCGACGCCGAGCTCACCGAGTCGATCAACGCCGGGCTCGCCTCGCGTACGAACTGATGGCGTAGCGCAGCGGGGCGGTGGCCTGACGCGGTGGCGGCGGAGCCCGCGGGAGCGCAGCGTCTGGGCGAGGATGATGGCCCCTCGCAGTGTGCTTAGTACTGCGGTGGTCGATTAACGCACGGATGGCAGCTGCCGACGTTTCGGTAGCTGCCATCCGGTGATGCGGGTGCTGGTCGGGTGCTGCGGGTTGCCTTACGCGGCGGGGCCCTGAATCAGGGTCACCTGTGCCGTGTGGGTTGCGCCGGCCGCGTCGGTCCAGCCGATCGTCACCGAGTCGCCCGGCTTGAACGACTTGAGCGTGCTGGTCAACGCGTCGCCCGAGGCGACGGCGTTGCCGTTCACCGAGGTGATCGTGTCGCCGGCAGCGAGCCCAGCGGATGCGGCCGGGGTGCCGTCGATGACGCCCGCGACCGAGGCGCCCGCCGCGGTGCCACCGGTGGCGCCGCCCTGCACGCCGAGCCCGGAGGTAGCGCTGCCGACCTCGATGCCCAAGAAGGCCGGAAGGCCGAGGGTGATCGAGGCGCTCGCGTTACCGCCCAGAATCTGCTTGGAGATGCTGAGCGCGGTGTTGATCGGAATAGCAAAGCCCGTCACATTCGCACTGCCGCTTGATGCGGCCGTGTCGATGCCGACGACTTCACCGTTGGAGTCGAGCAGCGGGCCGCCCGAGTCTCCGGCTTGGATGTCAGCCGAGATCTGGATCATTCCGCCGAGCGTTTCGCTCGCTGCGCTGCCCTCGGCCTGGGTGGTGACCGATTGGTTCAGCGCATCGACCGTGCCGGCGGCAGCCGACAGTGTGCCGGTTCCTCCCGCGTTGCCGACGCCGGTGACATCGTCGCCTGCGGCGACCGAGCCAGACGTGTCGAGATTGGCGGGGGTGAGACCGGATGCCCCGTTGAGCTGCAAGACAGCGACATCGTCAGTGGCGTCGGTACCCACGACGGTTGCCGTGTACGTCTTGCCTGTGGATGCGACCGTGACGCTGATGCTGGTGGAACCCTCCACGACATGGTTGTTCGTGAGAATCTCGCCGTCGGAGGTGAGCACGATGCCGGTGCCTGCGGCTGCGGCGTTCTGGTACTGCAGCTCTGTGTTGATCAGCACGACGCCGACGCCCTGAGCATCCGTCGCCGCGGTTGCGGCGGAGGCGCCCGTGCCGGTGCCCGACTGGCCGGAACCGAAGCCCGAGCCCGAACCGTTGCCGAAGCCGTTGCCGGTGGAGCCATTGCCCGTCGAACCGCCCGCAGAGCCGTTGCCCGCGGAGCCGTTGCCGAAGTTGTATCCGCCGCCCAGCCCGTTGCCGGTGCTGCTGGAGCCGCCGTTGGTGGTGCCGGGCGAGGTGCCGCTGTCGATGACCGAGCTCTTCGACGACAGAGCGCCGAGGGCGAACGGGATTCCGGTGGCCATCGTGGCGCCGACGCTGGCGCCTCCGACGAGAAGCGCCGCGGCGGCGGCTCCCAGAATGAGGAACGTGCGGGGCCGCCAAATGCGGTTCGCGTGGGTGTGCTGGGGCGCGTCCGGCTGCGTGCCGGCCTGCTGCGGAGCGGGGAACGGTGCAGCGGCGTAGTTGGGGGCAGCGTGCTGAGCCTGCTCATGGGGCTGTGCCGTGAATGCGGCGACCGGCTGAACCGGCGAACTGTCAATCGGGGTAACGGGGGCCTGAACCGGCGCACTGTCAACCGGGCTAACAGGGGCCTGTACGGCCTCGGGCTGCTGCGGGGCGACCGGCTGAACCGGCGTCGGCTGGTCTGCTGCGGGCTGTGGGGTTTCCATTTCTTCCTCTCGGGGTGGCCCGAAGTGGGCTAAGACCAGATAACGCCCAGAACTTATGAACAAGCTATGTAGGACTCTCGGGTTATCTGGGAGTCATCTTCACGCCGCCTGAGCATTATTCGTCGCTCGACTCCTCCTCCACAATCCACCGCATTCGTCAAGTTTGCACCCTCCATGTGATGAATGTGCTCGGGCGGTTAGGCTGGTTGATGGGCAGACGACAACTCGCACCCGCAGATTTATCGAAGCCACGAGGAGCACCATGACTGACGACTCCACCCCCGAACACGAGCACATCGGCGAACCCGCCGCCGACGCCGCAGTGGCACCCTCTGCCGACGCCGCCGAGGCGACAGAAGTCGCCGACGCACTCAACGCAGACGGCACTTCCGAACCGACCGCCGGCACCGCCGCAGATACCGGCACCCCGCCAACGACCGCCGACACCGGCTACGTGCTGTCGCGGCGCGACCGCACCGCGGTGAAGCTCATCGATTGGGCCGTCAACTTCGGCACGCCCGAGTTTCAGGCGCGTTACCGTCCGGTCAGCGACGAACTGTTCACCCACCACTTCATCGACCCCACCGCGAAGCCGGCCTTCGTACCGCCGGCTATCGTCAGCATCGAGCAGCTCGATTCTGCGAGTGACCCGCTGGAGATCATCCGGTCGCACCTCGGGCTGGTGATGGATGATCGGCAGTCTCGCGACAAGGCGAGGCTCGACGCCCAGACGCGCTACGAAGAAGCCGCACAGAGCCTCGCCGAGCTGCAGGCCCGAGCTGCAGGCCTGGAGTCGGACCTCGCCGATACGACCGAACGCCTGCACGTTGCCGACGCCGCGATCGTGACGCTCACGGCACGCCTCGAAACAGAGGTTTCGGGTCTGCACACGAGCTACACGGCGCAGCTCGACGAACTGCACGCACAGCTCGAGTCCGACGCCTCGGCTCAGCGGAACGCACACGAGGCCGAGATCGCCCAGCTGACCGCGGAGCACGAAGCAGCGGTCGCCCGCCTCGCCGGCGAGCACAGCACGACGCTCGGCAGCGTCACCACCGGCCACGAAGAAGAGTTCGCGGCTCTCGCGGCAGCACACGCAACCGAGCTCACCGCCGCCGAGGCGCGACACATCGACACCGTTGCGTCGCTCGAGAGCATGCACAGTGGGCGCGCTGAGGCAGCGGGCCTCGCCCTCGCGGCAGCCGTTTCCACGGCCGAGGTCACCACCGTGCAGCTCAAAGAAGCTCGCCTCGAAGCGGCCGCGCTGACCGCGCAACGCGACCGCGCCATCGCCGAGGGCTCCGAATGGCGCAGCCGTCTGCAGCAGGTCGTTGCGGGGCTCGCCAGCACGGCCGATGTCGGCGAGTGGACCGATTCGAACGCTCCGGATGCACGGCTCGTCGAATTCATCGAAGAGACTCAGCTCGATCTCACGACCCAACTCGAACTGGCGCAGGCGACTCTCGACGAGATCGAAGACGTGGCAACCGCTCAGCTCGTCGACGAAACAGAGACGAGCGACTACGCCATCGGGGCGAACGACGCCGCCGTGCTGATTCTCAACTCGCTGTACGGAGCCGACGACGAGGGTGATCTCGAGGGTGCAGACATCGACGCCGCAGAGATCGAGGCCGGTGAGAGCGAAAGCGAGGAGGGCGAGAGCGCAAACACCGAGGCGGCTAGCCCAGACGGCGCGCAGGCCGACAGTGTGCGCGATTCCGAAGCCGAAACGAACAGCGCAGACACCGAGTTCACGAATGCCCTGCAGAGCGAAGTCGATGTCGAATTCGACGAGTTCGCCGCCGAAGCCGAGGCACACCGCACGTCGTGAACCGCGAGCCGTGAGTCATAAGGTGCCATCATGCGAGAATCCAAAGCACGTCAGGTCGTGACCCATACCGTGAGCGGGCCGAGGTGATGCATGGCTGAGCTCTCGAGTGCACGCGTCGACAGTTGGGCGTGGGCGGTGCGTCTGTTCAAGACGCGGTCAGCTGCCACGACGGCGTGCCGCGCCGGGCATGTTCGCGTGAACGGCGAACGAGTGAAGGCGGCGGCGACGCTGCATGTGGGTGATGAGGTACGCATCCGGAGCGCCGGTTTCGACCGGATCGTCTCGGTTCAGAGACTTGTCGTCAAACGCGTGGGTGCGACCGTTGCCACCGAGTGTTTTCTCGACCTCACTCCCCCGCCGCCTCCGCGGGAGACGGTCGCGGTTGTTGCGACGCGTGACCGTGGTGCCGGGCGCCCCACTAAACGCGAGCGTCGTGAAGTCGATCGCCTTCGCGGTCGCTGAGCACGCTCACCCTCGAATCGTCGGCGGCCGACAACTCCGCCGCCTCGTCGTGAGCCACACTTATCGCAGCGAGCACGCGCCCGCGCAGCACATTCGACCGTTCACTGAACCCGCGCTGCCGCGAGGCGTACTCCGACTTGCCCTCGCGGGTTTCGATTCGCACCGGGTCGAGACCGTAGGCGGTCACATCGTACGGTGATGCCTGCATGTCGAGCTGACGGATGTCGCTGGCGAGCTCGAAGGCGTCGAGCAGAACCTCGCCCGGCACCAACGGGCCGAGCTTGATGGCCCACTTGTAGACATCCATTCCCGCGTGCAGGCAGCCCGCCTGCTCGGTGAATTCCTGATTCTCTCGCGTGGGCGTCAGCGCGTTCCGGCCAACGGCCTCGGGCGTGAAGAATCGGTAGGCATCGAAGTGCGAGCAGACGATGTGGCTGGATTCGACGACGCGGTCGGTTTCGTCAGGGCTCAGCCGCAACGGAAGCGCCTCGTGCCGCACGCCGCCTGATTTCACCTTGTACACCATTGCCCATTCGTGCAGCCCGAAGCAGCCGAACTGCGCCGGCCGGGCGGCTGTGCGCGAAAGCAGGCGTTCAACGAACCCCAGCATCGAGCCTCGAGCCTCGAGCAGGCCCGCAGTGTCGACGACGCTGGCCCCGTCTGGTTCGGTTCGATACCACCGGTACCGTTCGCGTTCGAGGCCAGCCGCATTCTCGAGTGCGACACCCGCACCGGGATGCCAGCGGCGCAACACCGACGGCTTGTACGGGTAGTACGTGAACAGAAAGTCGTCGACCGGATGCGCCTCGCCCGTTTGACGGCGTGCTCGCCAGCCGGCGGTCAGAGCATCCGCTCTCTCGTGGTGCAGAGCTTCGGCGCGTGACCACTCGTCGAAGGCGAGGCGGGTGGCGGTCATGCTTCGAGCCTAAGCGACCTCGCCACGAGACGGCGGCGTAGCGGCGCGAGACTTCTCAGTCATGCCACACGTAACTCGCGAAGCGGGTCGCGAGTGGAGGCGACGATGGCGGGCACACCGGATGCCGCGACAGCCGTCAGCATGGCCAGCACCGCGGCGGCGGCCACGAACGACAACGTGGGCAGCGGGTCGCCGAGTGCAAGCAGAACGGCGCCTGAACCGAGGCATCCGACGACTGCTCCGATGGAGCCGAGAACCGCCACCTGGGTGAGAAGCAGAGCCACGATCAGCGACCGGGATGCGCCGAGCGCACGCCGGCGGCCGAAGTCTTTGCGGCGAAGCATCACCAGGCCGAAGAGAATGGCGGCCACCAACACGGCCCCGACAGCGAAGACCAGCGCGGTGAGCGAGCGGCTGAAGGCTCCGAGCTGCGATTGCACGGCGCCGCGCAGGGCGGCGAGCTGGGCGCTTGTCGTGACGGTGACCTTCTCGGGATTCGTAACGCCCAGCATCGACACGACCAGCGCGGTCACGGCCTCGACCTGTTCGCTCGAGGCCGCCACGACCACGAGAACCGTGACCGCCTGCGGTGCTGTGGGGTCTGGCGATGCCGGAGCGGCGACAACGGGATCGAGGAAGGCCAGGGAGTCGGGCAGCTCGAGCACTCCGTCGATGTCGAACGTGGCTCCGGACGCGACGGAGGAAACTGCCCCGACCCCGTCGGCGAGCCCGAGAGCGCGCTGCGCGGCAGGCGAGGCCAGCACCGGTCGCCCGGACGAGTTCGAAGTAAGCGCATGGAGGAGCGGCTCAGGCTGAGCCACATACTCGGCCCGCAGCGAAACCCGCTCACCACCGGCGAAGGCCGCGTTCGTGACGTCGTCTGCGGCCCCGAAGGCGACGACCGACGAGATCTGCGACGCGTTCGCGAGCCGCCAGAGAACTCCGGTGTCAAGCCCCGCCGAAGCAGGAGCCCGCACCACGATCGAGCGGGTTCCGACACTGTCGATACTCGACACGATGGCGTTCTGGGCTCCCACCGTGCGCCCCGTCGTCAGCACGACGACGGCGCACAACACGGCCACGACCGTCATCGTGAGGATCGAGGCAACCCGCGCTGCCCGTGCCGCCGCCACGGCCTCGCGGAGCACGGCGAGCGGCATCCGCATTCGCCTCGGCGCCCTCTTCGCCTCCCGCCGCCACCGCCGTTTGATCGACCCGCGAATTTCGGCGGCCGCAGGGCACTCACGCCCATCCGAACTCGCAGCTCGCCCGCGATCGACCTCAGCGGCCCCGACAGTGCTGCGGATTCCGGCGGGTGCCGGGTACTCACACCCGCCGGAATCCGCAGCGCCATCGGGGCGTACCGGGGCAGGCTGGGCCGCAAGACCTGAGGCGTGCTTCATCGGCGCCTCACAGTTCGATCTGTCGATCACACTGAGCCACCAGCGCAAGATCGTGGGTGGCGATGATAACCGCGGCGCCGGTGCGTGCCCGCTCGCGAAAGGCGTCGATGACGATGGCAGCGGATGCCCGGTCGAGGTTACCCGTCGGCTCATCCGCCAGCACCAACCGAGGCTCGTTCATCAGCGCCCGACACAAGGCGATGCGCTGCGCTTGTCCGCCCGAGATCTGCCCCGGGCGTGACTCCGCCCGCCGCTCCACCCCGAACCTCGCGAGCAGCGCACGCGCGTGCCGCAGCGAGTCGCGACGATCCACCCCGCGATAGAGGCTCGTCTCCACCACGTTGTCGAGGATGCTGCGTGCGGGGTCGAGCGCGGCATCCTGAAAGACGAAGCCGAGCCGAGTGGCCCGCACCTGTGCTCGCTCGGCATCGGTGAGGTCAGCAGTCGGATGCCCGTCGACGAGTATCTGCCCCGATGTGGGCCGAACCATCAAACCGAGAAGATACAACAGCGTCGATTTGCCTCGCCCCGACGGCCCGGTGAGTGCGACGATCTCGCCCGGCAGAAACCGAGCGCTCCACTGCGAGATCACCGGCGTCGCGGCGTCATAGCGAAACGAGACATCTCGCCCCTCGAGTACGGGCCTGACCGCTCCCGTCGCGGTTCCCCTCTTCGCGCCCATTGCCGCACGGGCAATCTCGTCTGTCGTCATTGCGCCGACCCTTCGCTGGTGCCGTCTGCCGGCGAATCCCTCGCACCATTCGAGCCAGACCCAGAGCCAGACCCAGAGCCAGAGCCAGAGCCGGACCCGGAGCCGGAGCCAGAGCCAAAGCCCACAGCAGGAGCAGGCCCCTGCCCGGCCGCGACATCCACCGGCACACGCACCGACAGCCCCACGTCGACACCCGTCACCACCGAAAGCCCTTGCGATTGCGCCGAGACCTGCACGGGATGCACCCCTCCGCTCGCATCGACGACCGTCAGTTGCTCTGCCGCATCGGTTCGCAATGCAGCGGAGGGAACGACCGTGCCGTGCACCGTCTCGACCGTCACTACACGCGAAGCGAACAGCGTCTGCCCGTCGGCAGGAACAACGCCGCACCGATCGCCACAGATCGACGCGGCGGAACCAGAAGCCCCAGCCCCACCCGCCACCTCCAGCGCTATCACCACAGTGCCCGTCTCCGTTTCGGTTCGCCCACCTGCCACCGCCGGCCAGCTGTCACCCGCACCGTCGTCGATCACCACCCGCGTACCCGTCGGAACCAGGCCAGACTGCGCCTCACTCACCGGCAGTGTGAAGACCGGCGACTGCCCCAGCCACTGCACCACCGCCTCACCCCCCGCCAGCGTCGCTCCGCGATGCACCACATCGGTCTTCAGCGCGAGCCGGGCCGGCAGCGCTGGAACGAAAACCACATCCCCCAGCCCGACCTCACCCGTCTCATCGAGCCCCGATGACTTCTGCCACCGAGAGATCGCCGCCACCGTCGAAGCTCCTGCCGTGCCATCCGCATCGCCCGTGTAGAACCCCAGCTGACTCAGCATCGCCTGCAGCTGCACCACATCGGCCCCGGAATCACCGGCCGCGAGCGAACGGTACGCCGGCACGGCGCCCTGAGCCACGACCACCGGGCGCAGATTCACCGAATACAGCCGCGCGCCGGCATCGACGAGCTGCCCGTTCTGCGTGTCGACCGTGGTCACCACCCCGGCGGCCTCGTTCGTGCCGACAGGCGACAGGTTCCATGACGCCGCGACGTTCAGCGTGAGGTGAGCTCCCACGTCATCTTCGGCGGCAGTGACCAGCGTGTAGCCGTCAGAGCTCGGCACGCCGGGTGCCGGCGAGAGGATGACCGTGAAGGCCCACCCCGCGCCGGCAGCCACTACGACCAGCGCAGCGACCCCGAACATGTACCACTTTCGTCGTTTCACGACCCGACGGCCCCCGCTCGACGGATGATCGAGGCGAGAACCCACACGGTTTCACTCTCGAGCTGGCCCAGTTCTTCGACGACTCGTTTGTCGAAGCGCCCCAGCCGCACCCCGGCTTCGGCGCACGCCAACACGAGAGCGTCAGAGCCGCGGAGTCTTTCGCGCACGACTGCGGCACGCGTTTCGGCGAGTGTCTCGAACGGACCGTTCGGCATCAGCTAGAACGAACCGTTCGCGCACGAGAAGGCGTGACCCGTCTCGGTGCCGTTGGGGAAGCTGATCTGCATGGTGACCACGCCGTTGCCGTACGAGAAACGGTGAAAGCCCGACCCGAAGGTCTGACTCGCCCACGCCACCCCGTTCGCCTGGTGGTAATGCACGCTCGTGGCGTTCACATAGGCGGTCGATGCGGCTGCCGGGCCGCCGAACCCGCAGATCTGCGAACCGATGTTCGTCGAATTCGCAGATGCTCCCATGGCGCTGGCGAGAACCAGCCCGCCGGCCATCACGGCGGCGGCGATCGATGAGGCTATGACCTTCATTGTTGATCCTTTCGACACCTCAGAATCACGTTGACCTGAAGCCATTTCAGTGAGATTCTGTAGGTGATGAATCCTCACTATATGCCTCAAGCTTTTAGACCACAACCCGAGCAGATGAAGGCGTCGAATCGAACAGGAAGAACACCTATGCACTCCTCCAGCAGGGCGGAATCGCGACCATTCTCCGCCCGCGCACTGACACTCTTCGTCGGTGCGATCGCCGCCGCCGCTCTCCTCTCGGCCTGCTCAGGCGCAGGCAGCACAGAGGGCACGAACCCGGGCGCTGCGGATGCTCGGCAGACCCAGCCCGCTCTGACCCAGTCACCCGTGGCCGACGCCCTCTACCGCTGCATCACCGCACGCGGCTGGCAGGTCACGCTCACCGACGACGGCGCCATCCAGGCCTCGAGCGACACCATTCCGAAGGAGCAGTACCAGCTCTATCTCACAGACACCTGGGCCTGCAACGCACAGATCTCGGCGCAGTTTCCGGTCGACGACAACCAGAAGCACCTGCTCTACGCGGCCGAACTCGCCGAGCGAACCTGCCTGCAACAGCACGGCTACACGGTCGATGAGCCGCCGAGCCTGCAACAGTTTCTCGACGAGTACGACAGCGCGCCGTGGTCGGCGATGGCGTCGTCAGAACTGGCGACGCTCAGTCAGACCATGTCAGACGCCGACTGGCGCGCCATCAACACCGAATGTCCGCAACCGGTGCCAGGCGCCCTGCACTGACGAGGTCGTATTGATGAAGTGCGGGTCGAACGAGCGGCCCGCGCGGCCGGCGCGCACGTCATCAACACGACCTGGGACCGCAGAGGGGCCCGGCGCGCGGAGTTGCTCAACACCGAGCATCCCGCGCCGAATCGGTCATATCGAGCCGGTCGCGCCGATCTGTCGCACTCGACTTTCGGCGGAGCAGAGCCGATGCGCGCACGCAGAGAGCACCACGTTTACCCTGCTCCGCCGAAAGTCGAGTGGCGCCGGCTGACACGCCGGCCGGCGCGGGCTAGCCGCCTTCGAGGGCTAGTCGCTCTTGAGAGCGAGGCCCTTCGCGTTCAGAAAGTCGACGTGGTCGTGCGTACAGGTGTCATCGAACGGCGCGAAGTTCGTCACCGAGAGCGAACCGCGGCACTCGGCTTGGCCGAGCCCACTGCCCGGCGGAACCAACGGGTCGAGCAGAGCGATCAGCTTCAGCGAATCGGAGTCGGCTCCGGTGAGCCCATGTCCGTTGAGAATGTAGAAGTCGACGGCATGCCCGCCGCCGTCGGTGTAGTGCGCCGAGGCCGTTCCGGCACCCTCGATCTGGCCGGTGCATTTGCGGTTGATGTCGCTGATGCCGACCTTGCTGAAGTTGTCGACCGCGACCTTGATGGCCTGTAGAACGCGATAGTCGACACCGCAGTTCGGCACGACCACCCCGTTTGCCAGGTTCTGAATCTCGGGAATGTGGTTCGGCACCGAGCCGACCAGCTTGCCCGACGCCACATCGGCCATCAGCGAGGCCGCGAGGGCCTGAACCGTGGGCGAAACGGTGGTGCCGGTGGTCGAATCCATCGACGCGATGTCGCCGGTGCTCGTGTAGCCGTCGCGCGGAGCATCCTGAATGCTGCCGCCGGCCACGGTGAGGCTCTGGATGCCCATCTCAGCCGATGCCGACAGGTTCGAGTTGCTCAGCGAACCGAGGTCGGAGTAGGCGTACGCCGGAAGAGCCACGGTGGCCACCAGCCCGGCCGTCGCGATCATCACGATCGTATTGACGATGGTGCGCTTGCGAGCCTGCGGGTGGGTCGTGGCGCGCCTCCGCCGCGGCGACAGCACCCTGCGCTTGCCAGGTGACGCGACTGCGGATGCGGCAGACCGAGGCTGCGCCACGTCAGGCCGGCGGTCGCGCGTCACCGATGCGGCCTCGTCGAAGGCCGGAGCCTCGTTGAGACTCGAGACGGGCGTACTCGTCGCAGTCGACGCCGGCGCAGTGGCAGCAGCCGCTGGCGCAGTCGGCGCAGGGGCTGTGGACGCGGGGCCTGCCGACGCCGATGAAGAGGATGCCGAAGCAGTCGAAGCTGCCGAAGCAGAAGAGCATGAGGCCGCCGAACCGAGGGCGAACGTCGTCTCGCGAGCCACGGCGATGATCGAGATCTGATCTGTCACCGGCTAGTCATCGAACCAGGCAAAAGCCTCCGAAGGAACGG
>JAODBB010000010.1 GCA_025463745.1 Subtercola sp.
CGACGATCTGGAGGTCAGCCCGGTGCTGGCAGACACCCGTACGCGGGAGCAGTTGCTCGCTGACGGGTTCACGACCTACATCGACCGCGTCGCCGCCCTCCCCGGAATACCCGAACTGTGCGGGGCCCGGCCGACGATCAACATCCACGCTTCTCTCGACGACGTCGTTACGGGGCGCGGGATCGGCTGGATCGACGGCCTCGATTCGCCGGTACCGGTCAGCACGGTGGAACAGCTGATCTGCCAAGGCGAGATCATCACCACGCTGATGCATCAAGGCCGGATCCTGCAGCACGGCAAAACGAAACGCCTCTTCACCGCCGCACAGAACAGGGCGATGGCCGCCAGAGACGGCGGCTGCGTCTGGCCGGGCTGTAATAGGCCACCGTCCTGGTGTGAAAGTCATCACACCGTGGAATGGCGAGACGTGGGCTACCTCCCCGGGCGTACCGACACCGACCTCGGCGTACTCGTCTGCCCCTTCCACCACAGACACCTACATCACAGCAGGTGGCAACTCATCATGATCAACGGAGCACCCCACATCATCCCACCACCCGAAATCGACCGGACCCAAACACCCAGACCCTGCACCAGGCGACGCGTCGGCAACCCACACGCGAGAGCAGACGCCACATGACCCGAAGAAACTCCGCGCTAGCTTCTGCTCATTCGCGCCGATCGTCATCATGCCGGCCTGAGCACCCTGTGGGCGGCGATCGCACTTTCAGCGTCGTCGAGATCTATCGTTCCTCCTGCTACACCGATCACGAGAGCGAATGCGTCGTCGACAGTGAAGTCGTGCTGCCAGCCGTTGATCCACAAGAACAAGACCGTCAGCGTCCAGGCGGTTCGCTTGTTGCCGTCGACAAGGGCACGGTGGCGCGCCAGCGATTCGAGCAAGGCGGCGGCTTTTCGGTCGAAGGATGGATAGGCATCCACATCGAACATCGATGCCGACGGCCGCGAAAGAGCAGATGCCAGCAGCCCTGCGTCTCGGATGTGGAAGGCGTACTGTTCAACGACCTGGAGCGCGTCATCGACGCTCAGGTATTCGGTCATGCGTCTTCGAGGCGCTTCAACAACTCAGCATCGTGTTCCATGACGAAATCGATGCCACGGTTGATGTCTTCGCGACGGGAACGAGCCCGAACGATCAGCTCAGCACCCTGCAAGAGCAAGGAATGTTTCGACGTGTGCTCACGCGCAGCCAACTCATCGAGCTGGTCATCGAGGCCTTCGGGAATGCGCAGCGTCATGGCCATACCAGAATGGTACCATTCGAGCCCTCCCACACAGGGCGGCCGTTGCGCACTGCAGCGAGCAGGGCGGGCTGGGGCAGGGCGGGCTGGGGCGGGGCGGGCTGTGGGATGATCGGGGGTATGGCTGGCCGACTGATGCTGCTCGACACCGCGTCTTTGTACTTTCGTGCGTTCTATGGAGTGCCCGACACCGTTCGGGCCCCGAACGGCACCCCGGTGAACGCCGCTCGGGGGCTGCTCGACATGATCGCCCGGCTCGTCACCGATTTTGAACCGACGGCGCTCGTCGCGTGCTGGGATGACGCCTGGCGGCCGATGTGGCGGGCCGAACTGATTCCGAGTTACAAGGCTCACCGTGTGGCCGAAGAGGTGCCCGGCGGTGTCGACATCGAAGAGACGCCGCCCGGGCTCGTGCAGCAGATTCCGCTGATCAGACAGCTGCTGACGGCCTTCAGCATACCGATCGTCGGCGCCGCAGACCACGAAGCCGACGACGTGATCGGCACGCTCGCCACCCGCGCCACGACGCCGGTCGACATCATCACGGGCGACCGTGACCTCTTTCAGCTGGTCGACGACGATGCGGGCGTGCGGGTCGTCTACACCGCGCGCGGCATGAGCAAGCTCGAACTCGTCACGGGTGACGTGGTGCGATCGAAGTACGGGGTCGGGCCCGAGCTGTACGTCGACTTCGCGGTGTTACGCGGCGACACCTCCGACGGGCTGCCCGGTGTGGCCGGCGTCGGCGACAAGACCGCCGCCACGCTCGTGCGTGACTTCGGTGGCATCGAAGCGATCGTTGCGGCGGCGGCTGACAGTTCGGCCGCGATGTCGGCGTCGTTGCGAACGAAGATCAGTGCGGCATCCGATTACCTCGCGGTGGCGCCGAAGGTGGTCTCTGTGGTGCGCGATCTTGATCCCGGCGACATCGATGACGGGATACGACCGCTGTCTGCGGCGCAGCTCGCCACGATCGAGGCGCTCGCAGTCGAGTGGGGCCTCGGCGGGTCGGCCGATCGAGCCCTGCAGGCGCTCGGCACCCGGGCAGCGGCGCTCGAAGGCTGAACGCCGCTGTCATCACAATGGCGTACGCCGACATCATCCGAACGGCCGATCTTGTCGCCCCAGCTGCGGCCTGAACCGTCCGCGCGAGCTAGAGTGACGCCTGTGTGGGCATGGTTCGAGAAGCATCCGGGAGTCACCGACGTGGCGGCCGGCGCCATCGCGCTTGTGCTCTTCGGCACCGCAGATTTTGTGCGCGACGGCGTGCCGGGTGCTCTGATCGACATCATCTTCGCCATCGCGATCATCTTCTGGCGCCGGATGCCCGGCCTCGGCCTGGCGATCGCCTGGCTCGGGGCGCTGATCCAGATCCTCACAATCGACGGGCTGCTCCTCGGCGATGTGCTCATCCTGGGCACCGTGTTCGCAACCGGGCTCGCCGAGAGCCGCCCGGTGCGCTGGGCCGGTCTCGCATCGAGCATCGTCGGCGGGGGCCTCGCCGGCGGCCGGCTCGTTCTGTTCACACCGCATTACGGCGATGGCGCGCTGATACCCACCGATCCGTTCTATCGCGGAGTGTATTTCGTGATCGCCAGCGGAGTCATCGCCGCGGCGCTCGCCCTGTTCTGGGCGCTGGGCGTGCTGGTGCGCAACCGGCGGGCAACGGCCGCGAGCCGGCTGGAGCGCGACCGCGACCGCATCGTCGCCGAAGCGACTCTCACGCAAGAACGTGAGCGAGCCCTGCTCAGCCGTGAGATGCACGATCTGGTCGGGCACGCTTTGGCTGTCGTCATCGCGCAATCCGACGGCGCCCGATACGCCAGGCTGACCGACCCGAACGCCGAGACGGCCGCCCTCGAGACCATCAACCGCACGGCACGATCTGCCCTCGACGACGTGCACGAGTTGCTTCAGGTGTTGCGCGAACCGTCGGGCAGCACACGCGCGACTCCGGGAGCGGCAGACCTCGAGCTGCTGCTCGCCCGTGTTCGGGATGCTGGACTCACCGTTTCGCTCACCGAATCGCACGAGCGGGTCAGCATGTCTGCCGCCCACGAACTTGCCCTGTATCGCGTGCTGCAGGAGTCGCTCACCAACGCGATCAAACACGGCGGACGAGGCACCGACGTGGTGATCACTATCGACTGGTACAGTGACGCGGTGCTGTTTCGGGTGCTGACGACGGAGCCCGGGGAGCCGGCGGGTCTCTCGGGTCTGTCGAGTCTGTCGGGTGTTTCGGGTGTTGCTGCGAACGCCCGAGACGCTGCTGTGCTCGGCCAGGGTTTGATCGGAATGCGCGAACGCATGCGCCTGCTCGGCGGTACCGTGCACGCCGGGCCCCGCGCCGACGGCGGGCGCGCTGACAGCGGCCGCACTCACACCGGCGGCGGATACGTCGTCGAAGGCCGGCTGCCCTATGGTGCGCCGGAGGGTGCGCGATGAGCCCGGGCATCCGCATCGGCCTGACCGACGACCAGCCCCTGTTTCGGGCCGGCATCGCCATGGTCATCAATTCGCAACCCGACCTGAGCGTGGTGTGGGAGGCGTCGAACGGTGCCGAAGCGGTAGAGCTGTGTGCGACTGACCCGGTCGATCTGGTGCTGATGGATCTCGAAATGCCGAAAATAGGCGGAATCGAAGCCATCACCCAGATCATGGCCCGCGAGGCGAACCCGCCCCGGTTCATCGTGCTGACAACGTTCGACCTCGACGACAAGACGTTTCAGGCGGTGGATGCGGGCGCGAGCGGGTTTCTGCTCAAGTCGACCGATCCGGAGTTTCTGCTGGCGGCGATACGCACGGTTCACTCCGGCAGCGCGGTGCTGGCGCCGAGCGCAACGGCGAACCTCGTGCGCCGCTTCGCTGGGCACCGCGCCCCTACGCCGGGCGACGCGCTCGAGTCGCTGACTCCGCGCGAACGCGACCTCTTCGCCCTCGTAGCGGCGGGCCTCAGCAACGCCGAGATCGCCGCCGAACTGCATCTCAGCGACGCCACCGTGAAGACCCACGTCAGCCGTATCCTCGGCAAACTCGAGCTGCGCGACAGAGTTCAGCTGGTGATCTACGCGTACCAGAACGGGTTGAGCTGACCTGCCGTATTTGCTGGCTTCATACTCCACCGCCACCGCGGCGGTCCACGGCGGTCAGGGCAGCATCGATGGTTGGCAAGATGCGACCGGCACGCTCGAAGTCAGCGAACCAGGTCGAGTTGCGTGCGGCATCCACCGCCGGTTCGGGCAACCCCACGAGGTAGAGCGTGCCGCCCGTCTGCGCAACCTCCGCCTAGAGCTCACGCAGACCGTCGAGCACAGTCACTGAGAGGTGCGGCAGGCTGGCCACCTCGAAGATCACGGTCTCGGCGGGCGGCGAGCGCTTCGTCGCCGCCTCGATGACGGCGCGCGTCGTGGGTTTGATGTTCGCTGTGTAGAGGCCAGAGGTCAGATGCAGAATCAGCACGCGCGGGTCTGAGGCCAGGTCGCCGGGCTGGCTCACGATCGACCACGCGCCTGAGGCTCGCCGAAAGATCGGCGCCACCTGCGGCTGGTTGAGTTCTCGCAACACCAGCACCAGGGTGATCAGCACGCCGGCGATCACTCCGGGCAGCAGGCCGGCTGTCACTGCAACCACGGCGGTCGCGAGCGCCAGCCAGGCCTCAACGGGGCTGATGCGAGCGAGCCGGGAGAAATCACTCACTTTGACAAGGCCCACCGCCGCCACGATCACCAGCGAACCCAGCACGGCCTGGGGCAGGTCGCTGAGCACCGGCGACAGAAACAACGCGACGAGCACGGCGATAAGAGCCGTAGTGAGGCTCGCCACCTGCGTACGCACCCCGGCCTGACGCGAAACCGCGGCCTGCGAGAATCCACCGCCGGCCGGCATCGCCTGGGTGAACGACGAGAGAAGACTCGCCGCACCCAACGCCAGCAGTTCCTGGTCAGCGTCGATGTCGGGCTCGCCGCTCGCGCGTACACTGCGGCCGGCCGAAATCGACTCGAGAAAGGCCATGATGGCGATGGCGATCGCGGTGGGCACAAGCGCACCGACGGCCATGAGGTCAGGCAACTGGATGCCCGGCAGCCCGCTCGGAACCGGTGCGATCTGCGCGACCCCGGCATCCGCGAGCCCGGTGAAAGCGATCAGCACGATGCCGAAGACCACCACGATGAGCGCGCCCGGAATTCGCGCGAAGAACCGTGCGATCAGCAGCAGCAGGGTTATGGATGCGGCAGAGAGCACAACGGTGGCGACGTTCGCGTCGGCGAGATGCCCCACGCTGTACCCCAGCGTCTCGAAGAAGCCCGTGCCCGACGGAGGTGCGGGGATGCCGAGCAGCTTCGGCAGCTGACTGGCGGCGATGGTGAGACCGGTGCCCGCGCGGATGCCGATGAGGGTCGCCTCCGACACGTTCTCGACCAGGGAACCGAGGCGGAACAGCCGAGCGAGTACGAGCAGCACCCCCACGATCAGCGTGAGGGTGACGAGGTCACGAACCGGGTCGGCCGCGTCGGCGGCGGCCGACGCGGTGAGCAACGACGAGGCCGTGAGAGTGGCGATGGTCGAGGTGGTCGACACGTTGAGGGCACGCGAACCACCGAGCAGCGCATAAACGACGGCCGGCAGCATGCAGGTGTAGAGGCCGATCTGAACGGGCAGTCCGGCGATCGTCGCGTAGGCCATCGCCTGGGGCAGAATGACTGCCGAGGCGGTCAGCCCACCGAGAATATCGGCCTGCAGGCTCGCCCTGCTGTACGAGCGGATGGTCGGGAAGAGCCAGCCCCGATGGGGAGTGGTCACAGGCTTCTCCTCCACATCACCTACCCTCGGCGACCTCCGGACCGGTGTGCGAACGCCGACAGGATCGATCGTGAGCTGAATGCGGCAGCGAGACTCAGAAAAGAGAATACCGAGAATACCGAGAGGGCGGTTCCGAGCCCACCGATGGAGAGGAACGAGCCCACGCTGCCGATCGAGCCGAACGACCCGGCGCTGCCGATCGAAAGAATGGAGTTGCGTGAACCGATCGACAGAACGGAGTTCTTCGACCGGAGCGAGTATTTCGAGCGGCTGGTCATGGTGAAACGGTACGCCGATCGGCCCGTGGTGCATAGTGCGGCCAGCAGCGCACCGCCCGGTGCAACCGAGGGCGCCCTCGCCGCAGCAATACGATGGCCACCCTGGCGTCCTGCGCATTGCAGGTGTTGGATGGTCGGGGAGGGGGTGGATGGATCGGGGGTGTTGGATGGATCGGGTCAACCCCCTGGAGGAGAAGATGGTCGAACGCATCTCAGCGCGGCAGTTTCACGCGGCCGAAGGCGTCGACGAGTGGCGGGCGCTGTTCGGCGGCGTGAAAGCACAGTATGCGACGGGCTCGTTCAGCGCGGGCATCCGTCTCGTCGATGCCATCGGCAGGCTCGCGGATGCCGCGAATCACCACCCCGACATCGACCTGCGGTATTCGGGGGTGACGGTGCGCCTTTTCACTCACGAAATAGGCGATATCAGCGAGCGTGACCTCGCTCTGGCCCGCCAGATCTCTGAGGCGGCTCTCGAATTGGGCTTCGACGCAGACCCCTCGGCGGTTCAGACGACTCAGATCACGA
>JAODBB010000033.1 GCA_025463745.1 Subtercola sp.
TCGAGGCAGGCAGCGGCCCAGCCGCCGACCACGTCGTCGACCGAGCCGTGCGGGTCGATGTCGCGCTGGGAGCGGGCGACGACGTCACCGCCGCGGGTCAGTGCGGCGGTGACGTGGCTTCCGCCGACGTCGATGACATGAACCGTGTCAGTGATGTGAACGGCGTCGAAGGCGTGGGGCATCGGGGTGGGCTCTCTGGCTTTGGGTGGGGAGGGTCGCTGTGCGCCTAGAGCGATCGGGCGAGCATCCGGCGACCTGAGAACAGTACCAAAACGACAATCAGCGCACTGAATACCACGAGGGCCAAGCGGATGACCGGGGTTTGCTGGGCATTCAGCCAATTCGGGAAAGTGCCGTAATAGATCGCGCGCTTCACGCTCTCCTTCTGTGGAACCACATCGCGGTTCGCCGCCTCGATTGAGGAAACAGCACAATCGGGTCTCGAGTTCCCACAGTTGAACGCGAAGGATTTCTTGTCGATGAAGGTGAAGAGTGTTGCCGCGTGCGTGGTGCCGGTCGTGGCGCTGGGCCTGTTTGCGGCAGTTGCCGGTGGCCTGATGAGCGCTGGGGCCGTTCCGGCTGGCGGGTACGACCAATCTGTCTATGAGGCGACCGGGCCTGCGCTCACCGCCGTGGGCATGGCTCAGTCGTATTCCGGCGACGGGCGATACACGGTGTTCGAGTCTGACGAAAAACTCACACCAGACGCCGCCGGAGATCTCCGGCACGTTTACCGTCGTACCGTAGCCGATGGATCGCTGGTGCTGGTGTCGAAAGATGTGCGCAGCGATCAGCCCCCGGGGGCGTCGTACAACGCCTCGGTCTCACATGACGGCACCTGGATCGCCTACGAGACGACCGACGCTGGCGTGTTCTCGACCGATCCTCATCCCGGCGGCTCTGCTCAGATCGCACTCGTCGACATGTCGACCGGTACCGTCACCCGCGTATCGACACCGAAGGGGCTTGGCCCAGATCCGGTCACCGGTATCGTTCCCGACCCGATCTCGGGCGATAACACCAACCCGATGGTGTCGGCCGACGGTAGCCATGTGGTCTTCAGCTCGTCGCAGGCGGGAATGAGCGACCAGGGTGCCGCATCGACGTCGACACAGACGATCGAGCTCTACGAGCGGGCATCCGGTCACATCAGAAATGTGACGAGTACCGTCGACGTGACGAGCGGTAAGGCCTTAGCAGCCAATGCGCCGAGTGACGATGCGGTGATCTCGGCTGACGGCCGATACGTGGCGTTCGACTCGATCGCCACGAACCTCGGCATCGCACAAACCGACGCCGACGCGCCCGACGCGACGAGCCCTCGCAGCTTCGTCTACCGCTGGGATTCGCAAGACGACAACCTCGTGTTGGTGAGCGTCTCCGATGCGAGTTCGGGCGCGGTGAAGGCCGACGACACGTCGTACCTGCCGACGATGTCAGCAGACGGAAGCAAGGTCGGGTTCATCTCCGCCGCAACGAATCTGCTCGGCGCGACCGACATCAAGAAATCGGCCAATCACATGACCGACGCTTACGTGCGCAACATGGGAGCCGGGGTGACGCACCGGGTCTCTGAAGTGCTCGTCGATCAGGCGCAGCCCACCGTTCCGGATTCGGCCGGCCGAAGTCCGTCGACGACACGGTCGCGCAGCTGGGTCGAGCCCCAGGTGTCATCGACTCGCATCAGCCTCTCTGCCGACGGATCGAGCGCAATCGTCACATCGATGTCGCCCCTGCTGGCAATTACCGGAGCCTGCGAGGGTTGCCAGAAATTCGCCGACGACAATAGTGGGCTCGACGTGTACGACGTGCGGCTGACACCGGATGCCCTGCCGGAGGATGTGCGACCGCTCAGCGTGAAACGAACCGACCAAGACATGAACAACACCGATATCGACGCGCTTGTGCGCTCTTCGAGCACCGGCGGCGGCGACTCAATCGCCGACGGAAAGACTCCGACCACAGATGACGGCAGCCTGGTCGCGTTCGCGTCGCAGGCCGGCGATCTGCGCGGCATGGCAGGGGTCGACCAGATTCAGAAGAGCGGTCCGCCGCTGTATCTTGCGAACACCTACCTGCCGATCTACGTCGATGGGGGCGAACCGGATGGCCACACCGAACCGGTTCGTACGTTCACTGTCGCGTCGAACACCTTCAACTCGCATCTGCACATGAACCCGTCGAATCAGGCGTCGCTCGTGCAGAACCCGGCGGTACCCGTGAGCTATGAGACCAGGCCCGACAAGCTGCCCGAACTCGACGCTGCACCAGCCCAGGCGAACGTGTCTGGCGGGTGGACGACCGGATGGGTCGCGCAGGAAGGCCTCGCGGTCGACAACGTCTACGTGACCGCCATGACGTCAGGTTCGGCCGAGATCACCTTCGATACAGGCGGATTGCTCCTCGATAAGGAGCTCAGCGTTCCCTCCTCGTGGGTCAGGGCCAAGAGTGACGCTCCAAACCAACTGACCTACACGACGGCGTCGCTGACTGCGGGCGGAACGGCAGCTTTCTCGTTGCAGTTCAAACAAGACAAGACCGACCTATCGAAATCGAACTCAGTCGTTGCAACCATGAACAACGACATCGAAGCCTCTGTGACATCGACGATCGACGTGCGGCCCGCTCCGCCATCATGTGTCATCCCGTCATCGATCGATCCGGTGATTGCGGGAGTCGCGACCACGCTCTTCGCGACTCAGTGCAGGGCGGCAGTGCCGATCTTCTCCTCCGCAGCGCATGGCACGGTCTCTGTCGATGGGGCATCGGGCCTCATCAACTACACGCCGGACACCGCTTACGTCGGTCCGGACACGCTGACGTTGACGATACTCGGCTGGTATGGGCGCACGAGCGTTCCCGTCACCATCCCCGTCACCGTCACGGCCCCACCCGCCGTGAACGACGACACCTACACGATCACCGTGGGTCAGGCGCTCACCGTGAATTCGCCCGTCGGGTTATTGGCTAACGACAGGGTTCCCGCCGGAACCGATCCCCATTCGTGGTCGATCCAGCAGGGTGCGACGGCTCCCGCCCACGGCAGCCTGGCGCTGGACATCTCAACCGGCGCATTCACCTTCGTGCCCGAGGCCGGGTACGTCGGCGACACGTCGTTCAAATACATCGTCGTCGGGGCGGGCTCGTACGGCGGCGTTCGTTCGAGTATCGCCACCGTGACCATTCACATCGGTGCGAAGTAGGATGAGATGAAGAGCAAAGAACGAGCACTGCTGAGGCGAACTATCACGTTGGCGATCGCTGCTTTGGCGGTGTGCGCGTTGACGTCTGTGGGGGTGCCGGGTGGCGTGTTGAGCGCGAATGCGGAGGCGTGCATTACTGGCGAGCAGCCTCGTACGTTGCCGACGGATAGTCCGGGGTATTCCGAGACGCAGTTCTGTTTGAGTGGTGAGTGGACGACGACGTCGTATTTCAGTACGAAGCCGGATTACTTGAAGATCGACGAGACGGTAGAAGATCCGAAAGCGCCGCAGTACGGGCTGAACGTGTCGGATTTCTTCGACCTGAAGAAGGTGGATCCGTTCGCGATCATCAAGGTCTTCAAAGACCTGGCCGACGGCACGACTACCCTGCCGGATGCGGACAAGTTGAAGGAGAAGCTCGACCTCGCCCAGCAAAAGGCGCAGGCCTTGCTGAACCGGCAGAACACGAGTCTCAACGACGGTTGCCGAATGCGTTCGGTGACCTATTCCCGCGGGGAATTGACACTCGGCTATGGCTGGCTGGGGCCCGTGAGCACTGCTCCGGTCGGGCAGCCAAGTCAGATCACCTACGCATTCGCGGCAGGCTTTCCCGATGACATGAAGGTGACAGTACTGAATGCGCTCGAGCAGTATCCGAACGCTGTGCGGTATCAAGACGCGTCGTTCCAATATCCGGAACAGATCGTGCCGCATGACCCAAGCGATACGAGGCCCCCGACGATAACCTTCTTCCCTCAGTCGGCTGCTGACGTCGGCGACGGTTTGAGGCTCGGCGGAACAACTACTCCGACATCTGTCTCCGGCAATCTCCTGATGGGCCCGCTTCGATGGGTGAGCGGCAGGGTCGGCATAGTGCAGGGCGGTGACACACCGCTGACGGTCGGGCATGAAATCGGTCATGTACTGGGTCTGAACCATACCGACGACCAGACGTCGACGATGTACCCTGTCGCCCCCTCACTGGGTCACGACGGTTCTCCGTGGACTCCTTCTCTCGACATGGATGGTCTACAAGACCAGGCATTCTCCGGGTGCATGTTCCTTCCCCCAGTGACGCCGTATTAAGAGACGATGGGCGATTGATGATCTCGATCAGTGCGAAAAGAAGACGCCGTCTGGCTGCGGGGATGGCCGCTTTGGCGGTGTGTGCGTTGACGTTCCTGGGGGCGCCGGGTGGTGTTTTGAGCGCGAATGCGGAGGCGTGCACGAAAGCCCAGCAGTCGCGCACCCTGCCGACAGATGATCCGTCGGTGATCGAGACGCAGTTCTGTCTGAGTGGTGAGTGGGCGACGACCTCGTATTTCAGTACTGCCCCGGATTACCTGAAGGTCGATGAGACGGTGGAGGATCCGAAGGCGCCGAAATATGGGTTCAACGTGTCGGATTTCTTCGACCTGAAGAAAGTCGATCCCTATGCGATCATCAAGGTTTTCAAAGACGTCGCCGACGGTGCCGTCACGCTCACCGATGATCAGAAGCTCGCGGAGAAGTTAGCACTCGCCCAAGTGAAATCGCAGTCGCTACTGAATCGGCAGTCCACAGGCTCGAGTGATGGATGCCGAGTGCGTTCGCTGACATACACGAGTGTCGAACTGGCCACAGGACAGGGCTGGTTGCCACCGGCAAGCACGGCACCGGCCGGAGCGCCGAGCCAGATCACGTACGCATTCTCCGCGGATGTGTCGGACGCAACACGGGTAGTTGTGTTGAATACCATCGAACAATACGCAAATGCTGTGCGCTATCAGGATGCATCGTTCCGCTACCCCGAGCAGATCGTGCCATACGACCCGGCCAGCCCGACAGGGCCGACAATCACGTTCTACCCGACTACGTCGACGACGGATGCCGATGGCGCACACGTCGGAGCCTCGACTGGGATGACTTCATCTACGGTCGATCCTGGCACTGGAGTCTCGCGCTGGGTCACCGGAATGATTTCAGTCTTCGAGGCTGACGCGACGCCGATCATCGTCGGTCACGAAATCGGCCATGTACTGGGGTTGGGTCATGTCAACGATCAGTCTTCGACGATGTATCCGTATGGTGTCGCCAACGAAGGTGTTCCATGGGCGCCTTCGATCCAGATGGATCACATCCAAGACCAAGCGTTCTCGCCGTGCATGTTCCTTCCGCCTGTTACCCCGGTGAACTGACGGTCGGTGTGCGCCTAGAGCGATCGGGCGAGCATCCGGCGACCTGAGAACAGTACCAAAACGACAATCAGCGCACTGAACACCACGAGAACCGACTGGATGGGCGCGAACGTCACGGCGAACCCGATGGCCAGAGCCGGCACCGCGAGCCCGGCGTAGGCCACCAAAAACATGGCCGCGAGCACCTCGCCTCGATGCTGCGGGTCGGCGAGACGCCCGGCCGTGCCGACAGCCGAACGGAACAAGATGCCCACGCCCGCTCCGGCCGCGATGCCGCCGAGCACAAACGCCCAGAAGCTGACGAGGAGAACGCCTGTTGCGAGAGTGACGATGCCGGCCGACATCAGCCACACAGCCAGTATCACCTGCGTGCGCCCGCTCAGCCGAACCGCCAGCACCTGCGCCACCGCCGCAGCGCCCACGACCGCGAAAACCGCGGCGCCGGCTACCAGGCGGCTCGAGACGTGCAGGCTTCCGGCAATGAACGACGGCGCCAGTGAGGTGAACAGGCCGAAAATGGCGAACGACGCGAAGGCGCCGATGGCGGCGGCCCAGAACACCGGGCGGGATGCGCCCGGCAACGAGATGCGCTGAGGGCGGTAGGCGGGCCGAACCTCCTGTTTCGCCACCGTCTCTGGCACGAAGGTCACGGCCAGACCCGCCATCACCAGGAGCACCAGAAACACGACGTAAGGAACAACCAGCGGCTCTGTCACGTATTGAGCGAGCACACCTGCTATCAGCGGGCCGAGGCTCAGCCCGCCGAGGTTCACGACGGCGGCGATGGTGCCCGAGTTGCGGCCGCCGTCGTCGGGTTTGGCAGCGACGCTCAGTTCAGAGAGGTGAGCGGTCGCCGTGGCGGTGAGGATACCCACGCCGAAGCCGCTCAGCACACGCGCCAACAGCAGCCCGGCAATCGACGGTGCGACCAGAAACACCACCGCGGCAGCGATTTCGAGCAAGATGGCGATGAGGATGATCGGCCGCCGCCCCAGCCAATCGCTGATGTGCCCCGCGAGGTACAACGCAGCCATCACGCCGAAGGCATATGCGGCGAAGATGACGGTGATCATGAACGTGGCGAAGCCATCGCGGGCCTGATACAGCGTGTAGAGCGGAGTAGGGATGGTCGAGAACGCCATCACGATGAGAAAGGCTGCGGCGATCACCCAAAAGCCGGCCGAGTGCGAGAGGCGGGCGCGGATGCGCGTGCGGGCGAGAGTGTGCGTCGTAGCGGGAGCGGCTGCTGCCCGGGGGCTGGCCGTTGCCGTTGCCATTGGCGGGGCGGTAGCGGCGCCCGGCATCCGCGCTGATTCGCGCGTCGAAGTTGTCATGAAGAAAGAATGCGCTTCATAACTAATCGTGTCCAACGAGAAAAATCGATGCTATTCATGCAGAAAGCCGATGAATACGAGAGACTAGGCACGTGGAAACCCGTCAACTCGAATACTTTCTCGCCGTCGCCGACGAGCTCAACTTCACAAGGGCCGCGCAGAGCCTCTTCGCGGTGCAATCGACTGTGTCGGCGGGCATCCGAGCGCTCGAAACCGAACTCGGTACCACCCTGTTCGAGCGCTCGACCCGCACTGTCGCCCTGACTGTAGCCGGCGAGGCGTTGGTGCCAGAGGCCCGCTCAGTGATCGAGGCGGTCGACCGGGTGCGCAGCATCGCTGTGGCGGCTCGTTCCGGCCTCCGCGGCCGCCTGCGGGTCGGCGTGTTCTCGAATAGCGATCTCATCGACTTTCCGGGCCTGATGGCGGCCTTCAGCCGCGACTATCCGCTGGTCGAGCTCCTGCTTGTCGCCTCGCCCAACGGATCGACCGGGCTCGCCGACGACGTACGCAGCGGTCGCATCGATGTCGCCCTGATGGGTCTGCCCGATACCGAACTACGGGGGCTCACCAAGCTGGAACTCCTCGCCACGTATTTTCACGCGGTGGTTCCGGATGCTCATCCGCTCGCCCGCGAACGCTCCGTTTCTCTCGAGCGCTTGTCGTCCGAGCGTTTCGTCGACACTCCTCGTGGATTCGGCAACCGCGTGGTCATCGATCGAGAGTTCGAAGCGCGCTCGCTGACGCGGCACGTCGCCACCGAAGTCGGTGATCTGTCGGCGGTGAGCTCCTTTGTGGCGGCCGGCCTCGGCGTGGCACTCGTGCCGGCCAAAATCGTGGACTCCGTCGTCGGCACCACGATCGTGCCCATCGACGGTGACCCCATCGTGTGGAAGCTCAGTTTTGTGCGCCGCTCCACGACCCGGCCGAGCCCCGCCGTCACGGCCTTTCTCGACCTGGTCGGGCAGCGTCCGCTGACTCTCCACGGGCCAATAGTCAACTACAATGAGAGATAATCATATAGATACAAAGGAGCATATGTGTACACAAGTGCTATTGTTGACCTCATGGATTCGGTGACATCGTCAGTGAGTGCGCGTGAACTGCGCGCCGACCTCTCGTCGATCGTGGGCCGCGTCTCGTTCGGCCACGAGCGCATCGGGGTCACTCGCAATGGCAAGCTCGCTGCTGTGGTGATCGGCATCGACGATCTTGAACTTCTGGAGCAACTCGAAGTCGCGAACGACCTCGCTGCGTACACGGCGGCACGTGCCGCCGATGACGGATCCCGAGCGACGCTCGATGACGTGCGCACTCGCTCTGCGGAGTGACGCGCTTTCGGGTCGAGTTCACAGCCGCCGCGGCGAAGCAGGTGACGAAGCTCGATCCTCCGGTGCGCCGTCGGCTACTGGCGGCGATTGAGGCGCTCGAGGGCGACCCTCGGCCTGCTGTCTCCAGGAAGCTCGTCGGCGCGGAAACCGCTTACCGTCTCCGGGTCGGCGACTATCGCGTGATCTACGACCTGATCGAGGAGCGAGCGACAGTCGCGGTGGTGCGGGCGGCGCATCGGCGCGAGGTGTATTGAGGACGTCACGGAATGCAGACGTTGACAGAGGAGAGGGCTGTGGGGTGGGGCGCGCGGATGAAGGGAGGGTGATGGTCCGAACTCGCGCGGGATGGCAGGAATCGGGTGAATGCTGGCTTATCTGCCATTCCAAAGGGAAGGGGTGGTGAGCCACTATGGGGGTATGACAGCTTTCGGTGCACGAGCACCACAACGGGCATCCGCGAGCCCGGTGCGTTCGACCCCGGCGCCGTCAGCATCGGCGATGGATGCCGCGATGCCGCATCGCGGCACGGTGGGGCTGGCGCAGGGGTCGGCGCTGTACATCGCGGCCGTGCTCGGCACGGGCATTCTCGTGCTGCCTGCGCTCGCCGCTCAGGTGGCAGGGCCGGCGTCGATCCTGGCCGTGGCTGTGCTCGTGGTGCTGTCGGTTCCGCTTGCCGGAACGTTCGCCGCGCTCGCCGCCCGGCATCCGGATGCCGGCGGGGTCGCGACCTTCGTGCGGCTCGCGCTCGGGCGTACAGCGGCACGCATGACCGGGTACTGGTTCTTCTTCGGCGTATCAGTGGGCACGCCCGTGGTGGCGCTGCTGGGAGCCGAGTATGTGATTGCAGTGCTGGGCTCGCCGTCGTGGATCGCGTTCGTGGTCGCGCCGGTGCTGCTGGTGCCGTCGTTCGTGCTGAACGCCTTCGGGCTTCGGCTCTCGGGGCGGGTGCAACTCGTGCTCTCGGCGTTGCTGGTCGCGGTGGTGGTCGGAGTGGTCGTCGTTGCGGCGCCGGCGGGCCAGGCGTCGAACTTCGAGCCGTTCCTGCCGCACGGCTGGGCCGGGGTGGGGGTGGCGATCAGCCTCTTCGTCTGGGCGTTCGCCGGGTGGGAGGCCGTCACCCACATCGCGGGCGAATTCGTGAACCCGCGGCGCACTCTTCCGCGAGCCACGGCGATCGCGATCGTGGTGGTCGGGGCGGCGTACCTCAGCCTGCAGATCGTGTCGGTCGCGGTGCTCGGCGACTCGGCCGGAAACAGTAGCGTGCCTCTGCTCGACTTGGTCGAGAGCACGGCGCCGGCCTGGGGGCGGGTGGCCGTGGCATCCATCGCCGCCATCGTGGCCCTCGGTGTGCTGAACGCCTACGTGGGAGCCTTCGCCAAGCTTGGCGCCTCGCTCGGCCGCGACGGCGACCTTCCCCGCTGGTTCGGCCCGGGAGCCGAGTCGGGCGGACTGCCGCGGCGTGCTCTGCTGCTGGTGGCCGCGATCGCGACCGTCGATTACACGCTGATGGTGCTTTCGGGCGGGGCGCTTTCTCCGTTCATTCTGGTGCACACGAGTTGTATGGTCGCGGTGTACGCGCTGGGCGTGGTGGCGGCGCTGAGGTTGTTGAAACGGTTTTCGGTGGGGTGGTGGATGGCCGGGGCATCCACTGTGCTGGTCGCCGGCCTTCTCGTGCTGGCCGGCCCGAACCTGCTCGCGCCTGCCGTGCTCGCAACGTCGGCGCTCGTTGTTACGGTGGTTTCAGCGCGCCGACTCAGGCGTGGGCGGGCCACCGTCTCTTCCAGCCGACCCTGAAGACCCCGAACTGCGGGCGATTGCGCCCGATAACCCCGCACTCACACTCACTCGCCCGATCACGGAAGGCAACCTATGTCGCGTCGATTCATCGATCTCAGCCACACCATCACCGAAGGCTTGGTGACGTATCCGGGCCTGCCGGCCCCGGCCTTCACGTCGCACCTCAGCCGCGAAGAATCGCGCTCGAGGTACGCGCCGGGCACCGAGTTCCAGATGGACCTCATCACGATGATCGGCAATACCGGCACGTACCTCGACAGCCCCTTTCACCGTTACGCCGATGGTGGCGACCTGTCGACGCTCGAGCTCGAGACGCTCGCAGAGCTGCCGGCGGTCGTCTTTCAGTTTCCGGGCGTGGCGGGCACCACGCTCGACGGCCCACAGCCCGAAGACCAGTCGGAGTTCGCCTTCGACGGCCGTGCCATCACGGCCGATGCGTTCGGCACCGAAGATCTGCGGGGCACGGCCGTGTTGCTGAGCACGGGGTGGGATGCTCTGTTCGGCACCCCGGCGTACGCCTCGGGTTCGCCGTTCCTCAGTGAAGACGGCGCGCGGCTCCTTGTCGAGCGCGAAGTGCTGCTGGTGGGCATCGATTCGCTGAACATCGACGACACCGAGTCGGGCGGCGAAAGGCCCGCGCACTCGCTGTTGCTGGATGCGGGCATCCACGTCGTGGAACACCTCACCAACCTCGCCGCCCTGCCCTTTCGCGGGGCGCGCTTCACCGCCGTACCGCCCAAGGTGGCCGGCTTCGGCACCTTCCCCGTGCGCGCCTTCGCGACCATCGATGGCCCCTGAGGTGCGAGGTGCGAGTGCTGACTGAGGATGCCTGGCGAGCGGCGACGCATATGTGTTCGGCACCGGCGTCATCCTCAATTAGTCGGCCGGCGAGCGCGCGAAGAGGCGCCGCTGGCCAGCGGCGGTAACGTTGAACGGGTGAGTTCAGAGCCGAAGACGCAGCCCGGTGGCGGTTCTTCGGGTGACCCTGCCGCGGGCATCCTGAGCCGGCCGTATCGGTGGGTCACCGTGGGCATGATGGCGATGATTCTGCTCTCGGCGTTCGAGGCGCTCGCCGTCACCACGGTGATGCCGACGATCAGCCGGGAGCTCGACGGCGGCACGCTCTATGCCCTTGCGTTCTCGGGGCCTCTCGCGATCGGTGTCGTCGGCATGGTCGTGGCCGGAAACTGGTCTGACCGCGCCGGCCCGCGCCGTGCCCTCTTCGCCTCGGTGTTCTCGTTCGCCGGCGGCCTGCTCATCGCCGGGCTCGCGGTCGACATGCCCGTTCTGGTTCTCGGGCGCCTGATCTCGGGGCTGGGCGGTGGCGGGCTGACGGTTGCGCTGTATGTGCTGGTCGCCCGCGTTTTTCCTGAACGGTTGCATCCGCCGGTGTTCGCGGCGTTCGCTGCGGCGTGGGTGATTCCGTCGCTGGTCGGCCCGCTGGTCGCCGGAGTCGTGGCCGAGACGGTCGGCTGGCGGTGGGTCTTTCTCGGCGTCGTGGTGCTGGTGCTGCTCGCGATGTTCATGGTGGTGCCCGTGATGAGAGGGTTTCCCACCGCGCACAGTGGTGAGCCGTGGAAGGTCTCGCGCATCCTCTGGTCGGGGCTGGCAGCGGCGTCGGTGCTGGTTGCGAGCCTGGCCGGGCAGGTCAGCGGCGCCTTCGTCTGGGTGCTGTCGATCGGTGCCATCGTCGTGGCGGTGATCGCGGTGCGCCCGTTGCTGCCCGCGGGTGCGCTGCGTGCGGCCACCGGACTGCCCACCATCGTCGTGGTGCGTGGGCTCATGTCGGGCGCGTATTTCGCGTCGGAGACCTATCTGCCCTACTTCTTTACGAGCCAGTACGGCCTGACTCCTGCCGTCGCCGGGCTGGCGCTGTCGGTCGCGGGACTGTCGTGGGCGGCGGCGTCGTGGGTTCAGGGTAAGTATTCGGCGCGCATCAGCGATGTGGCGAGCATCCGCACCGGTATTCTGCTCGTGCTGGTGGCCGTTCTGGTGGCGCTCGGATGCTCGGTGTTCGGTTTGCCGGCCTGGTACGCCATCGTGGGCTGGGTTTTCGCGGGTTTCGGCATGGGTGCGATGTATCCGCGTCTGTCTGTTGCAACACTGCGGCTCTCGACGAGAGCGAATCAGGGGTTCAATTCGTCGGCGCTCTCGATTTCGGATTCGATCGGTGCCGCGCTTGCCCTTGCTGTGACCGCGGCGGTGTTCGCGACGCTCGGTGGCGGCGGTGGCGGCGGCGGTGGTGGAGGTGGCGCGGCTGCTGCGGGCGCTGCCGGGTCGGGTTCGAGCGCCCCCGTCGACGTTCTCGCGTTCACCGGATGCTTCGTACTCTCGGCCGCACTGGCCGTCTTCTCTCTGGCGCTGAGCGGGCGGGCGCGACACGCCGACCGGTAGAAATGTCGGTGGTCGAAGTTATCCTCAGAGGGAGGCTCGGCAGTTATCCACAGGCGTCTCACGAGGGCCGGTTTTTCGCGGAATTACCTGTGGATGACGGTTGTTGAATAAGTGTGGAATGTCGACAGAATCTGTGGAAAATTACATCGGTGTAACTACTTCATCTAGGGGTATGTTCATAAGCCGACAACTAGATGTAGTGTTGGATTCCCGGCAGGGCGTTACCCGGCCGGCGATGGATTCAACAGTTCTGATACATCGATTTTTGACGAACGAAAGGCGCTAACTCCATGGCAATCACGGTTTACACGAAGCCCTCCTGCGTACAGTGCACTGCGACCTACCGCGCCCTCGAGAACAAGGGCCTCGAGTTCGAGATCTTCGACGT
>JAODBB010000047.1 GCA_025463745.1 Subtercola sp.
AATCTGACCAGCTCGGTGCTCGGGGTGGTGCCCAGCTCATCACGCAGGCGCCGGCGGTGCGCCTCATACTCGGCCAGTGCTTCGCCCGGCCGGCCCGAGTCGCAGAGCGCTCGCAGGGTCAGTTCGGTGACTGTGTCGTCGAGTGGATGTTCGAACCGAAGTTCTCGCAGAATCACGAGCGCCTCGGTGAACTCCTGTGCCGAGTACAACGTCTCGGCGTAGAGCCGAGCGAGTGCCTTGTGCGTTGTCGCGGCCCGGACCTTCAGTGCTGCTGTCAACTCCGAATCGCCGAGGTCGTCGCCGACGGCACCTCGCCAGAGTCCGAGCGCCTCGCGAAGCGTGTCACGCGCCTCGGCGGGCGACGTCGTGGCGGAGGCCGTGGCGAGCAGGTGCGCAGCCCGGCCGAGATCGATTTGTTCGGCTGCGCAGGTGAGACGATAGCCCGAGGGAGAGGTTTCGATGAGACCGGGGGCGCAGAATGAGCGCAACCGCGAGACCAGAGTCTGCAATGCCGCTCGGGCGCCGGCCGGCGGTTCGTCTTGCCAGAGTTCGTCGACGATCGTCATCGTCGACACGGTGCGGCCGCCAGACAGGGCGAGCAGCGCGAGAAATCGCTTCGCCAGAACACCGGGCGGCTCGGCGAGCGAGCCGGCTCGGGTGATCACGGCAACGGGGCCGAGCACAGCGACTGCGACGGTGGCCTCGTCAGAGACCACCGCCGAAACGTTCGCCGAAGTCGTCACTCTCTCGATGTTAGGGCTGCGCGAGGGCTGAGTGAGCTCAGGCTCTCACTCAGCCCGAGGTTCAGCACGCCTCAGCACGCCTCAGCACGCCTCAGCAGGGTTCAGCGCAGCGTTTTGCGCGCCGTGATCTGCCCAGTGTCGAAGCCGAGCAGGTGCAAGCCGCCGTGGAAGCGAGCGTGCTCGACCTTGATGCAGCGATCCATGACGACCGTCAGGCCTTTGCTCTCGCCGTACAGGGCTGCGTCTTGGTTCCAGATGCCGAGTTGAATCCACACCGTCTTGGCGCCGCTGGCCACCACATCGTCGATGACCGACGGAATGTCGCTCGCCTTGCGGAACACATCGACGATGTCGGGAACCTCGGGAAGCGAAGCCAGATCGGGGTAGGCCTTCTGGCCGAGAATCTCGTCGGCATTCGGGTTCACGAAGTAGACGCGATAGTCGCTGGACTGCAGCAGATAGGTGCCCACGAAGTAGCTCGACCGGGCGGCGTTCGGCGACGCGCCGACGATGGCGATCGACTTCGCCTGGCGCAAGATCTTCAGGCGCTCCTTGGCGCTCGGGCCGACCCAGGTGCGCTGTGATTTCAGCAGTTTCGCAAGGGGAGAACTCGCCGGCACGTCACACGTGAGGCCGTTGGCGAATTGCGCCGTGACGGTGTCTTCGGCGCTCTGGGCACCCGCCGAGGTCGCGGAATCATGGCCCGCACTCGGTGACTCGATGGTGAGAGACATTACTTACCCTCCGTTGCGTTGGTCAGAGCTTGGTCTAAGTCGTAAACGATGTCTTCGGGGTCTTCTATTCCCACAGAGATGCGCACCACGCCCGGCAGAACCCCGGCGTCGAGCAGTTGCTGCTCGGTGAGCTGGGCGTGCGTGGTCGACGCCGGGTGGATGATCAAGGTCTTCGCATCGCCGATGTTGGCGAGGTGACTCGCGAGGTCGACCGATTCGATGAAGGTTCGCCCGGCATCCCGACCGCCCTTGACCCCGAAGCTGAAGACAGAGCCGGGCCCCTTCGGCAGGTACTTGAGACCGCGTTCGTAGTGCGGATGCCCGGGTAGTCCAGCCCAGTTGACGAACTCGATACGGGGGTCGGCATCCAGCCATTCGGCCACGATGCGGGCGTTGTCGACGTGCGCCTGCATGCGGAACGGGAGGGTTTCGACGCCCTGTGCGAGCAGGAATGCCGAATGCGGCGCCAGCGTGGGCCCGATGTCGCGCAGTTGTTCGGCCCGCAACCGGGTGAGAAACGCGTATTCGCCGAAGTTGCCAGACCACTCCAGGCCGCCGTAGGTGGGAACGGGCTGCCCGAACAGCGGGAACTTCTCACTGTGCCATTCGAAGCGCCCGCTTTCGACCACAACTCCGCCGAGCGTCGTTCCGTGGCCGCCTAAGAACTTGGTGGCCGAGTGGATGACGACATCGGCGCCCCACTCGATGGGCCGGTTGAGGTACGGAGTCGCGATGGTCGAGTCGATGATGAGCGGAATGCCGTGGGCGTGAGCCACCTCGCCGAGGCCTTCGATGTCGGCGATCTCACCGGAGGGGTTGGCCACGGTCTCGGCGAAGATCAGCTTCGTCTTGTCGGTGATGACTGCGGCATAGTCTGCCGGGTCGGAGCTCTGAACGAAGGTGGTGTCGACCCCGAAGCGACGGAGCGTCACGTCGAGCTGCGTGATGGAACCCCCATAGAGGTTGGCCGACGACACGATGTGGTCGCCCGCGCCGGCCAGTGAAGCGAAAGTGATGTATTGCGCGGAGAGGCCCGAAGCTGTGGCGACGGCACCCAGACCGCCTTCGAGGCTCGCAATGCGCTCTTCGAACGACGCCACGGTGGGGTTGGCGAGCCGGCTGTAGATGTTGCCGTACTTCTGCAGAGCGAAGCGTGCCGCGGCATCGGCCGTGTCGTCGAAGACGAAAGCCGAGGTCTGATAGATGGGCAGGGCTCTGGCCCCCGTCACCTCGTCAGGAATGTTGCCTGCGTGGATTGCCCGAGTTCTGAAGCCGTATTCGCGATCTGCCATGTTTCCAAGCTACCGGAGCGACACGGGCCGTTCGGCTCGTGCTGCCCCAATCTGTAACAAACTCAAGCCACCCCATTCGCTGTGGAGAACCAGTCGCCTTTCAGGCATCCGAAGCTAAACTACGAACACGTCACTGTCGACCGAAAAGAGTGCCTGATGAGTACCGGTTTTGCTACTGTTTCCGTTGCCTCCATTCTGGTTGAGGCGGCACAGAGAACCCCCGACACCGTCGCGCTGGTCGTGGGCGAAACCGAGACGACGTATGCCGAGCTCTGGCAGCAGACACGCCAGTACGCCGGCGCATTGCGCGACCGCGGTGTGGTGCCCGGCACTTCTGTGGCGATGCTGATTCCGAACGTCGCCGACTTTCCGCGTGTCTATTACGCGATTCTCGCCCTCGGCGGCGTGGTCGTTCCGATTCACGCGTTGCTGAAGGCCAAAGAGATCGAGTATGTTCTGCGCGACAGTGGCGCCGAACTGCTGGTGTGCGCCGCGCCTCTGCTGGCCGAGGGCGGCAAGGGCGCTGCCCTTGCCGGCGTGCCGGTGTTGAGCGTGCTGATGCCGGAGGCCAGCCCCGAGCTGCCGCCTCGTCTCGAAGACGAAGCCCGGGCATCCATGCCGATCGAGACCTACGTTCAGCGCGGGCCATTCGACACGGCCACGATTCTGTATACCAGCGGAACAACCGGAACCCCGAAGGGCGCGGAAGGCTCGCACTTCGCGCTCGTCGAACAGGTCAATGTCTCGTTGCTGACCACATTCGACATGAAGGAAGGCGACCGCGTTCTGGGCGCCCTGCCGCTTTTTCACACCTTCGGTCAGACCTGCACGATGAACACGGCATTTCGGGCCGGCGCTACCGTCGTGATGGTGCCGAAATTCACCGGCGACACGGCGTTGCAGGTCATGAACGAGCAGCACTGCACGATCTTCATGGGGGTTCCCACGATGTATTTCGCGCTGCTCGATGCCGCGACGCGCTCGGCCGAACGGCCCCCGCTGCGGTATGGCATTTCGGGTGGCGCCGCGCTGCCGGTCGCTGTCATCGACAAGTTCCGCGAGGTGTACGGCACTGAGATTCACGAAGGGTACGGCCTCACCGAAACCTCGCCGGTGGCGACCTTCAACATGGTCGGTGTGCCGCCGCGAGCCGGAACGGTGGGCACGCCCATCTGGGGTGTCGATGTGGAGATCGCCGACGCCGAGATCGTCGATCGCATCGAGCTGATGCCGGTGGGCGAGCTGGGTGAGCTCGTGATTCGCGGGCACAACCTGATGAACGGGTACCATAACCGGCCGGAAGACACGGCGAAAGCGGTGGTAGACGGGTGGTTCAGAACGGGCGACCTCGGTCGGAAGGATTCCGAGGGGTACCTCACGATCGTCGACCGAACGAAAGACATGATTCTGCGAAACGGCTACAACGTGTACCCGCGTGAGGTCGAAGAGGTGCTGGCGGGGCATCCAGCCGTGGCGATGGTCGCTGTGTACGGTGTGCCGCACGCGACGCAGGGGCAAGAGATCGTGGCGTCGGTGGTGCTGGCTTCTGGCGCGTCGGCGACGCCCGATGAGCTGATCGAGTTCGTGCGCGGCGATGTCGCCGCCTACAAGTACCCGAGATACGTCGAGATCGTCGAAACGCTGCCGCTGGGCCCGTCGGGCAAGGTGCTCAAGCGCGAACTGGTGGCGGCGTACGTGGCGCGCGAGGAGCCGGCGGCGGCTGTCGGCGGGTGAGCCGGGCGGGCCTGGCGTGGCCTCAGCTCAGCTGAACTCAGCTCAGTTCAGTTCAGTTCAACTGAGCACCGCAGCTCAGCTCAACTCAGCACCGCAACGGCGCCCAGCGACAGCCCGGCGATCAGCGCCCACGAAGCCAGCCCCACGATCAGCGCACGCCAGCCGGTGCGAGCCAGTTTGGCGAAACGGATGTTCGAACCGAGCGCGAACAGGGCCATGGCCAGAAGCGTCGTCTGCAGGGTGTCGGCCACCGACAGCACGTCGGGTGAGAGCGGCACGAAGGTACGGATGACGACGGCGGCCAGGAAGCCGACGATGAACAGAGGAACGATCGGTGGGCGTTTGGGGCGCTCGACGGGTTTCGCCGCCGGGTCGAGGGCCAGGGCATCCCGATCGGCCCGGGCGTCACGCCCGCGCTCGACGAGCCCGACGATCGCCACCATCGGCGCCAGCGTGAGCACTCGGGTCAGCTTGACCACCACGGCTACCGCCAGGGCGGCCGGCCCGGCGATCTGAGCGGTGGCCACAACCTGACCCACGTCGTGCACGCTGAGGCCCACCCAGAGGCCGAACTGCTCGGCGTCGAGCCCGAGCGGAATACGCAGAATCGGCAGGATGAAGATGGCCAGCGTGCCGCACAGCGTGACCAGTGCGATGGGGGTGGCCTGGTCTTCGTCTTTGCTGCGGGTGACCGCGCTCATCGCACCGACCGCGGAGGCACCGCAGATGGAGAAGCCGGCGGCGATCAGAATGGGCTGCGTACCGGGCAACCTCATCAGCTTGCCGAAGCCGAAGGTAGCGGCAAAAGTGATGCACACGATCAGCACGATGACGACGATCGCGGCCCAGCCGAGGCCGGCGATGTCGAAGAGCGAGAGCTTCAGCCCGAGAACGACGATGCCGATGCGCAGCAGCCGTCGGGCCGAGACCTGGATGCCCGGCTTCAGCACCGTGTCGAGCAGGCGCTGGGTCGCGGGAATCTGGCCGACGACCATGCCGAGCGCGACCGCGGCCGTCAGCAGCGGTATCGCGGGGACGAGAACGTGCAACCCGAACGCGATCAGGGCGGCCAGCCCCGATACGGCGACGCCCGGCAGCCACCGCGCGTGCTCCTGCAGCCACGGCGCGCCGGGCGACCCGGCTACCGCCATGAAGGCAACCAGTAGTGCAGCGTCAGGAGCCAGCCAGGGATGGGCTGGGCCGTCCACACCGGCCAGAAGAACACCGACACGAGCACAGCCAACACCAGATATGCTGCCACCACCCACAGCGCGCGCGTGCGTTTTCGGCGTGGATCGTCGCGTTTACCGAGCGCCAACCCGATGACGAACGTGAGCCCGAGAATCATGTACGGCTCGAAGGCGATCGTATAGAACTGAAAAATCGTGCGGTTGATGTAGAGCAGCCACGGCAGGTAGCCGGCGACCATGCCCATCAGGATCAGCCCGACCTGCCACTCGCGCTTGCGTATGAGCCGATAGACCAAGTAGAAGATCGCCGCCGTGGCCGCCCACCAGATCGCAGCGTTGCCGACAGATGTGATGTTGGCGTAGCAGGTCTGCTCGCCGCAGCCGCCCGTTCCGCCCGTCGTGGTGTTGACGTACATCTGGGTCGGGCGAATCATGAAGAGCCAGGTCAACGGATTCGCGGCGTAGGGATGCGGGTCGTGCTCGTTGACGTTGAAGTTGTACACCGAGACTTCGAAATGCCAGAAGTTCTGCCACACCAGTGGCACCCACGCCAAAGCGCCCGTCCACGGTTTGCCATCGGTTTCGGCCCAGTTGCGGTAGTAGCCGCCCTGTGTGGTGAACCAGCCGATCCAGGTCACCAGGTAGCTCGCCAGGTAGAGGGGAATCGTCAGCACGAGCGTGACCACACCCTGCTTGAGCACGGCACCGCTGATCCAGAACGGCAACCCCGCCCTGCGGCGAGCCAGGGCATCCACCAGCACCGCGTACAAGACGAACGCGACCATGAAGTACAGGCCCGACCACTTGACGGCGCTCGCGAGCCCGAAGGCTACCGCCGCCGCCATCAGCCACGGCCGCCACCAGAGCGCGGGGCCCCAGGCCGGCTCTGTGCCGTCTCGCACGCTTTGGGCCATTCGGTCGGCCAATCGCCTCAGATGCCACTCGCGATCGAGCAGAATGGCGCCGAAACCCAGCAGCAAGAACAGCATCAGAATGCCGTCGAGAATACCGATGCGGGCCATCACGATGGCGTGGCCGTCGATGGCGAACAAGAACCCGGCGATGGTGCCGAGCAGTGTCGACTTGAAGAGCTTGGTGCCGATCATCGCGATCAGCAGCACGGCCAGAATGCCGCAGACGGCGACGGAGACGCGCCAGCCGAAGCTGTTCTGAGCGCCGCCGGATGCGATTTCGCCGAGCGCGATGATCCACTTGCCGAGGGGCGGATTCACGACATACGAACCCACGTTGGTGAACTGGTTCACGTTGCCGGCGGCGAACGCGGGGTCGGCCCCCGAGGGCAAGCTGCCCTCATAACCGAGGTGCAGCAGCGACCAGGCGTCTTTCACGTAGAACGTCTCTTC
>JAODBB010000057.1 GCA_025463745.1 Subtercola sp.
TCATGCCGAAGCCGCTTTCGGGTCAACCCGGCTCGGGCATGCACACCCACCTCTCGCTCTTCGAAGGCGACGCGAATGCGTTCTACGAGGCCGGCGCCGAGTACCAGCTGTCGAAGATCGGTCGCCAGTTCATTGCTGGTCTGCTGAAGCACGCCCCCGAGATCACGGCCGTGACGAACCAGTTCGTCAACTCGTACAAGCGGCTCTGGGGCGGCGACGAGGCGCCCAGCTTCGTCTGCTGGGGCCACAACAACAGGTCTGCATTGGTGAGAGTGCCGCTCTACAAGCCCAACAAGGGGCAGAGTTCGCGCATCGAATACCGCGCCATCGACTCGGCGGCCAATCCGTACCTCGCGTACTCGCTGCTGCTCGCGGCCGGCCTCAAGGGCATCGAAGAGGGCTACGAGCTGCCGCCCGAAGCTGAAGACAACGTCTGGGCGCTCAGCGACGCAGAGCGTAAGGCTCTGGGGTACAACGCCCTGCCGGCAAGTCTCGACCAGGCGATCTCTGAGATGGAGAACTCCGAACTCGTCGCCGAGACGCTCGGCGAGCACGTCTTCAACTACGTGCTGCTGAACAAGCGCCAAGAGTGGGCGGCCTACCGCGACCAGGTGACGCCGTTCGAATTGAAGAGCAATCTGGAGATGCTGTAACCACGGCGCACGCGTTCAGATCCAGCTCGACGCAGAACCTCAGCCGATGAGACATCACCGCCGATGACACGAGAACAAACGACCCTCACCGAACTCGCCCGCATCGGGTTCTCCGAGCTCACCAGGGCGCAGGCCGACCTCGATGTCGCGACCTCGCTCGGTGAGGTCGGCCTGCCTGAATTGCTTGCCTCGCTGCAGCTCACGGCCGATCCCGACCAGGCCCTGATGTACCTGGTTCGGCTGCTCCGGCTGCCCGCGACGCCGACGGTCGAACTGTTGCAGGCCGAGGCGACACGTACCCGGCTGCTTCGGGTGGTAGGCATGTCGAGTGGGTTCGGCGACTACTTTCTGCGGCACCCCGAAGAGTTGAGCGCGCTCGAAAAGCGCATCCAGACCCTGCCGAGCGCCGATGAGCTTCGGGATGAACTGCTCAACTCTGTGGCGAGCATCGACGGTTTCGCCACCATCGAGGGCGAAGGCGCCTGGACGTTGTTGCGCGTGCGGTATCGCCGCATCCTCGCCCAGATCACGGCGTACGATCTCGAGCAGCCCGACCCAGTGGCCGGAATCCCTCTCATCGCCGATACGCTCGCCGATCTGGCGGCGGCCGCCCTCGACGCATCGCTGGCGTGTGCCAGGGCCCGGGCATCTACTCGCGGGCAGAGCCGCTGGCTGTTTCCGCGCGACGAGGTGGCAGCGACGAAGCTGGCGATCATCGGCATGGGCAAGGCCGGGGCGCAGGAGCTGAACTACGTCAGCGATGTCGACGTGATCTTCGTGGGGGAGGGCGATGAGGCGACCGGGCTTTCGACGGCGCGTGCGATCGATATCGCTACCGCCATCGCCATGCTCACGATGCACGGCATCACCGAGATGGCGATGGAACCGCCGCTCTGGGAGGTCGACCCGAACCTGCGACCGGAGGGCAAAGCCGGTGCGCTCGTGCGGTCGCTCGAGTCGCACATCGCATATTACGACCGGTGGGCCAAGAACTGGGAGTTTCAGGCGCTGCTGAAGGCGCGTCCGCTGGCCGGCGATCGCGGGCTGGGGGAGCGCTACGTCGACGCGGTGCGCCCGAAGGTGTGGACGAGCGCTTCTCGCGACGGTTTTGTCGAGTCGGTGCAGATGATGCGGAATCGGGTGACCGACCACATCCCCGCCGACGAGGTCGACTATCAGCTCAAGCTCGGGCCTGGGGGCCTCCGCGACGTGGAGTTCACCGTGCAGCTGCTGCAACTCGTGCACGGGCAGAACGACCCTTTGGTGCGCCAGGCGGCGACGCTTCAGGCGCTGGCCGCGCTGGCCGATCAGGGCTACATCGGGCGGGTCGAGGCGCAGGAGTTCTCGCGCGATTATCGGGTGCTGAGGCTCATGGAACACCGGTTGCAGCTTCGTAGACTGCGGCGCACCCACCTCGTGCCGCGGAGCGAGTTCGAGCAGCGGGTGCTGGCGCGTGCCACCGACCTGGCGCCCAGTGCTCCGGCCCTTCTCGAACTGTGGAATGCGATCAAGGTGCGCGTGCGATCGCTGCACGAGCGGCTGTTCTACCGCCCGCTGCTCGCGGCCGTGGCGGCCCTCGGGTCTGACGAGTTCAGCCTCACCAGCGAGCAGGCCGTCGCGCGCCTCGCGGCCATCGGCTTTCAAGACCCGAAGGGTGCGCTCGCGCACATTGCGGCGATGACGGCAGGGGTATCGAGGCGCGCCGCCATCCAGCGCCATCTGCTGCCCGTGATGCTGCAGTGGTTCGCGAACGGAGCAGACCCCGATTTCGGGCTGCTCGCCTTTCGGCGGCTGAGCGACTCGCTCGGGGAGACGTACTGGTACCTGCGCATGCTGCGCGATTCGTCGGGCGCGGCATCCCGGCTCACCCACGTGCTCTCGGGGTCGCGGTTCGCCGCCGAATTGCTCGAACGCATCCCCGAGTCGGCCGCCTGGCTAGAGAACGATCACGACCTCAAGCCGCGGTCGTTTGAGACGTTGTCGCTCGAGACGGCTGCGATCATCGGCCGGCATGACACTCCGGATGCCGCGGCTGCCGCGCTGCGAACCGCCCGCCGGCGCGAGGTTCTGCGGCTCGCCTTGGCCTCGATCCTCGGTCTCATCGACGTGCAAGAACTGGCGCGCGGGCTCACGAACATCACCACGGTGTTCTTGCGGGGCACGCTCGGCGTCATTCGGCAGTCGGCCGCGCTGACCAACGGAGACGGCATTGAGTTCGCGGTCATCGGCATGGGGCGCTACGGCGGGCGTGAGATCGGCTTCGGCTCCGACACCGACGTGATGTACGTGTACCGTGCCCGCACCGTGAGTCAAGAGACCGCGCAGTCGGTCGCGCGGTTCATCGTGAACGAACTGGTGCGGCTCACCGAAGACCGGCGGCTGCCGCTCGACCTCGACATCGATCTGCGTCCGGAAGGCAAGAACGGCATCGTCGTTCGTTCGCTCGACTCGTACCGCGCGTACTACGAGCGCTGGTCGTTGACGTGGGAGGCGCAGGCGCTGCTGCGCGCGACCGGTGTGGCGGGCGATGAGGCGCTGATCGCCGACTTCGAGAGGCTGGCCGACGAGGTGCGGTACCCGCGTGACATCACCGAGAAGGCGGTGCGCGAGGTGAAGCGGTTGAAGGCACGCGTTGAGAAGGAGCGGCTACCGCAGGGAGCCGATCCGGCCCGGCACCTGAAGCTGGGGCGCGGGTCGCTGAGCGACGTCGAATGGTACGTGCAGCTGCTTCAGCTCGAGCATGGTGCCGAGCATCCCGAGTTTCGAACGACGTCGACACTGGATGCTCTGGCCGCCGAAGTGGCCGCCGGATATGTCGACCCGGCTGACGCCCAGAAGTTGCGTGACGCGTGGATCTTCGCCTCTCGCGCACGCTCGACCATGACGCTGTGGACGAACCGTACCACCGACGTGCTGCCGTCAGACCGGCGCCAGCTCGAAGGGGTGGCACGGCTGATGGAATACCCGCCGGGCTCTGCGACGGCACTGGAGGAGGACTATCTCGCGGTCACCCGGCGGGCCAGGGCCGTGTTCGAGCGCGACTTCTACGGCGACTTGTGAGCTGCGCCTAAAGACTCGAACATGATGTATGCTCAGGAAATGAGTCGATGGAAGCTGTCATGACCGATCACGCGCCTGCCCGCCAGTCCGTGCTCAGCGGCCTGAGCGGCAACGAGATGTACTGCATCGACATGCTCGGGTACCACCCGGGCAACCTCCTAGTGGGCAACAGTGTGTTCTCGCGTGGATTTCTCGGGTCGATGAGTGCGGGTTTTCGCGGCATGGTGGGCGGCGAGATCACGGCCATCACCGACATAATCACACAAGGCCGACACCTCTCCATGCAGCGGCTCATCGCTGAGATGCAGCAGCATCAAGGGCACGGTGCTACGAGCGTCACCACCGAGCTCATCTTCCACTCGCAGAACATCGAGTTTCTGTCGGTGGCGTCGACGCTGCATCAGAAAGTGGGGGTGCCTGCAACCGCGTTCACTTCTGCAAGTGACGGCCAAGAGCTCTTCTGCCAAGTGGATGCCGGCTACCAGCCCGTTTCGTTCGTGATGGGCAACGTCGCCTACTCCATCGGCGTCGGCCGGGGCATCACTGGCGCGTTCAAGCAGATGGCCCGCGGTGAGGTGCGACAGTACAGCGACCTCTTCGGGCAGACGCGCAACCTGGCGCTGCAGCGCATCGTCGACGAGGCTCGGTCGGTCGGGGCGAACGTGGTCGTGGGCATCACCACGAACATCCTGCCATTCGGCGGAACCGCCGTGCAAGAGATGCTGATGGTCGGCACGGCCTCGCGGCACGACATCTCCGACCCGGCTTTGGCGGCGATGGGCGTGGTGACGAGCGACCTGACGGCCGAAGAGATGTGGAGTCTCGCGCGAATCGGCTATGCGCCGATGAAACTCGTCATGGGTACCTCGGTGTACTCGCTCGGCTTCGTCGGCGGAATCACCTCGGCCTTCAAGAACTTCGTCAAGGGCGAGATCAACGAGCTCACGCAGCTGATCTACGGCGCGCGCGAGGAGTCGCTCGGCAAGGTGCGCGACCAGGCCACGGCCGTCGGCGCCGACGACGTGATCGGCATCAAGACCTACGTCTACGACCTGGGCGGCGGTCTCATCGAGTTTCTCGCGATCGGCACCGCGGTGAAGCGCACCACGGCCGCGCACACCGTCTCAGAGCAGCTGCCGCCACAGGCGATCGTGCGCGATCGCGACACCTTCTTCAACACCGCAGAGCGTTCCTACGGCGTGACGCTCACCGAGCAGCAGCAGTAGCAGTAGCCCCTTCGACAGTCGGAGGCCGTCGTCGGGGAGTCTTCTTCGTTGGCGGCGTTCTCGTCAGGCGCGTATCGACCTCTGGCATGGCCAACTCCACTTTCGTCGGAGCAGGGCACACCTGGCGCCCGCTGTGCGTTCACATCTGGTGTGCTCCGACCGTTGTGCACAGATCCCGCTGAAGCCGGGCCGCACGAGCGCAGCAAGTACGACGATTACGGCATGAAAATCGAAGAATACGTTGGAATGATCGGCGGCATCGCCGAATACAGTCAGCTGCGAGCATCCGGATTTACCACTGCCGCAGCCCAATACGCGGTCAGGGTCGGCCGGCTCGCGCGCATCAGACGAGGGTGGGTGGCAACGCCCGACGCTCCCGAGAGCTCAGTACGGGCGGTTCGCGTCGGCGGCAGCCTGACGTGTGTCTCGGTGCTCACCGAGCGAGGTGTCTGGTGCGTCGATGATGAGTTGCTGCACGTGCGCGTGAACCGGCACGCGAATCACCTCGCATCGCCCGACTCACGATCGGTCGCGCTTGGCGATCCCGCGATGCAAGGAGTGGCGGTGCACGGCACCTTCGCGGCCTATCGCTCGCCGCGATACTGCCACACCGATCCGGTCGACGTAGCCGTGATGCACTCGATCGATTGTCAGCCGCGCGACTACGCCATCGCACTGTGCGATAGCGCCATCAATCTAGAGCTGACCACTCGCTTGAGATTGCTGAACGCAGCCGAATTGATCGACAAACGCCACAGCGAGGTGGTCGCTCTCAGCGACGGGCGTGCTCAGTCCGGGCTCGAGACGAAGGCGCGATTGCGTCTGCGTGCGCTCCGCATTCCGTATCAACCGCAGGCGTACATCGAGGCAGTCGGATGCGTCGACCTCTTGATCGGCGATCGCCTGGTGCTCGAACTCGACGGCCGTGAATGGCACTCGTCTCCCGAGGCCTTCGCTGAGGATCGTCGCCGGGACCTCATTCTGCACGAGCGTGGCTATTTTGTCGTGCGTCTCACCTACGCTCAGGTGATGTTCGAGTGGCCGCGCGTAGAAGGGATGATTCGCGAGCTGGTCGTCCGGCACAAGCACCTGTGGCCGCGCTCGGTCGGTGCAGCAAACTCCACTTCGGTCGGAGCACAGCGGCATCGTCTGCGATAGGGGTGGCGGATGCCCGGATCTCCGACGGAAGTCGTGTTAAACGCGAAGGGCCGCGCCCCCGAAGAAGCGCGGCCCTGCGACGGTGCCGGTTAGACGCCGTAGTACAGCTCGAACTCGAAGGGGTGCGGGCGCTGCGCGATCGGCTTGATCTCGTTTTCACGCTTGTACGAGATCCACGTTTCGATCAGGTCGGGTGTGAAGACATTGCCCTTGGTGAGGAACTCGTGGTCGTTCTCGAGGGCGACGAGCGCCTCTTCGAGCGACGCGGGAACCTGCGGGATGTTCTTCGCTTCCTCGGGCGGCAGCTCGTAGAGGTCTTTGTCGACCGGGTCGAGCGGCTCGATACGGTTCTGGATGCCGTCAAGGCCAGCCATGAGCTGCGCCGCGAACGCGAGATACGGGTTGCCCGAGGCATCCGGTGCGCGGAACTCGATGCGCTTCGCCTTGGGGTTGGTGCCCGTGATGGGGATACGCACCGACGCCGAACGGTTACCGGCCGAGTACACCAGGTTCACCGGAGCTTCGAAGCCCGGAACCAGGCGGTGGTACGAGTTCACCGTAGGGTTCGTAAAGGCGAGAACAGCCGGGGCGTGCTTCAGCAGACCACCGATGTACCAGCGCGCGACGTCGCTGAGCCCGCCGTAGCCGGCTTCGTCGTAGAACAGGGGCTGACCTTCGTTCCAGAGCGACTGGTGGGTGTGCATGCCCGATCCGTTGTCGCCGAAGAGGGGCTTCGGCATGAAGGTCGCGGTCTTGCCCCACTGGGTGGCCGTGTTCTTCACGATGTACTTGAACTTCAAGATGTCGTCTGCCGCGTGCACCATGGTGTCGAAGCGGTAGTTGATCTCGCCCTGGCCGGCGGTGCCGACCTCGTGGTGCGCGCGCTCGAGGATGAGGCCCGAGTCGATGAGCTTCAGCGAGATGTCGTCGCGGAGGTCTGCGTGCTGGTCGACCGGGCTGACGGGGAAGTAGCCACCCTTGTAGGGCGTCTTGTTGGCGAGGTTTCCGCCTTCTTCTTCGCGGCCCGAGTTCCAGGCGCCTTCGCTCGAGTCGACCGAGTAGAAGCTCTTGTTCTGCTTCACTTCATAACGCACGTCGTCGAAGATGTAGAACTCGGCTTCGGGGGCGAAGAACGCCGTGTCGGCGATGCCGGTCGAGGCGAGGTACCGCTCGGCCTTGTGGGCGACCTGGCGCGGGTCGCGCGAGTAGATCTCGCCGTTACGCGGGTTGTAGATGTCGAAGATGATGATGAGGGTGCGCTCGACACGGAAGGGGTCGACGTAGGCGGTCGACACGTCAGGAATGAGCTGCATGTCTGACTCGTGGATCGAGGCGAAGCCCCGAATAGATGATCCGTCGAACATCTGACCGACAGAGAAGAATTCTTCGTCGACGGTGGATGCGGGAATGTTGAAGTGCTGCTGAACACCGGGAAGATCGGTGAAACGAATATCAAGGAACTTTACGTCGGTGTCCTTGATGAACTTGAGCACCTCGGAGGAATCACTAAACATTTGAGAGGCTCCAAATGGCTGGTACTTGATCAGTTGCAATCGCAACTACTCCTGAGGGTACCGGTGCGCCATTACTCAGCGGTGTCGCTAATGTTTCGCGCATGTTACGTGCGGGCGCGCCGAAGGCGACGGCCTGGCGGGATGCTCGCCGGCAGGTCGCCGTCTTTGGTGGGTTTTTAGGCGTGCCTTTGTTAGAGCATGAACAGCATTTCCTGGTACGTCGGCAACGGCCAGAGATCATCGGCCACGATGGCTTCGAGCGTGTCGGCGGCCGCACGCACCGTCAGCATCGCGGGCAGAAGTGCGTCACGAGCGTGCTCGGCCTCGGCAAGGGCGCCGTGATCGGTCTCCTCGTCGAGGGCAGCTTTGAGTGTGGCCAGGCCCGCACGCAGTTCGGCGATCGGGCCTGAAACCTCGGCCAGAGCATCCGGATCGCCCTCGACGCCTGCCGCCTTCAGCGCCGCGACATTCGTCGCGAGCTCCGTCTGGTAGCGAACGGAGGCCGGCAGAATCGACGTTGCCCCGACCTCGAGGGTCAGCCGAGCCTCGACACCGATCGTGAGCGCGTACTGCTCCAACCCGATCTCGTAGCGCGAGTGCATCTCGCGGTGGTTGAACACCTTGTACTTCTCGAACAGCGCCATGGCGGGTTCGGTGATCAACTCGGGCAGGGCATCCAGTGTCGTCTTCAGGTTCGCGAGCCCGCGCTTCTCGGCCTCAATGGGCCAAGCGTCTGCATACCCGTCTCCGTTGAAGACCACGTCGCCGTGCTCGGTGATGATCTCGGTGAGCAGCAACTGAACGGCCGTGTCGAAGTCTTCGCCGTCGGCAAGGGCTTTCTCGAGAATCGTCGCCATGTAGTCGAGCGACTCAGCCATGATCGTGTTGATCGTGGTCATCGGGCCGGCCACGCTCTGCATCGATCCCGGCGCGCGAAACTCGAACCGGTTGCCCGTGAAGGCGAAGGGGCTCGTGCGGTTACGGTCTCCCGGGTCGGTCGGCAGCACCGGCAGGGTGTCGACGCCGATGATCATGGTGCCTTTGCCCTTCGACGAGGTTGCGGCCCCCTTGGCGATCTGTCCGAACACGTCGGCGAGCTGGTCGCCCAAGAAAATCGAGATGATGGCCGGGGGCGCCTCGTTCGCACCGAGCCGGTGATCGTTGGTCGCCGAGGCGACGGATGCGCGCAACAAACCCGCGTACAGGTGTACGGCGCGAATGACGGCTGCGCAGAACACCAAGAACTGCGCGTTCTCGTGCGGAGTATCGCCCGGAACGAACACGCTGCCTACTTCGGAGTTGCCGAGCGAGAAGTTGACGTGTTTGCCCGATCCATTCACGCCCTGGAACGGTTTCTCGTGAAAGAGACATTCCATACCGTGCTTCTTGGCGATGGTCTTGAAGGTGGTCATGAGCAGCTGCTGATGGTCGGCGGCGAGGTTCGCGCGCTCGAACATCGGGGCGATCTCGAACTGGCCGGGGGCGACCTCGTTGTGGCGGGTCTTGGCGGGAATGCCGAGCTTGAACAGTTCGCGTTCGGTGTCCATCATGAAGCCCAGCACACGCTCGGGGATGGCGCCGAAGTAGTGGTCGTCGAACTCCTGGCCCTTGGGCGGCTTCGCGCCGAACAGGGTGCGGCCCGCGTTCAGCAGATCGGGGCGGGCCAAGAAGAAGTGCCGGTCGACCAGAAAATACTCTTGCTCGGGCCCGCAGAACGACACCACGTGCTCAGGGTCGGTGTGGCCGAAGAGCTTCAGGATGCGCTCAGCGTGTTCGCCCATCGCCTGTTGCGAGCGAAGCAACGGGGTCTTGTGGTCGAGAGCTTCACCCGTCATCGACACAAAGACCGTCGGGATGCACAGGGTGTTGCCATTCGGGTTTTCGAGTACATACGCGGGGCTCGTCGGATCCCATGCCGTGTAACCGCGCGCTTCGAAGGTGTTGCGCAGGCCGCCGTTGGGAAAGCTCGACGCGTCGGGCTCGCCCTGGGTCAGGGTCTTGCCAGCGAATTCGGCGAGGGCAGACCCGTCGGAGACGGGCTCGAGAAAGCTGTCGTGCTTCTCCGCGGTCAGGCCCGTCAGCGGGTAGAACACGTGGGCGTAGTGGGTAACTCCCTTTTCGAGGGCCCAGTCTTTCATGGCCGAAGCGACGGCATCACCGACGAGAGGATCGAGTTTCGCGCCGTGTTCGATGGTGGCGATCACCGACTTGTAGACCGACTTCGGCAGTCGTTTCTGCATGACGACCTTGTTGAAGACGTTCTCACCGAAGATCTGGCCAGGTGCCTCGGTGTCTGTGAAACTCGCCGACGGCGGCACATAGGCTTCGACGTCGCGGATCGCTTGCAGGCGGACTCTGTTTCCACTCATTTTTACCCCTTTATGCGCGGTTCTGACGCGCATTGTTCGGTGCCGGCTCACGTTCTGATCGTCGCTGGCCCGCATTGTTGAGAGAATGCGATGAGCCAAATCTAGGCAACCGCTGTGGCGGGAATGTTTCGGCGGTGTGACAGTCGTGGTTTCAGCTGATTCCCTTAGAATCGCTGGGTGACGAACCCGAAACACAGCCCTGCGCCGACGCCTTCCTCGGTGCCCCCCAAACGGTGGTCAGGCGCGGCGCCCAGCGAGTGGCCGGGGGAGCGGTTGGGCTTCCCCGAAGAAGGCCGGGGATCGGTCGGGCGCCCGGGCCGGCGAACTATCGCCCTCGCCATCGACTTCGCCGTGTGCTTCGTCATCTACGCGGCGTTCTTCTTCGGCAACCCGTGGGCGTCGACGATCATCTTCTTCGTCGAACAGGTGGTGCTCATCACGTTGGCTGGTGGGGGATTCGGCCACCTGCTGCTGGGCCTTCGGGTGGTGAAGGTCGACGGCACCTATGCGGGGTGGTGGCGGCCGATCATCCGCACGTTCTTCTTGATTCTCACCGTGCCGGCGCTGATTTGGGACTCAGACCAGCGCGGGTTGCACGATGTGTTCGCCGGTACGGTGCTCGTCAGACGCTGAGAGCGGCATCGCCGGCAGCGTCGGTCGTCGCCCGCGACTCGCGCCGGCGCCCCCGCCCGTGACTCAGCGACCGCGCTGCGGCCGGGTCTTCAGCGGGTCGACACCCTTCGGAATCGGCAGGTTGGCAGAGCCGAGCGACGTGAGCCGGTTGCTCACCGCGAGAACCTCGGGCTTCGTGAGTGTCTGCTTGATGCGCGCCAGCTTGTTCGGAATCTTGTGCAGAGCGAGTGCGTCGGCGTCAGGCCCGACATAGAAGAACGTGACCGGCACGTTCGGCAGCACACGTAAGACCTTGCGGCGCTCGTCTTCGAGCATGCGGGTCGTACGCGACTTCGGGCCCTCGCCGATGAGCACCACTCCGCCGCGTCCCACGGCACGGTATACAGCGTCTTGCGTCTTGGCGTTGACCGCGACGGGCATCTCGCTGCCGCGCCAGGTGCGCTTCAGCGAACTGCGTAACACGGCGCCCACTGCGCCCGGCTGACCTTCGATCTGTCCGTAGGCGGCTGCTTCTGCGCGACGGCCGAGCACGATCAGTGCGATGAGAATACCGGCGAGCAGCCCCGCGACGACCCAGAGCGCGACGGCGAAACCGTTGCCGTCACCGAAGATCAGTGCGACGACCAGGCCTACGGCGACCGGGCCGAGGAGGCTGAGCAGCAGCAGCGGCACGATGTTCTTGTCGTAGCGGCGGGTCATCTTGAAGACCTGCCACATCTGCTTGATGCGGCCGTCTTCTTTCGGCTTCTTCGGGGTCTTTTCTTTGCTGCGTGCCATACGTCAATGGTATCGAGTCGGCCGGGTGCAGAACGCCTCGGTTTGTCCGCTTCTCCTCCCCAGCGGAGGCTCTCAGCGAACTCTGCACAGATCAGGGCTCCGGATGCTCGGCGGTGCGGCACCCGAGGCATTCTGAAGCCGTGCCTCACTTCACTTTCCGTTCCCTCCGTTCGCGCCGCTCCGGCGTCACTTCACCACCCGTCATGCCCGGTTACGACATCATCGGCGAGCTCGGTCATGGCCGCCGCTCACGCGTGTATCTGGCTACCCCGCATGACTCGCCACAGCCGCTGCTCGATCGCGTCGTCGTGAAGCTCTACGACGCCGAGGCGGCCGAAAGCGCTCGTCGGCTAGCCCGGCTATGGCAGTCGCTCGACTCTCCGTACTGCCCGCAGTTTCTCGACGAACAGCGCACGCCCACGGGCATCGCGATTGTGTCGCCGTGGGCTCGGTGCGGTTCGCTGGCCGAATTGCTCGCACGACGCCGTTCGACGCTGCGACTCGGCGAAGCGATCACGATACTGGCGCCCCTCGCGCAACTCCTCGCGGCTGTGCACGGTGCCGGCGAGGTGCACGGGGCGCTCGAAGCGGGCAACGTCCTCTTCGACGAATCCGGGCGGCCGGTGCTCGTGGGCTGGGGCAGGGGGCTCGGCGAAGCGAGTTCGCGCTCCGAGGCCCTGCAATTCGTCACGCTCTGCCGTGAGGTGCTGGCGGCGTGCGAGGGGGTCTCTCAGGTGGCCGAGACATTTCTCGGTGCGCAGCTCGCGGCACTGGATGCCGTGGGCGGCTACCGCGAGCCTGGCGATGACATGACCGGCGATGACGTGATCGGTAACGATCCGACGAGTAATGACATGACTGGCTATGACGTTGCCGGCGACAGGGAGCTGTACGAGCCCTTCTTCGAGGCTGCAGAAGACGCACTGTTCTTGTTGGCCGAGCCGTGCCCGATCGATCCGTTGCAGCCGTACGACTGGGCCGCAGATGCCGCAACTGCTCTGGCTGGTGTTGATGCCGAGATCGATACACTCGTGGCCGAGAACAGAAAAGCGAGGCGAGCGGGGAGCCGCCTGCGTGCGGCCACACGGTCGGCTATCGACGGAGCCGCTTCTGCGGGTCGTCGCGTCGCCCGCGAACGTACGGTGCGGCTATGGCCGGGTCATCGCGGCTCGATTCGACTGAAGACGATCGCTCTCGCGGCGATCGTGGGTTCGGTCGCGCTCGCTGGCGCGCTGATGGCCACACCGACGAGCTCTGTAACCGCCGCGTCGGCAGACGGCGTCTCGACCGGCCCCGCGTCGACCGACGGCGTCTCGACCGGCCCCGTGTCGACTGACGGCGCGTCGACACGCACCGTACCGGCTGGCCCCGTATCGACCGACGGCGTATCGACCGACGGCGTACCGACTGGCAGCACACCGACTAGCGCACCAACTGGTTCCGTACCACCCGGCGGAAGGTCGACGATCGCCACGCCGGTGGGGCCGGGCAGTTCTGAGGCCGCCGGCGTCGCGACTTCCACGGGAAGGGACGCAACGGGCGACGACTCCGGTGCGCAGGCCGTTGTCGCCGGCGACGACGCTGTGGCCGCGCTCACCGTGCTGCTGAACTGGCGGGAGGGCTGCTTCCACCAGAGCTCGGCCGATTGCTTCAGCGCTGTCGACCAGCCACAGTCTGCCGCTCTGGCGAACGATCAGACTGCGTATGCCGAGACGAAACGTGCGGGAGCAGACAGCAGCGCATCGTGGCTGGATATTTCCACTGATGGTGCCGCTGTGGCCCAGCAAGTGGGAAACGCGGTGCTGACCACTGTGGTGGTGAGCAGTGAACCGGGCGGCAGTGATGCTGTAACGAAAAAGCCGGCCTCCGCCCTTCTGGTGAAGGGGGAGACCGGCTGGCGCATTCGGGAGATCTTCACACCGCCTGGGTGATCGGAACCCCGCGGCGTCTCGACGAAGCCGACGGTCGGGTGCTAGATGCCGAGGTTGGCAGCGAAGTCGCCGCCTTCGAGACGGTTCTTGACGGCCACCAGGAAGCGGGCGGCGTCGGCACCGTCGACGATGCGGTGGTCGTAGCTGAGGGCCAGGTAGACCGTCGAACGAATGGCGATGGCGTCGGAGCCGTCGACCGACACGACGACGGGCTTCTTGGTGACGATGCCGGTGCCGAGAATGGCGACCTGCGGCAAGAAGACGATCGGAGTGTCGAACAGAGCGCCACGCGAACCGGTGTTGGTCAGGGTGAACGTTCCGCCGCCGAGCTCGTCGGGCTTCAGCTTGTTGTCGCGGGTGCGCGCAGCCAGGTCGGCGATCTCTTTGGCGAGGCCGGCGAGGTCGAGTTCACCGGCGTTGCGAACAACGGGGGTGAGCAGGCCGCGTTCGGTGTCGACCGCGATGGAGATGTTCTCGTGGTCGGGGTACACGATCGAGTCGCCCTCGATGGTGGCGTTGACGATCGGGTACGCCTTGAGCGCCTCAGCGGCGGCCAGAGCGAAGAACGGCAGGAACGAGAGCTTGGTGCCGGTCTTCTCGGCGAACGACGCCTTCACCGAATCGCGGAACGCGGCGACCTTCGTGACGTCGACCTCGACGACGGAGGTGAGCTGAGCGCTCGTCTGCATTGAGATGACGGCACGCTCGGCAACGACTTTGCGCAGGCGTGACATGGGAACCGTGGTGCCACGAAGCGGCGAGACCTCGAGCGGGGCGGGTGCCGTAGCGGCTGCCTGAGCACCGCCGCCCTGCGGCCTGGAGGAGACAGCGGCGAGAACGTCTTCCTTGCGGATGCGTCCGCCCACGCCGGTGCCGGTGATGCTGGAGAGTTCGATGCCCTGGTCGTGGGCGAGCTTACGAACCAAGGGAGTGACGTAACCCGAGTTGCTGGTCGAACCTTCGGCGGCGGGTGCTGCAGGGGCGGGAGCGGGAGCGGGTGCTGCGGCGACAGGAGCGGGTGCAGAGGCGACAGGAGCGGGAGCGGAGGCGACAGGAGCGGGAGTCGGTGCTGGAACAGCCGCGGGCGCTGGTGCGGGTTCGGGCGTTGCGGGCGCGGGTGCCTGCGCCTCGGTGTCGGCTTCGACCGAAGGAACTTCGGCAGCAGGAACTTCGGCAGCCGGAGCGGGAGCAGCCTCAGCCACCGGCGCTGCCGCAGCGGGCTCAGCGGCCGGAGCGGCGGGTTCGGCCGCAGCCGCACCCGATCCGTCGCCGATGGTCACGAGGGGAGTGCCGACCTCAACTGTTTCGTCTTCTTGAACCAGAATCTGCTCGATGACGCCCGAGATGGGCGACGGGATTTCGGTGTCGACTTTGTCCGTTGACACTTCGAGCAGGGGTTCGTCGACCTCGACGCGGTCCCCGACGTTCTTGAGCCAGCGGGTCACCGTTCCCTCGGTTACACTCTCGCCGAGTGCTGGAAGGTTGACGGATTCGCTCATCAGTGTGTCTCCTCTTCAGAAACAGT
>JAODBB010000130.1 GCA_025463745.1 Subtercola sp.
GACCGACCGGGGCCGACTTGCCGATGGCATAGGCGATCTGCACTTCGAGTTTGTCGGCGAACCCGGCGGCCACCGCGTTCTTCGCGACCCAGCGCATGGCATAGGCGGCGGAGCGGTCGACCTTCGATGGGTCTTTGCCGCTGAAGGCCCCCCCGCCGTGCCGGCTCGCGCCGCCGTAGGTGTCGACGATGATCTTGCGGCCGGTGACCCCGGCATCGCCCTGCGGGCCACCGATCTCGAACCGCCCGGTGGGGTTGATCAGCAGCTTCACATCGGCGGAATCGAGCGGTGCGTCAGCGAGAACGGGCCGGATGATCAGTTCTTCGACATCGTGCTGCAACTGTTCGGTCGAGATCAACGGCGTGTGCTGAGTCGAGAGAACAACGGTTTCGACCGTGCGTGGAATGAGCCCGTCATAGCCGATGGTGACCTGGGTCTTACCGTCGGGCCGCAGGTAGTCGAGCTGCCCGGCCTTGCGCACCTCGGCGAGCCGCTCGGCGAGCCGGTGGGCCAGCCAGATGGGAATTGGCATGAACTGAGGCGTTTCGGTGGTCGCGAAACCGAACATGATTCCTTGGTCGCCCGCGCCCTGGCGATCGAGCGGATCGGAGTCGGGCACGCCCTGCCGGGTCTCCCAGGCGTTGTTGACACCCTGCGCGATATCGGGTGACTGTGCGCCGATCGAGACGGAGACGCCGCAGCTCATACCATCGAAGCCGATGTCAGACGAGGTGTAGCCGATAGACGTGACCTTCTCACGCACGATGGTGGGAATGTCGACGTAGCCCTTCGTGGTGACCTCGCCCGCGACATGCACCAGACCCGTTGTGACCAGCGTCTCGACGGCGACACGGCTGGCGGGGTCGACCTCGAGCAGGGCGTCGAGAATGCTGTCAGAGATCTGGTCGCAGATCTTGTCGGGGTGGCCTTCGGTGACCGACTCTGACGTGAAAAGGCGAAGGTTCGTCATTGTGCTCCGGGTGGGGTGAATGGGTGTGGAAACGACTCTGCCGTGGTGGTCGTGGTCAACGAACCACTGCCGACAGAATGTCGTGAGCCACCGACAGTTTCGTGCCAGCGGCCTCGATCACTATATGCCCGGTCTGGTCGATGACAACGACCTCATTGCCGTCGGTGGTGAAACCTTCGCTCCAGCCCACTTTGTTGAGAACAAGATAGTCACAGCCCTTTCGGGCGATTTTGGCCCGGCCGAGCGTCAGCAGCTCTTCGGGGCTCGACGCCGTCTCGGCCGCGAAGCCGATCACGGTGTGGTGCGGTGCCTTGGCCGCTGAGAGTTCGGCGAGAATGTCGGCGTTCTTCACGAGTTCGAGCAAGAGCACGTCGCCGACCTGCTCTTTCTTGATCTTGCCGTCGACGACAGTGCGGGGCCGGTAGTCGGCAACGGCCGCTGCCATGATCACCATGTCGGCTTCGGCGGCCAGGGCCAGCATTTCGACACGCAGCTCTTCAGCCGTTTCGACGGCGTGGAGTTCGGCGCCGCGCGGCGGCTTGACCTCGAGGTGGGCTCCGACGAAGATCACCCGGGCGCCGCGGCTGATGGCGGCGTCGGCCAGTGCCACCCCCTGTTTTCCGCTCGAACGGTTTCCGATGAATCGAACCGGGTCGAGTGGCTCCCGTGTGCCGCCGGCCGAGATGAGGATGCTCAGGCCCTCCAAATCGCGCCCGACACCGTTCGGTGCGGATGAATCTGCCGGTGCGGAAGCATCTGCCAGCCCCGAAGCGTGTGTCTGCGCGGAAGTGTGTGCCGCCGCGGATCCCTGTTCCGGCCCCGAAGCCTGTGCCTGCGCGTGATCCAGCCCGGAAGGTTGCGCGTCGCCGTCGCTCTGCACCGCATGCTGCGTGCCCGCGCTGAGCAGGGCCAACCCCGCCGCGACGATATCGTCGGGCTCCGACATCCGCCCGGGCCCCGAGTCGGTTCCCGTGAGCTGCCCGCTGGCCGGCCCGATGAAGTGGTAGCCGCGCTCACGCAGCACGGCGGTGTTCGCCACGGTTGCGGCGTTCTGCCACATTTCGGTGTGCATCGCCGGCGCGAGCAGAATCGGCGCCTTGGTTGCGAGCACTGTATTGCCGAGCAGATCGTCGGCGATTCCCACCGCGAGCTTGGCCAGCGTGTTCGCCGTGGTGGGCGCAATGACGATCAGGTCGGCGGCTTGCCCGATGGCGACATGGCGAACCTCGGCGACACCCTCGTACAGGTCGGTGTGCACCGTGTTGCGCGAGATGGCCTCGAGCGTCGGCTTGCCCACGAACCGAAGTGCGTGCTCGGTGGCGATGACCTGCACGGTGTGGCCCGCGAGCACAAATCCGCGAACAACTCCTACCGCCTTGTAGGCAGCGATGCCCCCGGTGATTCCGACAACGATGTTCACGAGGCTCCTCCGGTGAATGCTCCCCAGACGGACACTCTCCTGACGGACGTTGTTCGGTTCATGTTTCTACTTTGGCACGCCTAGAAGAGCGGAAAGGCCCGCCGCACGAGATGCGGCAGGCCTTTTCGGTGAACAATACGCTCAGTCTTCGATCGGCGCGTTGGCCTTCACGGTGAGTTTGTCTTCGTTGATCTCGTGCAACGCGATCGACAGCGGCTTGTCATCGATGCCGGAGTCGACCAGCGGCCCGACGTTGTCGAACAGGCTGCCTTCGTGAAGGTCTGCGTAGTAGTCGTTGATCTGGCGCGCACGCTTCGAAGCGAAAATGACGAGCGCGTACTTCGAGTCGACCTTCGAGAGCAGCTCGTCGATGGGCGGGTCGATGATGCCGAGTGGCTTGGATGGCATGAAAATGCTCCTTGATTGATCGCGGATGGGTGAAGCTGTGGCGCTGGCCCCAGTGTTACCGGGCTGCTTGTGATGACACGGTTATTGCGCGCAGAAGACCTCGCAGGTCTACGAAATATTCATCAAGTCTACGACCTCTCGGGCCGCGTCTTCGACTTTGCTGTTCACAACACGAAAATCGAACTCGTCTTGAGCGGCCAATTCCACCTTTGCCGTGGCCAAGCGGCGGGCCTGCTCTTCGCTCGATTCGGTACCACGGCCGATGAGCCGGCGCACCAGTTCTGCCCACGTCGGTGGGAGCAAGAACACCAGAACCGCTTCAGGCATAGATGCCCGAACCTGCCTGGCACCTTGAATATCGATCTCGAGCAGCACACTCTTGCCGTCGTTCAGCGCCCGCTGCACCGGGCTTCGGGGCGTGCCGTAGCGCGACTGATTGTGCACGATGGCCCACTCCAGAAACTCGCCCGCCGCAACCATACGATCGAATTCCTCGTTGCTCACGAAGTAGTAGCTCACGCCATCGATCTCGCCCGGGCGCGGTGCTCGTGTGGTCGCAGAAACCGAAAGCCGAACATCCGGATAGTTCTCGCGAATGTAGGTCGAAACCGTTCCCTTGCCCACCGCCGTGGGCCCGGCGAGCACAACCAGCCGAGTGGATGCGGGCGCGCTCGACGCGACGGCTCCGTTTGCGCCGTCGCCAGCCTTCGCGTTCTCGCCGAACGGCGCGCGCACGGCGAGATAGTCGAGCAGTTTGGCCTGCTGGTGCCGGCCGAGCCCGCCGATGCGTTTCGATGGCGAGATCGCGAGCGATTCGAGCGCGCGATCGCCCCGCACGGGCCCGAGGCCCGGGATGCACAGCAGAAGCTCGCGAACCCGCAGACTCCCTTCGGCCGAGGCCGGGTCGGCGAGCCCTGAGCGCACAACATCGGTCGCACTTCTGGCCCCGGAGACGACCGCATTCTTGACGGCTGCTCGCGCCCGCCGAGCGGCAACGGCGGCCTTCGACGCGGCGACCCGGTCGACGTCTGGCGGGTTCACGCGGCCGCCC
>JAODBB010000132.1 GCA_025463745.1 Subtercola sp.
CGCTGACGCGCCAGGGGAAGAAGCAGGGTTGGTGGACGGGTGACGGTCGGGGTAATCGTCACCATCATCGCCATCGTCACCATCATCAGGAGGAGTGAGTATTGCTCGTTTCATGCTTCGATTCAACTAGCAGCCACCGACTGGAAGACGCCGGGAAGACTCGAATGTGGAAACCCTGCCGCGACACGACATTGTGCAGAACCAGACAGCGCGCGCAGAGGGCTCGCCGGCGAGCGCGGCCGACTATTCGCGGGAGAGCACGGCCGACGATTTGCAGTCGAGAACTGTTCACCCTCGCGTTACTACCGCGCTCTAAGATGCCCAATCGTGACGAACAACGAGACTCCCTACGTGGCGCTCGCACCGTTGCGCTCGAAAAGCCGAGCGAACGCGAACAGACCCAGTGGTACTTCCAGCGTTACATTCAGCACCTGCCGGCCGCTGGCGAGATCGTCATGTTCGACCGCTCGTGGTACAACCGCGCCGGCGTCGAACGCGTCATGGGCTTCTGCACCGACGACCAGTACGACGAGTTCATTCGTCAGACGCCGGCATTCGAGCGGATGCTCGTGGGCGACGGCATCGACCTGATCAAGTTCTGGTTCTCTGTGTCAGCCGATGAGCAACGAACCCGTTTCGCCATTCGCCACGTCGACCCGGTCAGGCAGTGGAAACTCTCACCGATGGACATTGCCTCCCTCGACAAGTGGGGCACTTACACGGCGGCGAAGGAAGCGATGTTCGCGGCGACAGACACGGCGACCGCCCCGTGGACCGTCGTGAAGAGCAACGACAAGAAGCGCGCCCGGCTCGAAGCAATGCGGCACGTGCTCTCGTTGTTCGAGTACAACAACAAAGACGCCTCGATCGTCGGCACGCCCGACCCGAAGATCGTCGGCCCGGCCGCTGAAGTATATGAGCGCGGCGAGAACAGCGGCGAGAAGTCGGAAACATCCGAAGTTCAGGCGACCACCTGAACTGTCCGTCTGCAGTGACGGGTACCGAGACGACCCGCAGCTCAGACGACCGCGTAGAGCTCGCCGAGCGCGTGCTCGATGCTGTCGAACTCGCCGACGAACCGGCGCTCATCGTCGAACAGCTCAAAACCGGCGGGCGAGCGGAAGATGATTCCGGCTGATTCGTCGGTGATGCGGTGGCAGATTTTCCAGCGGCCCTGGCCGGCGTGAACCAGGTAGAAGAACTCCGAGAACGCGAGCATCAGAACAATCGATTCTTCGAGGCTATTTCACGACCCGGCGCAGCGCGTCGCGCCAATCGAGAGCATGCACGTTTCTGCCGCGCTCAACAGGCGAGGCAACCCATTCAGAGCCTCGATCGTGAAGGAAATGGGTGATGCGGGGAACCGCTCTTTCGATGCGGAACAAGTACCACGAGTGATCTTCGAAGTTGCGAAGGGCGTACTCACTGTGGCTTGTGAAAAACGCGACCTGCTCGTCGAGCACGATCGGCAGGTCGACGTCAGAGAGCGTCGGGTTACCATTCAGCACGATTAAGAAGCTAGAACGCAAAAGGAAACTCCGGGCGTCCAACTGCTTCACACGTCAGAACACTGAGCGAACAGAACGAGAACGGCGCGCGCCTGAATCGGGCCGCCTGCGGCCTCGGTCGGGAGCCGGCTCCGCTCAGCCCGGTCCGCTCAGCCCGGTCCGCTCAGCCCGCCTCGCTCAGCCCGCCTCGCCCAGCCGTCCTCGGTCAGCCGTCCGAGCTCAGCGCGAGACGTACGCGGCGAGATGCTCCCCGGTGAGGGTCGCCCGGGCGGCGACGAGGTCGGCCGGCGTGCCCTCGAAAACCACCCGGCCGCCGTCGTGGCCGGCGCCTGGGCCGAGATCGATGATCCAGTCGGCGTGCGCCATCACGGCCTGGTGATGCTCGACCACGATGACCGACTTGCCCGAGTCGACGAGCCGGTCGAGCAGGCCGAGCAACTTCTCGACATCGGCGAGATGCAGGCCCGTGGTCGGCTCGTCGAGAATGTACACGGTTCCCTTCTCTGCCAGGCTCGCGGCCAGTTTGAGCCGCTGCCGCTCGCCGCCCGACAACGTGGTCAGCGGCTGGCCGATGCTCAGATAGCCGAGCCCCACATCAGCGAGCCGTTGGAGAATGGCATGGGCGGCGGGGATGCGCGCGTCACCCGAGCCGAAGAACTGCTCTGCGTCGGTGACCGACATCGCCAGAACCTCGCTGATGTCACGGCCGCCGAGGTGATACTCGAGCACCGATGTATCGAATCGCTTGCCCTCGCACTCCTCGCACACGGTGGCGACGCCGGCCATCATGCCTAGGTCGGTGTAGATGACGCCGGCGCCGTTGCAGACGGGGCATGCACCCTCGGAATTGGAGCTGAAGAGCGCCGGCTTCACGCCGTTGGCCTTTGCGAACGCCTTGCGAATCGGCTCGAGCAAACCGGTGTAAGTCGCCGGGTTGCTTCGCCTCGAACCTCGGATCGCGCTCTGGTCGATCGACACCACGCCGGCATCAGCGGCCGACGACTGGTGCGGAAGCGACCCGTGCACGAGCGAACTCTTGCCCGATCCGGCCACCCCTGTGATGACACACAGCACCCCGAGCGGAACGTCGACGTCGACATTGCGGAGATTGTTCGCCGTGGCATCCCGAATCTCGAGGGCACCAGTCGAGGCGCGCACCGTCTTCTTGAGCGCGGCGCGATCGTCGAAATGGCGCCCGGTGATGGTTCCGCTGCCTCGCAGGGCATCGACGGTGCCCTCGAAACTGATGGTGCCGCCGTTTGCGCCGGCACCCGGGCCGAGGTCGATGACGTGATCGGCGATCACGATCGTCTCGGGCTTGTGCTCGACGACGAGCACGGTATTGCCCTTGTCGCGCAGCCGGAGGAGCAGGTCGTTCATCCGCTCGATGTCGTGGGGATGCAGCCCCACCGTGGGCTCGTCGAAGACGTACGTGACATCGGTCAGCGACGAGCCGAGGTGACGGATCATCTTGACCCGCTGCGCCTCGCCGCCTGAAAGAGTGCCCGAGGGCCGATCGAACGAGAGGTAGCCCAGCCCGATCTCGACGAACGAATCGAGGATGCCTGTCAGCGCTGTGAGCAGCGGCCCCACCGAGGGCTCACTGAGCCCGCGCACCCATTCGGCCAGGTCGCTGATCTGCATCGCGCAGAGTTCAGCAATGTTCAGACCCTGGATGCGCGACGATCGCGCCGCCTCGCTGAGACGAGTGCCGTCGCACTCCGGGCAGGTGGCGAAGGTGACCGCCCGATCGACGAAAGCACGGATGTGCGGCTGCATCGCATCGCGGTCTTTCGAGAGGAACGACCGCTGCACGCGCGGAATCAACCCCTCATAGGTGAGGTTCACGTTCTCGATCTTCACCTTGGTCGGCTCGTGGTAGAGCAGGTCGTGCATCTGCTTCTTGGAGTAGTCGCGAATCGGCTTGTCGGGGTCGAAGAAGCCCGAGCCGCTGATGATGCGCACCATCCAGCCGTCTCCGGTGTAGCCGGGAACGGTGATCGCCCCGTCGTTCAGCGATTTGCTGTCGTCGAACAGCTGGGTGAGGTCGATGTCGGAGACCCTGCCCCGGCCCTCGCAGCGCGGGCACATGCCGCCCGTTCGCGTGAACGTCTGCTTCACGGCCTTGGTGGCGGCGCCCCGTTCGACCGTGATCGCTCCGCTGCCCTTGACCGAGGCGACGTTGAACGAGAACGCGTTGGGCGAGCCGATGTGCGGCTGCCCGAGACGGCTGTACAGAATGCGCAGCATCGCGTTGGCGTCGGTGGCGGTGCCGACCGTCGAGCGGGTGTCGGCGCCCATGCGCTCCTGGTCGACGATGATGGCGGTCGTCAGCCCTTCGAGCACGTCGACCTCTGGCCGGGCCATCGTCGGCATGAAGCCCTGCACGAACGCGCTGTACGTCTCGTTGATCAGCCGCTGCGATTCGGCGGCGATCGTGCCGAACACGAGGGAGCTCTTGCCTGAGCCTGAGACACCGGTGAACACTGTCAGCCGGCGTTTCGGAATTTCGACAGTGACATCTTTCAGGTTGTTGACGCGTGCCCCCTGCACGCGAATCACGTCGTGGGCACGGGCGTCGCTCGTCGTTGTCATGGCTGCCAGCCTAACGACGAGGTGCCGTCCGCGCTTCTCGATTGCTGCTCGGCAAGCGCTCAGGGAACGCACGGCGGCCATACCCCGACGGCCGGAACGCCATATCGGCTGGTTGGGAGCGTCGTCTAGAGTAGCGTTCAACGCTTCAAGCCAGCGTTCAGGCGCCGAACCACGGCGCAATGCAGATCGGCCTGTTGCAGCGGGCTCAACCGGGAGTGCGATCGTGACCGTCGAGGGGAGGGTACGGGCCGAACGGGTCGAAGTCCGCCGCAACCGGGATCACATTCTGGCCGCCGCCGAACAGTACTATGCGACTCACCAGGCAGATCCGTCGATGTCAGAGCTCGCCACCCTCGCCAGTGTCGGCAACGCGACCCTGTACCGCCGGTTCCCCTCGATCGCCGACGTGATCAAGGCACTCTACGAACGCCACTTCGCCATTCAGCAGGCCATCGTCGATGACATGCTGAAACAGAGCACCGGCTGGCAGGGCGTCGTCACCATGATCACCGGCATCGCGACGATGACTCTCGAACACCCGGCAGTACCACGCATCACACGCAAGATGCTGGAGCTCGAGCCGGCTCTGCGCCACGGCGCCCAGTGGGATGGGCCGCTCCGTGAGGTCACTCGTCGCGCACAGTCGGAGGGCGCCCTGCGGCCCGATGTCGACGCCAATGACCTCACTCTGGCCGCCTTCCGGCTGGGCGAGTACAGCTACCTGCCCGAGCACGCCCGTGCCCGCATCGTCGCCCGCCAGGCAGCGATCGTGCTCGATGGTATTCGGGCCCAGGCGGTCACCACCCCGCTGCCGGGCGCGGCGATCAGCACCGACGAGATTCAGACGTACTTTCACACGAGCATCCGCTGATCGCACGATCATGGATGTTCGTGTGATGGATGTTCGTGCGAAAGATCGCCGAGGTCGGCTGACAAGCCCTGCTCTACGGGCTGCTACCGGGCCCCACCACGACTGATCCCGGTTGCGAGCGATGCTCGTCGAGATCGAGGCTCGACACGGCGAAACGGTCGGCGAGAAACCGGCCGTTGATCAGCAGAGCTGCGGCGGAGTCGCTCAGAACGGCGGCCTCATGCATCCGCGTCACCGCCGCTTCGAGCACCGCGAGCTGCTCGCGAACTGCTGTCTCGGGCGTGCTGCCGTCGGCGAACCGGTGCTCGTGCGCCCAGCCCGCGGGAATGTCGAGATACGCACGAAGAGTGTCAGGCAGGTAGATCGTCGCCGTGCGCCGTGCGATCACGTCGGGTTCGCCCGAACCGGCCACTCGCGGCAAGGTCTGCAGCAGAAGCGTGGTAATCCGTTCGACAGCAGCCGTCGCATCCGCCGGCAATCGGCCTTCGACCCGCCCGCGCAGACTCTGCAGATCGCTCTCGAGGTTGGTCTCGTCGACGTCTATGCGCCCCACCGGCGAATGGATGCCGAGATTCTGCAAGGCGCGCACCGACACTGCGGTGTCGCCTTCCGCCTGCCCCGCGACGGTCGCGAGGCGATCGGCGAACCGCGTAAGCCAGACGCCGAGTGTCAGCGTGCGCTGCTCGATGACAAAACGCCCCGATTCGCGATGAGTCGAGGCGTCATAGCCCGAGCTCGGCGCATAGGCGAGCGTCAGTGTCTCCCGGCTCGTGGCGAGGCGGATCTCGGTGATCGCCCCGGGCCGCCCGGCGAGTCGATCGCTCAGCGAACGCCGGCGCTCGACCGTCAGCCGGGCTGCGGCCACGGGGGTCGAAAGCGCACGCGTCGCACGCTCCACAAGGCTGTGCAGAAAGCCCTGCGGGTTGTCAACCGCCTCGCTGAGGGTCACAATCGCTCGCCGATCGTCACAGCCGCTCGCTGATCACAGCACGCGGGGTCACAGCACGTCTCGTTCCTCGATCAGGCGCTCCTCTTGACTGTAATCCGAGGCCTCACCGGCAGACGGAAAGGGAGCATTGCCTTCGAAAACACTCTCGACCCCCTCGATGATGCGGCCGAAAAGGCCGTGCGATTCGGGCTCGTCGGCTCCAGCAACATCGGCGCCATCGCCGACGGGCTCCGCGGCGAGGCCATTCGTCTCGTCGAGGCCCGAGTCGTTCTCTTCGTCGCTCATCATGTGCTCCTCTGTGAGGGTGCGGCAGGTCTGGGAATCGCCTGACTAGTGCTTCGAGGCTACTGCGATCCACGGTCGTGCGGCAGAGGCAATCCGCCCGCGACTTCGTTCGTTCTGCGTCGCGGGCTGCTGCTCCGACCCTCGGCGCCCGACTGCGACTCCGACCGGCGACACGGGCCGCCGTTCGGCACGGTTCAGGGCACCAGAACGAGTCCTCAGTCGTTCGGGGCAATGAGGCAGAATGGATGCCCGGCCGGGTCGAGATACACCCGAAACGTCTCTCCACCCCTCCCCGTGAGGGTCGCCCCGATGGCGAGAACCTGCTTTTCGCCCGCGTCGAGATCGGTGACTTTCACATCGAGGTGAAACTGCTGCGGAACATCCTGGCTGGGCCACTCCGGAGCCCGGTAGTCGTCGACCTTCTGAAACGCCACGATCGGCCGCGCATCGCCCCGGCCGACGAGCTCAACCCAGTCGGGCTCGCTCACGACCTTCCGCATTCCGAGCAGCTCGGAATAGAAATCCGCGAGCAGCAGAGGGTCGGGGCAATCCAGAACAACGACGTCAAGTGTGCCGATCATCACAGCAGTGTAGGCTCCCCCGCCCGAGCGACGCCAGCCCCTGCGGCGGTCGTGCGCTTCGCCATCCCGTGCCTCGTTCGGGCTCGCCGCGACAGAATTCGCAGAGCGCATGAGCGCGTCGAGGGGCAGAATGTTCTCATGGCTGAGGTGCGGATCGAGCCGGCGTCAGAGGCGGGATGGGGTGCGGTCGAGCACGCACTCACGGGCGGTGGAGACGGAGCCAGCTGTTGGTGCCAGTGGTTTCTGCTGTCGCGCCGAGATTTCGAGGCGTCGTCTGTGGCCGAGTTGCGCGCGCTGTTGCGGCATGAAGTCGAAGCGGGGGCATTCGGGGCGGCTGCCGATGCGGCATCCGGAGTCGACACCAGGGCATTCGGGTCGATTGCGGATGCGGCATCAGGCGAACCGGCATACGGCCCGACCACTGGCACTGCATCGGGCGCTAGATCCGGCCCGACCACTGGCGCGACATCCGGAGCGACCACCGACGCCGGCGCAGCGTCACCCGGACTGATCGCGTTCGTCGGCGACGAGGCCGCCGGCTGGGTTCGGGTCGGCCCTCGGGCACCCCAGCTGCGCCTGATGAATTCGCGCGTCGTGAAGTCGGGCAGCCCCGAGCCGGCCGAGAGGTCAGACGTCTGGGCGATAACCTGCCTGATCGTGCGACGCGAGTACCGTGGTCGGGGGCTCGCCACGCAACTGGTGGCAGCGGCGACGCAGTTCGCGGCGCAGAGTGGCGCGAGAGTCATCGAGGCGTACCCCATCGACACCGACCAGCGAACGGCGAGCAACAGCGAACTGTACGTCGGCTCGGTTCGGCTCTTCGCGAAGAACGGGTTTCGAGAGACGTCGAGGCCACTCGGCGCACGGGTGGTGATGTCGTGCTTGCCCGAATCCACTCTCAGGCATAAGGTGCGGGCATGACGGATCAGGATGAACAACCAACCATTGACGACATCGAACTCCCCGAGTCGGGCGAGGCGACATTCTGGCGCAACGGCGTGCAGCACACCATCCGCGCCGATGGCACCGAAGACGACGAGCCCACCTGGGCGCTGCACGCGGAAGAGTCGCTGATCGCCCACATCAACCGCCGAGAAGGCAAGTGGGTCGGCACCAACACCGATCCCTCCCGGCAGGTCGCCTCAGACTCCGACTGGCGCCAGGTCGTCATCGATGTGACCGACTAGCGCCGCTGCGCGGGCGCCGGGTTGGGGGGTCCGCCGGCCTCGAGACCGTTGACCGCGGTGCTGCGGAGGGCTCGCCCGCCCCCAACCGTCGTGCTGCGGACGGCCATCTCCGCTCCGAAACGTCGATTGTCGTGCTGCGGAGGGCCAACCCGACCCCGAAAGCGTCGACCGTCGAACTAGGCGCCCCGGGCATCCAACTCGAGTGGCACCGTCACCGCGTCGACCAGCGCGCCGTTTCGCCACACCGTGATCTCGACTGGCTTGTCGATCGCGTCTTCGACCATCATGGCTTGGATGGCCGTGGTCGAGTTCACCGTGCGCCCACCGATCTCCACCACGATGTCTCCTCGTTTGATGCCGGCGACATCGGCGGGGCTTCCGGCCGACACCCCCGCTACCTGGATGCCCGTTCGTGAACCGATGCGCTCGGCGAGCTGGGGCTCGAGGGTGATCTGCGCCCCGGCGATTCCGAGCCAGGCCCGCCGCACCCGACCGGTCTCGATCAGCGAATCGATGATGTGACGCGTCGTCGCGTTGATCGGAACAGCGAGCCCGAGGCCGATGCCGGCCACGGCAGTGTTCACCCCGATCATCCGGCCGCGGCTGTCGGCCAGCACCCCGCCACTGTTGCCGGGGTTCAGCGATGCGTCGGTCTGAATCACCTCGTCGACGACCCGCCCCGACTGGGTCGGCAGAGAACGGCCGAGTGCCGAGACGATTCCGGCGGTCACGCTGCCCGAGAGACCGCGCGGGTTTCCGAGCGCCACGACGAGCTGCCCCACCCGCAGGCGCGATGCATCACCGAAGGTCACGGGCGCCGGCACCTCGTCACGCGCGCGTAGTACGGCGAGGTCGGAGAGCGGATCGCGCCCCACGACATCGGCGGCAGCGACCCGCCCGTCGGCGAATGCCGCCTCGATGGTGCGCGCACCCTCGACGACGTGCGCGCTGGTAAGCAGGTAGCCGTCGGCGCTGATCACGCTCGCGCTGCCGAGGCCGCCGCCGCGGTTGGTTCGAACCGAAACGCTGGCGACGCTCGGCAGCACGGTTTCGGCGACGCTCATCACCGTGCGCGAGTAGGCGTCGAGGGCGTCGGTGTCGTCAGAGTCGTGCCCCGCTTCGTTGCCGGCCGTGTCTCGGCCGTCGTCATCTCGAGCCGCGTCATCGCTGGCTGATTCTTCGATCATGCCCAAATCAGCAACACAGCAGAGCCATTTATGCCCGTGTTCGCGCAGGGCGAGCGGCACCGCCTTCCCGTGCATCGAGTCACCTGCGTCATGTTGAGTCAGGTGCGCCGACATCAATTCGGCGCAGCTGCCTCACCAGCCGGAAGTCTGCCGCGTGTGTGCGCAGCCGGATCTTCCTCACGCCAGACATCGGCACACCCTCAGGGTTCACTCGAGCCGGCGCTTAGACGCGGATCCGTCCTCGCCACCTGTTTGACTCTGCTCGTGCCCGCGCACCAATCGCGGGCCTCTGGGCTAATGGAACCGACTACGTGAAGAACGTCCGTATGGCGTGCGCTGATGTTGACTTCCAAGAGCGGTTCCATATGCGAAACACGATTTCGCAGTGCGTGAAGCCTTCCGACTCGATCGGCGAGAATCGTGCCGTCTGGATCTCCATGGCGATGCGGGAATGCCGACGTCAATGCTTGCGCCCAGAGTACCTGCCTGGCGACATTCCACGTGCGTAATGAATCGTTGATCCCATTTCGCAGAACAATTTCGGCGATCGAAAGTATCTCTTGAAATGACGCGGCCAAGCGCAGGTTCCATCGATACAGTTCGAGCGCGGCCCGAACATCGTTGCCGCTAGCGGAGAGGTACGTGGCCAACCGCGCTGAATGCAATCGGTTTGCGATCTCGAGCAGAGTGTGTCGATGCGCCATCTGTCCTGATATTGTCGAAGGGATACGAGGACAAGGTCCCTCGCTTTTAATACATGGAGTCTTCCCCGCGGCAGCTTGGTCGTGGGGATTCTTCATTTTAGGGTTATAGGCCAGAACGTGTGTATGGGGTTGGGCGTGTCATGCTCGTCCGGCCCAGCCGGATCGGTTCCAGAGGCCTTCTTCTGCGCTGAGGCCGGTGTCGTAGAGAGCTGGCCCGTCTGTTTCGT
>JAODBB010000133.1 GCA_025463745.1 Subtercola sp.
CGCTGACGCGCCAGGGGAAGAAGCAGGGTTGGTGGACGGGTGACGGTCGGGGTAATCGTCACCATCATCGCCATCGTCACCATCATCAGGAGGAGTGAGTATTGCTCGTTTCATGCTTCGATTCAACCACCACCCACCGACGCCGAAACGCGGATACCGCGCAATTGTGGAGAGTGACCGAAAGGCGAGATTGTGGAGGAACTGCGGCGGACTTACGAGGCTTGACCGCAGCATCCCTCAGCGTGAAGCTGTCTGGGCCAGCCAGTTCAGCGGTCGCTCCGCTCACCGACCCACGATCACGACTTCATCGACGACGGCCGCGCTCAGCGCGCTCATGTCCATGAAGTTCGGCCCGTCGGCGAGCACGGCTCCCCATTGCGCGGACTTGAGCGCACGCTCGTAGGCCGGGAGCGACTCGAACCAGATTTCTGCCACGCCGTCCCAGCCGCCGACCAGGTGCTCAGTGACCACGTTCTGAGTGAACCCGGTCACTCCGATCACGTCGGTGATCAGCGGAGCATGCACCTCGCGCCAGTGGCGGAGCGCCATGCCTTCACCGAGATCGGTTCTGAATGTGACGGTGAAAATGCATTTGACCACGTGTCGAACTCCTTCGTTTGAGGAACGTTATCAAATTAGTGAGCATTAATCACCACGCCGCAGCCGACCGACCGAAAATCAGCCGACCTTTCGAAACAGCGCGATGAACATCGCATCTGTTCCGTGCGCGTGCGGCCACAGTTGCGCCTGCGTCTCGTCGGCACCCAATCGCAACGGCGAGGAGACGAACGACTGCAACACGGCCTGAGTGCCCAGAGGCTCGATGACTCCGGAATGGCGCTTCAGAGCATCCGCAACTTGCCCGCGCGTTTCTGCGACGTGCGGCGAGCAGGTGACATAGGCGAGAATGCCGCCGGGCTTGAGGGCGGTGATGGCCGCATCGATGAGCCGCGACTGCAGCACGACCAGCGACGATACGTCGGCGGGCGACTTACGCCAGCGCGCTTCGGGCCGGCGACGCAGGGCGCCGAGGCCGGTGCAGGGCGCGTCGACCAGGATGCGGTCGAACTCGCCCGCATGGTCGTCGCCGATGCGGGTTCCGTCGAGCTGCCACACGACAGGCGGCGAGGGCAGAGCCGCAACAGCGTTGCGAACGAGTTCGGCGCGAGCCGCTACCGGCTCGTTTGCGATCAGAGTCGCGCCAGCAAGCGAGGCCGACGCCGCCAGTACTGCTGACTTGCCGCCCGGGCCGGCGCACAGGTCGAGCCAGCGCTCGCCCTCCACGACCGGTGCCGCATTGACCAATGCGAGGGCGGCCAGCTGCGACCCTTCGTCTTGCACCCGAACCGTGCCCCGCCGAACCTCGGCGATGCTTCGTGGGTCGCCGGCGTCGGTGATGAAACCGTATGGCGAATAGGCGGACGGATGCCCGTCGGCGGTGATGTCGTCACGGGAGGCCAATCCGGGCAGCGCGATCAGCCCGAGGCGCGCCGGTTCATTGTCGGCCTCGAGCAGCTCGACCAGGTCGACGGCCGCCTCATCAGCACTATCACCATCGGTGAGCAGCGCCCGCCGGAACGCCCGGATGATCCACGCCGGGTGCGAGTACAGCACTTCGAGCCGCGCATCGTCGTTGCCGGCCGACTCGAGCACCCGCTCTTGCCACTCTTCGGGGGTCGATCGCGTGATGGTGCGCAGCACTCCGTTCACGAAGCCCGTGGATGATCGGCTCGCCACCACGCGCGCCAATTCGACGGCCTCATTCACTGCCGCATGGCTGGCGACCCGAAGCGAGAGCAACTGGTGCGCCGCGAGTTCGAGCACGTCGACGATGACGCCGTCGATATCGGCGATCGAACGACGCGCCGCGAGCTCGATCACTCGGTCGTAGTAGCCGCGCATGCGCAGGGTGCCGTAGGTGAGCTCCGTGGCGAGCCCGGCGTCGACGGGGCTCAATTTGGCGCGCTCGATCTTCGTGGGCAGCAGTAGATTGGCATACGCGTCGTCTTCGCGCACGGCTCGAATCACTTCGAAGGCGATGCGGCGTGCGGGCTGAACGATGGTGGGGCCTTGCCTCTTCGGAACCGGCCCGCGGCCCTGATTGGCGCCCGTTCGGCCGTGCTTCGGCCGCTCGGCGTTCTTCGGACGCTGCGCGTCGGTCATTGGGCGATCACCTCGTTCTGGTCTGCACGGTCTGCGCGGCCTCTCCACCAGTCGGCGGCGGCCATGGGCTTCTTTCCGGCGGGTTGCACCTCGATCAGGCGCAACGGCAGGTCGGCCGTGCCGATGAGCACCTCACCCGCCAGCGACTGGATGCGCCCCGGCAGCACCGCTGCGGCCTGGTGCGCGGGCTCCGCTTCGAGAATCTTGAATCGCTCACCGTCGATCATGGTGAAGGCGCCGGGTTCGGGTGTCACGCCACGCAGCCGTTGGTAGACCTCGGCACGGGGCCGGGCCCAGTCGAGCCGGGCGTCGTCGAGAGTGAGCTTCGGGGCGAGCACGGGTTCGCCGACTTGGTCAGTTGCGGTTGCGCGCCCAGTGGCGAGATCGTCGACCACCCGTGTTGTGAGCGCGGCCCCGTCGACAGCGAGAGTATCGAGCAGGTTGCCGGCCGTCTGGTGCGCGCCGACCGTGACGGTCGTTGTGGCGAGCACGGGCCCGGCATCCATCGCTTCGACGAGCTGAAAGACGGCGGCCCCGGTGACCGCATCGCCCGCGATGACAGCGCGTTGCACCGGCGCCGCACCGCGCCAGCGGGGCAGGAGGGAGAAGTGCAGGTTGATCCAGCCGAAACGGGGCAGCCCGAGCAAAGGTTCGCGCACGAATCCGCCGTAGGCGACGATCACGCCGAGATCAGGGGCGAGGGCGGCGATCTGGCTCGTCACGACGTCGTCGAGTTTGTTCGCCTTGATGACTGTGAGGCCGAGTTCGGCCGCGACGACGGCCACGGGAGACGGGGTCAGCACACGCTTGCGGCCCTGCGGGGCATCCGCTCGGGTGATCACGGCGACGACGTCGTGATCGGCAGCGAGAGCGCGGAGGGTCGGCTCAGCAACGGCGGGGGTGCCGGCGAAGACAATTCTCAATCGAGGATCTCTCTGTCGTCGAAGCGAACCCGAAGGGTCGGCGGGGTGCGGTAATTCGTTGGTCTGCCCGGGGTCTTGCGCCTGCTGGTCGCGTTCTTGATGACGGCGGCGCGCAATGTCGAGGCGACGGACGCGCCGACCGAGTAGTCGAAGCGAACGATTGATCTGACAAAATCGTTCTCGTCGGGCACGGGGCCGAGCACGTCTATCTTCGCGCTATCTTCGCCCTGAACCGAATCGTGAAGCTCTTTCACAGCACTTGCTACGGCTTCGGCGGTGCCGCGCACGGTCGCGACGCGGATCGCGGGGGGAAAACGCAGGCGGCGGCGGTCTGCCAGCTCCTCGCTGGCGAAGCGCGGCTGCTGCCAGGTGACGAGGGTGCGGGCGAGGTCACCACCGACCCCCACGATGATGGTGGGTGCGCGTGGTGCGGCGAGCGCGATGGCGTTCGACCACCACCGCAGGCAGTCTTCGGCGACCGTGAGCGACTCGCGGGCGAGCATCCGTTCGCCGTCGAGCAGAAGTACGGCGTGGTACCCGCCGGCCGCCACCGGTTCGGCGCCGCGCGTGGCGATGACGAGGGCAGGGCCGCCACCCACATCGCCTCGCGAACGCGAGCCGTCAGAGACGATCACGCGAGTCGCCGGGAACGCGCGCCCCAGTTCTTCGGCGGTGCGGGCGCTGCCCTGGCCGATGTGGGTGAACGTGGTGCCCTCACAGTGCCGGCACTGCCATTGCGCGGCGATCGCGCCGCACCAGGCGCACGAGGGTGGGGAGTTCTTCGATTGCGCCCGGAGCGGCCCGTCGCAGACGAGACAGTGGGCCGGGCTGGTGCAACTGGCGCAGGCGAGAACCGGCGAATACCCCGGTCGCGCGACCTGGATGAGTACGGGGCCGGTTTCGAGAGCCGTGCGCGCGGCCTGCCAGGCTGTCGACGGGATGCGAGCGGTTTGTGCATACCGATCGTTCGAGACCTGCGCCGACGTCGGCACCACTTTCGGCAGAAACCTCGGGCTCTGCGCGATGTCGTCGAGAAAGCCGAGTTCGACCAGCCGCTGCACCTCGCTGCTGCGCGAATGCGATACGAAGGCAAGGGCGGAGCCCGACTGCTCCTGACGAATGAGAGCGACATCGCGCGAGGCCACATACGGGCTGAGGGGCTCGTTGTGAAGTGGATCGGCTTCGTCCCACAGAGCGATCAGGCCCAGCTCGTGCGCAGGCGCGTAAACGACCGAGCGCGTGCCGACGATGATGCGCGGCCGCGGTTCGAGGCAGGCGAGAAAGTTCGCGTACCGTTCGGGGTTGGTCTGGCGGGCGTCGAGCCGTGCCACGGTGCCGATCGCGCCGGTGGCCGTTCCCTGGCCGGCGTGGTCTTCGGCCGGCAGCAGCGCGCGTAGGGCTGTTTCGAGTTGCTCCTGATCGCGGTAGTCGGGTACCACCAGAATGGATGATCGGCCGAGCCCAAGCGTATGAACCGCCATGGCGGCCATCGTGGCGGCCCAGGCGCCCACCCAGGCGGTGTGTGCCTCATCTTCGCCGGCCGAGGCATTGCCTGCTTGCCGCACGGTGGCCACTGCGCTCAGGGCGATTCGTTTGCGCTGGGCGATCGCGTTTTCGACGACGCCCGGCCCGTAGCCGTCGATCGGCGGCGGGTTGGTTGTCGGTGTCGCCACTGCCTCGACCGGTTCTGGATGCTCTGGGGACGCCCCTCCCGCCTTCTGCCGGCGCGCGAGCCACGCTTTCTCCACCCGCACCTGACGCGGAGGCACGGCGAGCCGAACCACATCGCTGGCGTTGCCGGCGGCCCGATCGGCGACACGACGAGCGAGTGCCCAGACGTCGGGCGTCAGTACGACGGCGGCGGAGACGACCTCTTCTACATCACTCAAGGTGCCTACGAAATCGGCATGGTCGGTGACCTCGACGATGTAGCCGCGAGAGACCCGGCCGGCGGAGCGCAGGGGCACTTTGACCCGAACGCCCGGCCGGGCATCCGGTATCAGCGCGTCAGGAATGCGGTAGTCGAACAGCCTGTCGAGCTGAGGAAGCGGAGACTCGAGCATCACTCTGGCCACCCGGGTTACCGAGGCGACCGGAGTGATGCCGCTGGTGGTCACAACTTCGCAGCACCTTGCAGGGCCTCGACCCGGTCAAGGCGCTCCCACGTGAAGTCGGGCAGTTCGCGTCCGAAATGGCCGTAGGTCGACGTCTTCGCGTAGATGGGGCGCAGGAGGTCGAGGTCGGAGATGATGGCGGCCGGACGCAGGTCGAAGACCTCTTGGATGGCGGCGATGATCTCGTCATCGGGAAGGTGGCCGGTGCCGAACGTCTCGACGTAGAGACCGACCGGGGCCGACTTGCCGATGGCATAGGCGATCTGCACTTCGAGTTTGTCGGCGAACCCGGCGGCCACCGCGTTCTTCGCGACCCAGCGCATGGCATAGGCGGCGGAGCGGTCGACCTTCGA
>JAODBB010000140.1 GCA_025463745.1 Subtercola sp.
TCCATATCTATGGAACGTCATTCATCAACTGGAACTTCGGAGTCGGCTCGGCCATGGCTGTGCTGCTCATGCTGTTCCTCGTGCTCGTCGCCGGCATCTGGGCGATCTGGCGCAGAAAGGTCGTGCGCGATGCGTGAGCAATTCTCCTTCCGTCTCTTCCGCTGGATCATGCTGATCGTGCTCGCGGTCTTCGTGCTGGTGCCGCTCTATGTGATGCTCACGTCTTCGCTGAAGCCGTTGCAAGATGTGCAGGGCGACTTCCAGTGGTGGCCCACACACCTGACATTCCAGCCGTTCATCGACATCTGGAACACCATTCCGTTGGCGCTCTACTTCGGCAACAGCCTCATCGTGAGCTTCTCGGCCACCTTCGCGAGCGTCATCATCGCTGTTTTCGCGTCGTACGCCATCTCGCGCTACCGCTTTCGGGGCCGCGCCGCGTTCTCCGGCATCATCCTCGCCACACAGATGTTTCCGGGAGTGCTCTTTCTGCTGCCGCTGTTTCTCATCTTCGTCAACATCGACAAGACCCTCGGTTTCACCTTTCTCTATCAGACCCAGCTCGGCCTGATCGTGACGTATCTCACGTTCACCCTGCCGTTCTCCATCTGGATGCTGGCCAACTATATGGATGCGATTCCCCGCGAACTCGACGAAGCCGCCCGGGTCGACGGCACCAGTGCCGTCGGGGCTCTGCTGCGCATCATCGTGCCGGCCGCTCGGCCCGGCATCATCGCGGTCGCGGTGTACTCGTTCATGACGGCCTGGGGTGAGATCCTGTTCGCTTCACAGATGACGAACAGCGCCACACGCACGCTGTCGATCGGATTGCAGAACTACTCGACGGAAACGAACGTGTACTGGAATCAGATCATGGCGGCATCACTCGTGGTGAGCATCCCCGTCGTCATCGGCTTCCTGTTCCTGCAGAAATACCTGGTCGCGGGCCTCACCGCGGGTGCGGTCAAGTAGGCCGTGATGACTCTCGAGGTGCTGTGCGTCGGTGTGGCGACCGTCGACACGATCACAACGGTGACGGATGTGCCGAGCGAAGACCAGCGCATCGTGGGCGATCCGTTCACGATCGCGGGCGGCGGCCCGGCGGCCACCGCGGCCGTCACCCTGGCCAGGCTCGGCATTCCGGTGGGCTTTTGCGGCGTCGTCGGCGATGACCGTGCGGGCGAGACCGCGATCGAGCAGCTGGAGGCCGAGGGTGTGAACACCCGCTGGGTCGAGCGTCGTCGCGGCGAGCGCACCACCCAGAGCTTCGTGATGGTCACGAAGTCGAGCGGTGCCCGAACCATCGTCACGTCTCCCTCTCTTCCCCCTGCACCGGATGCACGTGTCGTCGAAACGAGTCGCTGGTTGCACCTCGACCAGACCGGCTTCGCCAGCGGCTTCGTTCACGAGCAAACCGTTCGCGGCAGAGCACGGGTCAGCCTCGATGCCGGAAACCCGATCGCGAGCATCGATGTGCGCGGCGTCGACCTCTACGTTCCCACGGCGTCGGCCCTCGCACGCGACTTCCCGGGCGTCGACCTGCGCGCACGACTCGTCGCAGCGCGTGCGGCCGGCGCCGAAGACGTGGTCGTCACCGCCGGCGCGGCCGGCAGCGCCTTTCTCGACGGCGACCGCGTCGTCGAGGTGCCACCGCTCGCCATCGAGCCCTTCTCCACGATCGGAGCCGGCGACGTCTTTCACGGCGCTCTGCTCGCCGGGCTGGTGCTCGGGCGCAGCATGCTCGACTCGGTTCGGCTTGCCAACGTCGTCGCCGCGCTCTCCTGCCGATCGCTCGACGGCAGATCGGGCATCCCGTCGCTGGAGGAGGCAGACGCCGTGCTGCCCACTTTTGTTCTTGCGCCCCACACTCCACTCCTTTCAGAACGGAACTGACATGACAGACAACCAATTGACTCTCGACGAACTGTTGGCACCTCTGCGTGCCGAGAGCGGCGGCTTCGCGATGGTGGCACTCGACCAGCGTGAATCGTTGCGGCACATGTTCTCTCTCGGCGACGAAACCGAAGCCGGTCATGTCTCCGATGAGACGCTTCGTGCTTTCAAGACGATCGGCATCGAGGTTCTGAGCCCCCTCGCATCCGGAATCCTGCTCGACCGCCCACTCGCTGTCACGACGAGCAGACCGCTCGGCATTGCGCCCGGGTGCGGGCTGATTCTCGCCGCCGACATTCTGCACCAGAAGCCGGGCAAGCCGGTTGAATTCAGCCAGGTCGACCCGCTCGTCACACCTGAGTTCATTCACGCTGTCGGTGCGGTCGCGATCAAGCTGCTCGTCATCTGGTGCTCCGATCAGCCTGCCGCCGAACGCGAGAAGCTGGTGCGGGCGTTCGTCGCTGTGGCCGAAGAAGCCGGGGTGGCCAGCCTGGTCGAGGGCATCGTGCTCGCACCAGGCGGAGCCGACTGGCGTGACGTCGGTGAGCGGCATGCCGCGATTCTGGATGCCGCGGCCGAGCTCTCTTCGTACGGCGGCAGCATCTACAAGGCGGAGGTTCCGGGATACGTCGTGGGCGACCTGTCGAAGGTGCGCGAGCACGCCGAGCGGCTGACCGAAATCGTCGGGGGGCCGTGGGTAGTGCTCTCGAACGGCGTCAACCAGCCCGACTTCGCGGATGCGGTTCGTGAAGCCTGCCTCGGCGGGGCGGACGGGTTCCTCGCTGGTCGCGCGATCTGGGCCGACACGGTCAGCGATGACGACACTCTCGCCGCACTGCGCGGACGCTCCCGAGAGCGCTTGCAGCGGCTGAGCCAAATAGTCGCCGAAACGCGTCAGTCGTAGGGTCTGTCTCGATCTGATCGTAAAGTGAACAAATACCATGAGAAAGCAGACAGATAATGTCCGAAGAAGAGCAGGGCTTTCGCTATACCTCCGCTCCGGAGCGCCGCGATCGACTCGTGCAGTTCATCACGACGCAGGGCTACTGCACAATTCTCGAGCTCTCGAGCACTTTCACCGTCTCTGAGATGACCATTCGGCGCGATGTCGCCAAACTCGTCGCACAGGGGCGCATCCGCGGTTTTCGCGGCGGTGTCGGCTCGCTGAGCAGACAGGATGTCGTCGGCAGCGATTACCGCTTCCGTGACGTGAAAATGGGGGCGGCGAAGCATGCCATCGCCAAACGCGCCATCGAATTGATCGGCACGAATGCGGTCATCGCCATCGATGCCGGCACGACGACGAACCAGATGGCGGCGCTGCTGCCGCCTGGTCACGATCTGACCGTCGTCACACACTCCTTTCCCGTGGTGTCGAGCTTGCTCTCCATCTCCGACGTCGAGGTCATCAGCGTGGGCGGCACGCTGCACAGGGAGTCCCTCTCGTTCGACGGCCCGTCGACACTGGCGACCATCGCGAATCTGCAGGTCGAGACTCTTTTTCTCGGGGCAAGTGGCGTGAACGAACGCGGCGCGTATTGCGCCAACGGTTTCGACGCCATCACGAAGCAGGCGTTCATCGAGGTCGCGGGGCGCGTCGTTCTGCTTGCCGACTCGTCGAAATTCGAAACGCCGGCCATGGTGAGAATCTGCGACTGGGATCTGATCGACTGCGTCATCGTCGACGACGCGCTGCGCAGCGCAGACGAACGGATGCTCACCGAACACGGCGTCGAGATCGTCAAGGTGCACTCCGCAGAGGCCGATGGCGACCCGCACGATGAAGACGATCTGCAAGAAGAGGAACTGATCTCATGACCCGCCACGTTATTTCCGTCGTCGCCGGCGACGGCATCGGCCTCGAGGTCATGCCCGCCGCCGTCGGCTGCCTCGACCTCATCGGCGCCCACCACGACATCGACTTCGAATGGCGGGACGTCGACTGGGGGTCGGAGTACTACCGCCGCAACGGCCGCATGATGCCGCTCGACGGGCTCGAGCAGCTCGGTGCAACAGAGGCCGTCTTCCTGGGGGCCGTCGGGGCGCCAGACATCGCCGACACCGAAACACTCTGGGGTCTGCTCATCCCGATCCGTCGCGAATTCAGGCAGTACATCAACCTGCGGCCGGTCAAGTCGCTTCCGGGCGTGGAGTCGCCGCTCGTCGGCTCGCCGAACATCGACATCATGATCGTGCGCGAGAACAACGAGGGCGAGTACTCCGAGATCGGAGGCCGGCTGTTCCGCGGTCTGCCCCAGGAGGCCGCCGTTCAGGAGTCGGTCTTCACCCGGCTCGGCGTGACGCGCGCCGCCCGTTTCGCCTTCGACCTCGCTGCGAGTCGTCGCGGCGAGGTCACCTCGGCTACGAAAAGCAATGGCATCATCCACACCATGCCGTTCTGGGACGAGATGGTGAAAGAGGTCTCAGCCGACTACGACCAGGTTCGCCTGCGGAGCGAGCTGATCGACGCCCTTGCGGCGAGCCTTGTGCTGCATCCGGCACGGTACGACGTCATCGTCGCGTCGAACCTGTTCGGCGACATCCTCTCCGACCTCGCCGGCGCCGCCACCGGTTCGATCGGTTCGCTGCCGAGCGCGAATCTGAACCCCGAGGGCGAATTCCCGTCGATGTTCGAGCCAGTGCACGGCTCGGCTCCCGACATCGCCGGGCAGGGCATCGCCAACCCGATCGGCCAAATCTGGAGTGGCGCGATGATGCTCGACGCTCTCGGCCACCCCGTCGCCGCTCGACACCTGATCGCGGCCTTCGAGGCTGCGCTTGCGGGTGGCACGAAGACCCGTGACCTCGGCGGCGAGGCCACGACCGACGACATGGCCGTAGCAGTGCGCCACGAGATCGATGCACTGGCCACTGCCTACACCACCGGCATCCACGTGAAAGAAGCCTTGAACTCATGACGCTCACCGAAACCCGCATCCGCGCTCAGCACCTGTACATCGGCGGCGAGTGGATGCCGGGTGCCCGCGTCAAGCGGGTGCACGACCGTTTCACAGCGGAACCCATCGCCGACGTCGCCTTGGCCGATGAACAGCAGTCCCGCTCGGCGGTCGATGCGGCCGCCGCAGCCATGCGCATCCCGCTCAGCCCGGCGAAGCGCTCGGAGATTCTCTCCGCAGCAGGGCGCGGCCTCACCGCCCGCGCCGAGGAATTCGCTCAGGCCATCACCGCCGAAACCGGCAAACCGATCACGGCCGCCCGAACCGAAGTGCAACGCGGCATCGGCACAATCGTCTGGGCCGCCGAGGAAACCCGCCGCCTGGCCGGCGAGGTCGTGGCGCTCGACGCGATCGAGTCGGGCGAGGGAACGTTCGCCCAGACCATCCTCGAACCACGGGGCATCGTCGCCGCCATCACACCCTTCAACTTTCCGCTGAACCTGCTGCTGCACAAGGTGGCTCCGGCCGTCGCGGCCGGCTGCGCTGTGGTGCTGAAGCCCTCTGAGAAGTCGATGATCGCGGCTGGCATGATCGTCGAGGTCTTCGAAGAGGCCGGGCTGCCCGCCGGCCGCCTCAACCTCGTCACAGGCACGCCGAAAGATGTCGTCGACCCCTGGATCGTCGACGACCGCGTCGCCGTGATCACCTTCACCGGCTCGACCTCTGTCGGCTGGAGCATCAAGGCCCGCTCCCCCCGCAAACTGCACATCCTCGAGCTCGGCTCGAACACCGCGATGGTGGTACTCGACGACGCCGACATCACCCGAGCGGCCGACGACGCCATTACGGCATCGCTCAGCAATTCGGGTCAAGCCTGCATCTCCTTGCAACGGCTCTACGTCACACCGGGCGCAGCGGATACCCTCACCTCCGCCCTGCGCGAGAGATTCGCTCGCGTGCTGGTCGGCAACCCGCACCTCGACGGCACGATGGTCGGCCCGATGATCACCACCGCGGCCACCGACGCCCTCAAGAAGTCGATCGACGACGCGATAGCCGGCGGCGCGACAGCGCTCAACGGTGGCGCTGTCGTCGACGGTATTCTGCTGCCGACTCTGCTCACCGACATCAGGGCGAATGACTCGCTGATCACCGAAGAGGCCTTCGGCCCCGTTCTCAGCGTGGTGCCCGTGCCCGACTTGCAGGCGGCCATCGCCGAAGTCAACTCTTCGCAGTACGCGCTGAACACCGCGATCTACACAACCAACCTCGCCTCGGCACTGCAGTTCGGCCGCGAGGCAGAGGCGGGCAGCGTTCTCGTGAACATGCCGCCGTCGTTCCGCACCGACCACATGCCCTACGGCGGCGTGAAGGGATCGGGCCAGGGCACGGAAGGCGTGAAGTACGCGATCGAAGAGCTGCTGCACCACAAGCTGTTCGTGCTGAAGGCGTAGGGCGCATTGTCGTCGATTCGTCTTCGTGAGATCGGCGGCAGCGTCGACGGATGGTCTGCCTAGCTGAAGTAGCGAAACCGTTACGCGGCCGCGGGGCCCGTTCGCCGCGGTCCTGGTCAGCGACTTGGCGGCGTGCAGGAATTCAGCGGAGAGTTCTCTTCCGTTCATCGGGCGCCTGCTCGTGTATGCGTGCGTCCGACGCGTCGCCTGGTGCAGGGTCTGGGTGTTTGGGTCCGGTCGATTTCGGGTGGTGGGATGATGTGGGGTGCTCCGTTGATCATGATGAGTTGCCACCTGCTGTGATGTAAATGCCGATGGTGGAAGGGGCAGACGAGTACTCCGAGGTCGGTGTCGGTGCGGCCGGGGAGGTAGCCCACGTCTCGCCATTCCACGGTGTGATGACTCTCACACCAGGACGGTGGACGTGTGCAGCCGGGCCAGACGCATCCGCCGTCTCGGGCGGCCATCGCCCTGTTCTGTGCGGCGGTGAAGAGGCGTTTCGTTTTGCCGTGCTGCAGGATCCGGCCTTCATGCATCAGCGTGGTGATGATGTCGCCTTGGCAGAGCAGCTGTT
>JAODBB010000161.1 GCA_025463745.1 Subtercola sp.
AGACGCGACAGCTTCGGGCGTGACGAACGCGCCTGTTCGCTCGACCTCATGTACGAACTCGACCAGAGTCTGATTGAGCGGCGCGCTTCGCCCGGCGACCCGAGCCTGAGTGACAACGGCGCCGTTCAGGTAGTCGATCTCGGTGAGCTGACCGCGACGGATGCTCTGCAGCGTCGACCCCGGATTCGGCGTGTCTCCCATGCGCCGGGCCATCAGGCGGGGAAGCAGAGCGCCGACCGAGACAGGAGCGACCGCGAAAGCACGCAACAGCGGGTTCGACAGCCCCTGAAGCGAGCCGTAATGCGTGTGCAGCGCGAAACCGGTTCGAACCGCCTCGCGCATGCTCGCCGTGATGATCGGCCGGAGAACGTCGCTCGAAATCGTCTGCTGCGCGCTCAGACCGGTAATGGCCGGCATCGCGTTGACCTGGTTGATGATCAGCTTGGTCCACTGCGCCCCGCGGAAATTGGCGACCGCTCGCGCCGGAATCGCCTCGGCGAGAGTCGCAGCAGCGGCGATGGTTTCGGCGTCGGGCGCGCCGGTACCCGTACCCAGAAAGGTCTGGCCCGAAGCGGTGATGGTCACTTCGCCAGGGGAGAGGTAGCTGGTGGCGTAGAGGGCGAGCGCGCCGATCCAGTTCGCATCGGGGAGGGCGGCGCGGGCCGTGTCGAGCGACTCGAGGCCGTTCTGAACGATGACGACGGGCAGACCACGCAAAACCTCGGCGTTCGCCAGAATCGCATCGCGGGCATCCTGAGCCTTCGTCGTCACGAACGCCAACTGAGGCCTGACTGTGAGGTGCTCGTTGGCTTCGACACGAGCGACATGGTCGCCCCAGGCGCCGGTGAGCTGGATGCCAGCCTCGCGAATCGCGACGAGATTGTCACCCCGGGCCGTGAGTTCGACGGTATGTCCCGCTCGGTTGAGGGCGGCAGCGATACTGCCCCCGATGGCGCCCGCGCCGACGATACCGATCTGCATCTGATCAGGCTAGCGCGCTGCGGGATGCCCGGTTCTGCGCGGCGGATTGCGGGAGGGATGTGGGGTTGTGTGAGAGGGCTCGGCGGCAGGCCTGCGTCAGGGCTCGGCATGCCCCGGCAGAGTGAATCCGGTGGGCGTCTCACGGGCGAGGCCGTCGGCGAGCAAGCCCGCCAGCGCGCGGGTGAACTGCTGCCGGTCGGGCCAGAGCGCTTCGAGCTGCGCTGCCGGCACCCCGGCCTGAACGCCGGTCTGAGCGCCGACAGGTGTGTCTTCTGAGGGCGACGGCGACAGCGATAGTGAATGCGACGGCGAGGGCGACAGTGACGGCGAGGCGACCTGCACGCGCGTATCGGCACCGTCGGTATGGTTCGCGCGCAGGGTCGCGAGGATCAGCCCCCGCACCTGGCGGTCTGAACCCTCGTACTTCTTCTGCACGGCCTTGCGTTTGCCGGTGAAACCCGGGTATCCCTTCGCCCGCCAGGCGCATTGCGCACTGAGCGGGCACACCTCGCAGAGAGGCGCGCGTGCCGTGCAGACCAGTGCACCGAGCTCCATCATACCCGCGTTGAAGGCGCGGGCCTCCGCCCTCTCGGCGGGCAACAGCGCCGACATCGCGGCGAGGTCCAGGCGACTGCTCGGCGGCCCCGGTTCGGCATTGCCGTCGATGGCACGCGCGATCACGCGCCGGATGTTCGTATCGACCACCGGGTGCCGATCACCATAGGCGAAAGCCGCAACGGCTCGGGCCGTGTAGTCGCCGACCCCGGGTAGGGCGAGCAGAGCATCCACGTCTCGGGGTACGACGCCGGCGTGCCGTGAGACGATGGCGACGGCCGCCGCATGAAGCCAGAGTGCGCGGCGCGGGTACCCGAGCGATTGCCACGCACGAACGGCGTCGCCGGGGGAGGAGGCGGCGAGATCGCCGGGAGTGGGCCAGCGTTCGAGCCATTCGTTCAGCCGTGGAATGACTCGCGAGACGGGAGTCTGCTGCAGCATGAATTCGCTGACCAGGGTGCCCCACGGTGTGAAGCCGGGGCGACGCCAGGGCAGGTCGCGGGCGTTCACCCTGAACCAGGCGATCACCGGTGCGGCGAGGCTCTGGCCGTCTGATGGGTTGCTAGCAGTCATCCGAACCAATCTAACAACTGCCAGGGTGTCACCGGCTGCACCGCTCGTAGACTGAGGTCATGGTTTATCCGCCCACGCCGCGCAGTGAGTTTCTTGACGCCCTGGCCACTGAAATACTGCACAACTACGCCAAAGGCCGAGTGCTCGTGGGGGTCGACGCGGTGGCGGGAGGCCGTGCATTCGCCGACGACCTCGCTGTTGCGCTGAGGGAGGCCGGGCACGCGGTTTTTCGCGCCTCGCTCGACGACTTTCAGCGGCCCCGAGCGGCCCGCATGCAGCGCGGCGCTAACTCGGCCGAGGCGTACTACCTCGACTGGTTCGACTATTCGGTGTTTCTACGCGTGCTGGTTCAGCCGTTTCGCATGGGCGGCAGCACGGGCTTCATCACGGCGACATTCGACGCGGCACGCGACATGCCACGCAGCACGCACTGGGTGACCGGGCCGCAAGACGCCATTCTGCTGGTCGACGGTCCGTTCTTGCAGCGCCCCGAACTTCGCGGCAATGCGAACTTCATCGCCTACCTCGAGACGCCGGAATCAGGCCTCGACGCTCAGGTCGAAGAAGCCGCCGCCCTGTACGACAAGGCGGTGGGCCCGCGGATGCTCGCCGATGCCATCATCTCGGTTGCCGACGCCGAACACCCGCAGCGACTCTTCGCCGACCGCTGCTGAGCCGAGCAGGCGCGGTGTGGGTGCCGGCCGTGCGGCCAGCTGGCCGTGCGCACGGCGTCAGCGAGGCAGCTGCCCGTGTGCACGGCCAGCTGCCCGCGTGCGCCTGCTGCCCGTGCGCCTGCTGTCAGCGCGCCTGTTAGCGTTGTCGAGTGACTTCCTCGGGCCTCGTCAGCGGTATTCTGCTCATCGACAAGCCCCTCGGGCTGACCAGCCACGATGTCGTGGCCAAAACTCGTCGTGCGGCTGGCACTCGTAAGGTCGGGCATGCCGGCACTCTCGATCCGCTCGCCACCGGCCTCCTTGTGCTGGGCGTGAACAGTTCGACTCGTCTCCTGACGTACGTGGTCGGCCTCGACAAAGAATACGAAGCGACCATCAGGCTCGGTGCCGGCACCACGACCGACGATGCAGAGGGTGAGTTCATCAACACCGCGCCAGCGGGAGCCGTCGAAGCGCTCGAACCCGCCGCCATCCACGCCGCTCTCGCTGGCCTCACCGGAGCTGTACTGCAGCGGCCGAGTTCGGTGAGCGCCATCAAGGTCGACGGCCGCCGGGCCTACGCTCGCGTTCGGCTGGGCGAGACGGTGGTTCTGGATGCCCGGCCTGTCACGATCGCCGCCCTCGACCTTCTCGCGTCGAGGCCGGCTGCCGACGCCAACGGGGCTGCCGTTCTCGACCTCGACGTGCACGTCACCTGCTCGTCGGGAACCTATATTCGTGCCATCGCCCGCGATCTCGGCGAGGCGCTCGGCGTCGGCGGACATCTCACTGCGCTGCGGCGCACTCGCATCGGCCCGTTCGGCGTCGACCGGGCGCAGACGATCGAGTCTCTCGACCCTGCTCGCGATCTGCTGAAGCCGGCCGAGGTCGCCGCCGAGCTCTTCACCGTCGCCCATCTCGATGCGCAGCAGTCTGCCGACCTTCGAAACGGCAAGAAGATACCGATCGACGGGCCAGCACAGACGACGATCGCTGCGGTCGACCCCGAAGGCAGCCTGATCGGGCTGTTCGAGGTGAAAAACGGGGTGGCGCGTGTGCTGGTGAACTTTCCGGCAGATGAGGGGAGCATCACATGATCGTCTGGTTCTCGTATGTGCAGATCAGCGTCGCCGTGCTTGCCGGCGCCTTCTGCCTCATCAACGGCTTCACCGGCCGTACCCCGAACGATTTCACACTCGGGGCGACGGCGCTCGTCGAAGTGCTTCTGATCGCCCAGTTCATCGTGGCGCTGATCGCGCCTGCCGCCGGCAATCCGCCGCTGGGCGACGTGCTCACGTTCTACGTGTACATGATCTCGGCGCTGCTGCTGCCCGCTGCGGCGGTGTTCTGGGCGCTGATCGACCGATCGAAATGGAGCACGGTCGTCTTGGGCGTGGCGTGCCTGGCGATCGCCGTGATGGTGTTTCGCATGAACGAAATCTGGCTGGTTCAGAACGTCTAAACTCGACAGTGCCATGCCATCGACCAAGCAGCCCTCTGAACCGGTACCCCCCGAACAGAATCCCCCCGCACAGAACCCCGCGGCACAGAACGCCCCCGCACAGAACCACCCGGCACAGGCCACCGCGTCACGCGGCAAAGCCGTTCGGCCCCGAGTGGCCGGCGTCGGACGAGTGCTGGTGGTCATCTACGCGATTCTCGCTCTGGGCGCGTTCGGGCGTTCGTTCGTTCAGATCACCGAGCAGTTCAGCGAAGCGCCGTTGGCGTATACGCTTTCGGCCATCTCCGCTGTCGTATACATTGTCGCGACCATCGCGCTCGTGGCGCACGGCACGATCTGGTACCGCATCGCCTGGGTCACGATTTCATTCGAGATGCTGGGGGTGCTCGTCGTCGGCACGCTGAGCATTATTCAGCCCGAGCTCTTCGCTCATGCGACGGTGTGGTCGTATTACGGCAACGGCTACCTGTTCGTTCCGCTGGTACTGCCCGTTCTCGGCATGATCTGGCTCTCGAAGAACAAGCCTGTGCCGGTATCGAACCAGCCTGTGCCGGCGTCGACAGAGCCGAGCAACTCGTGAAGGTCTTCACGTCGGTCGCCGATGTTCCGGCCGACTTCGGCCCCTCAGCAATCACTGTCGGCAAGTTCGACGGCGTTCACGCAGGCCACCGAGCCGTCATCAGAGAACTGCTCGACGTCGCCCGGCGCGACAACCTCACCGCCACCATCGTCACGTTCGATCGGCACCCGGCCAGCCTGCTGAACCCCGAGCGCGCACCGATCGCCCTGGTGGGCAACGAGCAGAAGCTCGATCTGCTCGCCGGCACAGGCGTCGACGCGACGCTCATGCTCGCTTTCGACCACGACCTGGCCTGGTTGACCCCTCGAGAGTTCGTCAAACAGATTCTGGTCGACGGCCTGCATGCGCGCGTCGTGCTCGTCGGCGCCGACTTCCGGTTCGGCCACAAGGGCGCCGGTACGGTCGACATCCTCCGCGAATTCGGCCGTGAATTCGGGTTCGAGACGCTGCTGATCCCCGACGTGAAACCCACCTCCGATCGCCGAGTGTCGTCCACGTGGATTCGCGAGCTACTCGCCGAGGGAGACGTTCTGCACGCCACTGCGCTGCTCGGGCATCCACCTGCGGTTCAGGGAGAAGTGGTGCACGGCGCGAAACGCGGGCGCGAACTCGGCTTTCCGACAGCGAACCTGTCGCCTCGGTCAGAAGGCCTGATTCCCGCTGATGGTGTCTATGCGGGCTGGCTGACTGACGGCGAGGTACGTTACCCGGCAGCGATTTCGGTGGGAAGCAACCCCACCTTCGACGGTGTGCCGCCGAAGCAGGTCGAGGCGTTCGTGCTCGATCAGACGATCGATCTCTACGGCCATGTGGTGCTGATCTCGTTCGCCGACCGCATTCGCGGCATGGTGAAGTTCACGGGAATCGAACCGCTGATCGAGCAGATGAACAACGATGTGGAGCAGGTAAGAAAGCGCCTCGCGTGACATCGCTCGCGCCTCGGCCGTTGTGGGCCGGGCGCGCGCTGGCGTTGGTCGGTGTGCTGCTGGTGGCCATCAACCTGCGAACGGCCGTCGCCGCGTTGTCGCCGATCTTCTCAGACATCAGTGTCGACATACCTCTCGGCAGCCTGGGCATCGGGGTGCTCGGCACGCTGCCGCCGCTCTGCTTCGCGGTATTCGGGCTGCTCACGCCCGTTTTTCAGCGGCACCTGCGACTCGAGTCACTGCTGCTCATCGCGCTGGGCGCGGTGGTGCTCGGCGATGTGGGCCGTGGGCTTTCGGGCTCGTATTGGATGCTGGCGGTCAGTAGCGTCGTGACCTTCGCCGGCATGGGCACGGGCAATGTGTTGCTGCCTCCGTTGGTGAAGAAGTACTTTCCCGACCGTATCGGGCTGGTCACGTCGCTGTACGCCACTGTGATGGCGCTGTTCTCGCTGTTTCCGCCGCTCGTCGCAGTGCCGCTGAGTGATGCGACGAACTGGCGGATTTCGGTCAGCGTGTGGGGCGTCTTCGGCCTGATCGCTGTGCTGCCGTGGATTCGATTGCTCGTGCGAGATCGACAGCAGACCCCGCCCGCTGCGGTTTCGACCGTTGAGGGTGTGATCGCCGGGCCCGATGCTCAGCTCATGGGGCGTGCTTGGCATTCGAGCCTGGCTTGGGCGCTTGGCATCATGTTCGGCATCACATCGTTGAACGTCTACGCCATTTTCGCCTGGCTTCCCGAGCTGCTGGTCGACTCCGCCGGTCTCGACCCGGCGCTGGCCGGCTCACTGCTCGCCTTGTATTCCGGTATTGGAATACCCATGGCGCTGGTCATTCCCATTCTCGCAGCTCGCCTCACGAACATCTCCGTGCTGGTGTGGGTCGGCGGCGCCTGTTACGGGCTCGGCGACCTCGGCCTCCTGCTTGTGCCGTCGACAGCGACGTGGCTCTGGATCGCCCTGATCGGCACCGGCCCGTTGCTGTTCCCGCTCTCACTTGTTCTCATTAACCTGCGCACTCGCACCCAGGCGGGATCGGTCGCATTGAGCGGATTTATGCAGGGCGTCGGGTACATCATCGGCGCGGTGGGGCCGCTGGCCGTGGGCATCCTGCATCAATTGACAGGCGAATGGACTCTTCCGCTCATCTTTTTGTTGGCCACCGTACCGGTCATCGTGATCGCCGGACTCGTCGTGGCCAGACCTCGCATGCTGGAGGACGGTTGGCACCCAACCGGCCGTACACTTGATCGGTGAGTATAGACAGAATTGTGAGTACCGCCTCCCGGGCGATCGAGGTTGTCGGTGGCGACCTCACCGAATCGAGCTTGAAGCGGTACCTGAACGGCATTCCCGGGGTTGATGCGGTAGGTCTCGAGGCCCGGGCCGCCGATCTCGGCAGTCGGTCGATCAAGACCACCTCGAAGGCGTGGGCGCTCGATACGATCATCTCGTTGATCGACCTGACGACGCTCGAAGGGGCCGATACTCCCGGCAAGGTGCGTTCGCTGGTTTCGAAGGGCCTGACTCCCGACGCCACCGACCCCAGCTGCCCACGCGTTGCGGCGGTGTGCGTGTACGGCGACATGGTGCCGTACGCCGTCGAGGCGCTCGGCGCGTTCCATGGCGATTCGGTCGACGGCGGAATCAACGTCGCAGCCGTCGCGACGGCCTTTCCGAGCGGCCGGGCCTCGCTGTCGGTGAAGCTCGCCGACACGGCCGACGCCGTGGCTGCCGGAGCCGACGAGATCGACATGGTCATCGATCGCGGAGCGTTTCTGTCCGGGCGGTACGGCCAGGTGTTCGACGAGATCGTTGCGGTGAGAGAGGCGTGCCGCCGTGCCGATGGCAGCTCCGCGCACCTCAAAGTCATACTCGAGACCGGGGAGCTGAACACGTACGACAACGTTCGCCGGGCATCCTGGCTCGCCATCTTGGCCGGAGCCGACTTCATCAAGACGTCGACCGGCAAGGTCGCACCCGCGGCCACCCTGCCCGTGACGGTGCTGATGCTCGAGGTCGTGCGCGACTGGTACCGGCTCACCGGCGAGAAGATCGGCGTGAAGCCGGCCGGCGGCATCCGCGCCTCGAAAGACGCGATCAAGTACGTCGTCGCCGTTGCCGAGACGGCCGGCGAAGAATGGCTGCAGCCGCATCTATTCAGATTCGGGGCGTCGAGCCTGCTCAACGACGTGCTGTTGCAGCGGCAGAAACTCAGTTCGGGGCATTACTCCGGGCCAGACTACGTCACCATCGATTGAGAGACGCATTACATGTCATTTTTGGAATATGCTCCCGCGCCGGAATCAACAGCGCTGTTGAACCTGCAATCGGAATACGGCCTGTTCATCAACGGTGAGTTCACCGCCGGCTCCGACCCGACCTTCTCGACCATTTCGCCCGCGACCGAGAAGCACATCGCCACTATCGCGTCGGCGTCGACGGGCGATGTGGATGCCGCGGTAGCCGCAGCTCGTGCCGCCTACGACTCGACGTGGTCGCGCCTGTCGGGCCGTGACCGGGGCAAGTACCTGTTCCGCATCGCTCGCCTCGTGCAAGAGCGGGCTCGTGAATTGGCCGTGGCCGAGAGCCTCGACAACGGAAAGCCCATCAAAGAGAGTCGCGATGTCGACGTTCCGCTCGTGGCAGCCTGGTTCTTCTACTACGCGGGCTGGGCCGACAAACTCGACCACGCAGGTCTCGGCGCCAACCCTCGGGCGCTCGGGGTAGCCGCGCAGGTCATTCCGTGGAACTTTCCCCTGCTCATGCTGGCCTGGAAGATCGCGCCCGCACTGGCCGCCGGTAACACCGTTGTGCTGAAGCCGGCCGAGACGACCCCGCTGACGGCCTTGCTGTTCGCGGAGATCGTGCAGCAGGCCGGGCTCCCTGCCGGAGTGGTGAACATCATCACCGGTGCCGGGGCAACGGGTCGTGCGCTCGTCAACCACCCCGACGTGAACAAGGTCGCATTCACCGGCTCGACGTCGGTCGGCCGCGAGATCGCTCGCTCACTCGCGGGCACGCCGAAGAAGCTCACGCTCGAACTGGGCGGCAAGGGTGCGAACATCGTCTTCGACGACGCGCCGATCGATCAGGCCGTCGAGGGCATCGTGCGCGGCATCTTCTTCAACCAGGGGCATGTCTGCTGCGCCGGGTCGCGACTGCTGGTGCAAGAGAACATCCATGACGAGGTGGTCGAGCGGCTGAAGGTTCGCATGGCGACCCTTCGGGTGGGTGATCCGCTGGATAAGAACACCGACGTGGGGGCCATCAATTCGGCCGAACAGCTGCAGCGCATCCGCGAGCTCTCAGACATCGGTGACGCCGAGGGTGCCGAGCGCTGGAGCCCTGCCTGCGAGCTGCCGTCTGACGGGTTCTGGTTCGCGCCGACGATCTTCACGAACGTGGCGACCAGCTCGCGAATCGCACGGGATGAGATCTTCGGGCCCGTGCTGTCGATTCTGACCTTCCGTACGCCGGCTGAGGCGATCGCGAAGGCGAACAACACGCCGTACGGGCTGTCGGCTGGCATATGGAGCGACAAGGGCAGCAAGATCTTGGCTGTTGCCGACAAGCTCCGGGCCGGAGTGATCTGGGCGAACACGTTCAACCAGTTCGACCCGGCGAGCCCGTTCGGCGGGTACAAAGAGAGCGGTTACGGGCGCGAAGGCGGCAAGCAGGGGCTGACGGCGTATCTCGCGCCGGCTGCGAAAGCGACGGCTGCTGCTCGGATTGCGCCGGCCGTGAAGGCTGTTTCTGCTGCGAAGGCGAAGTCGGCCTCGGCCGCGAAGGGTGGCAAGAAATGAGCCGGCTGGCTGTTCCGAAGACCTACAAGCTGTATGTCGGCGGCACATTTCCGCGAAGTGAATCGGGTCGCGTGTATGAGGTCGTTGGCGCATCCGGTGACTTTCTGGCGAACGTCGCGAAGGCGTCGCGAAAGGATGCCCGTGACGCTGTCGTGGCAGCACGTTCGGCCCTCTCGGGCTGGTCGAAAGCCACCGGGTACAACCGCGGCCAGGTGCTCTACCGCATCGCTGAGCTGCTCGAGGGACGCAGGGCGCAATTCGTCGCCGAGATCGTCTCGATCGAGGGGGTGACCGTCGCCGCCGCGACGGCACAGGTCGACGAGGCCATCGACCGGTGGATCTGGTACGCCGGCTGGGCCGACAAGTACGTTCAGGTGGCCGGCAACGCCAACGCCGTTTCGGGGCCGTTCTTCAACCTGTCGGTTCCTGAAGCCACGGGTGTTGTGGCTATCATCGCGCCGCAGGATTCGTCGCTGCTCGGGTTCGTGAGCGCCGTTGCGCCAGCCCTCGTCGCGGGCAACACTGTTGTCGTGGTGGCGTCGGAGCGATTGCCGCTCTCGGCTGTCAGCCTGTCTGAGGTGCTGGCCACCAGCGACGTGCCCGGGGGAGTGGTGAACATTCTCACCGGCTCACCTGCCGAAATCGCGCCGTGGCTGGCCTCGCACGCCGATGTGAACGCCCTCGATCTTGTCGGCGCCGGTGATCTCGATTGGGTGTCGCTGCAGATCGCCGCCGCCGAGACGCTGATGCGGGTCTTCCCGCCCGAGAACGGGCCGGATGCCGCAGCTCCCTCCCTCGAACGCATCACGGCGTTCACCGAGACGAAGACGGTGTGGCACACCAAGTCGTTGCTCTGACGCAGATGGGTTGCTGGTGAGGGCGGTGGTGACGAAAGCTCAGTATTGGTAGAGTTGCGGCATGTCTGCGCATGCGTCATCCACCGCACCCCGTCTCGTGTTCTCGCGCTCGCTCGGCGATCAGCTCGCTGAACTGTTCTGCATCGACGAGGTGTCGCAGACCTTCGTGTTGACGGTCGACGGCATTCCACAGTCGCGGGTGTCGCTGGGCGACCCCGGTGCGCTCGAGTTCGACTACGTGCGGTACATCGCGCGGGTCATCGATGCGTGGGCGCCGGCCGGGCATCCGCTCGCCTGTGTGCATCTCGGTGCCGGTGCGCTGACCGTGGCGAGATACGTCGCCGTTACCCGGCCCGCGTCGGTGCAGTGTGTCGTCGAACGCGAGAGCGAGCTGCTCGAGGCGGTGTTGCGCGAACTGCCGTTGCCGCGTGAGGCGGGTGGGGGAGCGGCGGGCAGGCCCGACGTCAGGTTTCTCTACGGAGACGCGAGAACAGTCGCAGAGAATGCGCCCGAGTCATCGGGGTGGGGCACAGCCTCTGCCGATGTCACTGTCATCGACCTGTGGTCGGGTGCGGTCATCGCGGCGAGAGTGGCGAGCCTCGAGTTCTATCGGCTGGTGGCGCGCCGAGTGTCGAGTGACGGGGTCGTGGCGGTCAACCTGCTCGACGGCCCCGGGTTCGCCTACACCCGCGGCCAGGTCGCGACGCTGCGAGAGGTGTTCGCCGAAGTAGCGGTAGTGCTCGACGAGCGGATGCTCGGCAACGCCCTCCTCGGTAACGTCGTCGTTCTGGCGAGCAATCGGCCGGGCGCCTTCACGGCGGCGCGCGACTGGTTCGCCGAGGGGGTTGGTTCGGCGGGCGCATCGACTGATGCCGCCGAGGGGCCGGGTGCGGAGGAGCCGGGCGCGGAGGGGGCGGGTGCTGAGGGGCCGGGTGCGGAGGGGCCGGGTGCGGAGGGGGTGGTCGCGCGACGCACAGCGCGCGTTCCGCACGTGATTGACGACGAGCTCCAACGCTGGCTCGGCGACGCCGCTGTCGTCACAGACACTACTGCGAGCGACTCGCCACCACCTGTCGAGTCGCACTTCAACGAGCACCGCGGACGCCCGTTCTTCGCCTAGTAGGCCGATCTCGCCTGCCTACCCTGTGGGCGGTTTCGGTGGCATGGCTCCCACTGTGCGCCTCCCCTCGTGTTGGTGACTCCCGAGCATATAGAAAGATGAGGTAATGTCAGTGGCTGGTGTTTGACTTGGGTCATGAACGAAACCACTACCGAGTCGCCGGGCATGTCGCCTGGTACGTCGCCGGGCGACAGGATGCACGAGCTGATCCGCGAGCTTGAAGTGCTTGGTGGGTTCCGTTCTGCCGCGCCCATCGGGCTTGCCGACGGGTCGGTGGCCGGGTTGTCGGATGAGGATGCGTTGGCCGGGTTGGTGCTGGCGGAGCGGCTGGGCAAGCTGGCTGATTCGGTGCGGGTGACGTTCGCTGCTGACATTCATGCCCGGTGTGGTGTCGAGCGGGGTGATGAACGGTTGTCGGTGACGTTGGGGTTCGCGACGTCTTCGAAGTTGATCGCGGCGTGTACTGGCACCTCGGTGGCGACGGCGTCGGATCGGGTGAAGCTTGGTAGGGCGGTGCATCCGGTACCTTCCTGGGGTGGCGGGGTTGTTGCTTCGTCGAAGTTCCCGCACGTGCAGGCCGCGTTGGTCTCGGGTGAGCTGGGTTTCGATACTGCGGAGGTGATCACGCGAAGGCTTAGTCAGGCGGCGAAGCAGATCGGTTTCAGCCCTGATCTTGAGGCGGCCGAGGAGTACCTGGTGCAGGCGGCGGCCCAAACGGCGGGTGGTTTGGGGTTCACCGCGAACCAGATCGACGCGCTGGCGCTGAATCTGCGTGACCGGCTGGACCCGGACGGTGTGGAACCGCGCGATAAACGCCTGAACGAGCAACGCTCCTTGCGGTTCTTTCCGCTGCCGTCGGGGATGACGAAGCTGATCGGCCTGCTGCCACCGGAGGATGCGGCGTCGTGGTTGGCGATCGACGCCGCGACGCAAAGCCCGCGGATCCGGCCCTCGTTCCCACCCGACGGAGACGCGAGCGCAGACGCTGGCGCCGACAGCGGCGAGGTCAGCGGCAGTGACGCCGCCGAGGCGGGCGCCGGTGGGCGCTCGGACGTCAACAGCGACAGCGCCGGGCACGACCCGGCCACTGGCGACAGCGCCGGGCACGACCCGGCCACTGGCGAGGACGGCCCGGGCGCCGGCAGGGACGCGAACCGCGAAGACGAGCCGGTTGATGTGGTGTTCGCTGATTCGCGTACCCCGGCGCAGAAACGTGCTGACGTGTTCACCGATCTGATCCGGAAGGCCGCGACCCTGCCCGATGTGCCACGGCTGAACGGTGCCGCAGCAACCATCAGTGTGCACGCCGACCTTGACGATCTGACCAGCGGGCGTGGGGTGGGCTGGGTTCCCGGCATCACCGAACCGTTACCCGCATCGACCGTGCAACAGGTGCTCTGCCACGCCGACATTCGTACGACCGTGTTCGGGCCGGCCGGGCAGGTGCTCTGCCAA
>JAODBB010000191.1 GCA_025463745.1 Subtercola sp.
CGGCGATGCCCATGTTGCGCACCATGGAGCGGCCGAGCAGGGCCACCCGTCGCCCATTGGCGTGTGCGGCATCCAGAACCTGCTGCACACGGTGCACGTGCGAGGAGAAGCTCGCCACGATGACGCGGCGGGGTGCGTGCGCGATGACGCTGTCGAGCACGGGCCCGATGGTGCGCTCGGAGGGCGTGAAGCCGGGAACGTCGGCGTTGGTCGAGTCGACCAGGAAGAGGTCGACGCCGGCCTCGCCGAGCCGGGCGAAGGCACGGAGGTCGGTGATGCGGTCGTCGAGAGGGAGCTGATCCATCTTGAAGTCGCCGGTGTGCAGCACGACACCGGCGACGGTCTTGATGGCGACGGCCAGAGCATCTGGAATCGAGTGGTTCACAGCGACAAACTCGAGCTCGAACGGCCCCATCTGCTCGGTCTGGCCCTCTTCGACCTGAAACGTGTAGGGCTTGATGCGGTGCTCTTTGAGCTTCGCCTCGACGAGCGCGAGCGTGAGGCCCGAGCCGATGAGCGGAATGTCGTTCTTCAGGCGCAGCAGGTACGGCACCGCACCGATGTGGTCTTCGTGGCCGTGCGTCAGCACGATTCCGACGACGTCGTTGAGGCGACCGCGCACCAGCGAGAAGTCGGGCAGAATCAGGTCGACTCCGGGCTGGGTCTCTTCGGGGAAGAGCACCCCGCAGTCGACGATGAGCAGTTTTCCGTTGATCTCGAAGACGGTCATGTTGCGGCCGATCTCACCGAGACCACCGATCGGGATGACACGGAGCGTGTCTCTGGCGAGTTTGGCAGGTTCGTATACGGCGTTGGGCATATGCCCTCCTAGTGTGTGAAAAGCATGTTTCGGTGCGTGAGCCAGCGCGCGTTATTCGCGCGTGGTGCCCGGAATTTTGGGCAACGCGCCACCGGCAGCTGCGTTGCGATCTGGGCGGAAGTTCTGAAAAGAGAGCCCCGGGATGCTGCGTACCAGATCGATTTCGTCTTCGATCTTCGCGGCCTCCCATTCTTCGGGGCCGACGAGCGGGAGCCTGACACGCGGGCTCGAGATACGGCCGAGGCCGTGCAAGATGTACTTGGCGGCAACCGTGCCAGGCACGTGAGTCATCGTGGCCCGCACCAACGGCTCGAGGGCCTTGTGCATCTCGGTGGCGGTGGCCAGGTCGCCGGCGTTCACCGCGTCGATCATGATGCGGTACGGCTTGGCAGCGATGTTGTTGGTGACGCCGATGAGCCCCGTCGCGCCCACCGCGAGATGCGGCAGCACGTTCGAATCGTCACCGGAGAAATACATCAGATCGGTCTGGTTGAGCACCCGGCTGACCTCGCTGAAGTCGCCCTTGGCGTCTTTGATCGCGAGGATGTTCGGGTGCTTCGCCGCCCGCAGAATCGTGTCGTAGCTGATCGGAATGCCCGTGCGACCCGGGATGTCGTAGAGGATGACCGGCAGATCGGTCGCGTCGGCGATCATGCGGAAGTGCGTGAGCACCCCCGCCTGCGTCGGCTTGTTGTAGTACGGCGTGACGACGAGGTTGCCGTCGGCACCCGCCTTCTCACTCTGCTTGGCGAGCTGCATGGCGTGCGCGGTCTCATTCGACCCGCCGCCCGTGATGATCTTGGCGCGGCCGTTCGCCACCGACTTGCCCACCTCGACCAGCCGGATCTTCTCGGCGTCGGTGAGAGTGGATGTCTCACCCGTCGTTCCCGTGACGACGATGCCATCGGCACCGTCGGAGATCACCGTGTCGATGTGCTTCTCGACGCTGACCCAGTCGACTTCACCATCGGCAGTGAACGGCGTCACAAGGGCGACGAGCACCTGCCCGAACGGGTTGGTTGATGAATTACGCACAGATTCGGTCGATACAGCCACTTCTACAGGGTAGCGGTGAATCAGGGCCCCCACCGCTCAGAACCCGAGCCTGCCCAACTGCTTCGCATCACGCTGCCAGTCTTTGGCGACCTTCACGCGGATGCTCAGGAACACCTGTTTGCCGAGCAGCGGTTCGATCGATGCCCTGGCCCGCGCACCGACCTCGCCGAGCCGGGCGCCCGACTTTCCGATGATGATGCCCTTCTGGCTGTCGCGCTCGACGAAGAGGTTCGCGTAGATCTCGATGAGGTCGCGATCATCACGTTCGATCATGTCGTCGATGGTCACCGCGATGGAGTGCGGCAGCTCGTCTTGCACACCCTCGAGCGCGGCCTCGCGAATGAGCTCGGAGACCCGTGCCTCGATGCCCTCGTCGGTCTTCTGGTCGTCGGGGTAGAGCTTCTCCGACTTCGGAAGCAGCTTGATGAGCTCTTCGGTTAAAATATCGAGCTGCAGATTGCTGGTCGACGAAATGGGGATGATCGCCTCCCAGTCACGCAACTGAGAGACGGCGAGCAGCGCTTCGGCCACCGCTGGGCGCGACGTCGCGTCGATCTTGGTGACGATGGCGATCTTCTTGGCGCGGGGAAAGGCATCCAGTTGTTCGTTGATGAATTTGTCGCCCGGGCCGAGCTTCTCGTCGGCGGGAACGCAGAACCCGATCACATCGACGTCGCCGAGGGTGTCTTGCACGACGGCGTTCAAGCGTTCGCCGAGCAGTGTGCGCGGCCGGTGCATGCCGGGAGTGTCGACCAGTATCAGCTGACCGTTGGGGCGGTGCACGATGCCCCGGATGGCACGTCGCGTGGTTTGCGGCTTCGAGCTGGTGATGGCGACCTTCTCGCCGACGAGCGCGTTGGTGAGCGTGGACTTGCCCACGTTCGGGCGACCGACGAACGAGACGAACCCCGCGCGGAAATCTGGGTCGGAGACGATATCTGAGCCGATCATACGGACCCCTTTTCGGGCTGTTTCTTGGTTTCGGGTTGCTTTGTGAGCACGGGCTGTTTCTTCGTTTCGGGTTGCTTTGTGAGCACCGGCTGAGGCTTGGTTTCGGGGCGCTTGATGTTCTCGGTCGGCTCCTCAGGCGCATCACGCTGCACGATGACCGTGCTGATGCGCTTGCGCCGGCCGTCGGTGCGCTCGGCCGTCAGGGTGAGACCGGCGACGTGTGCCACCGACCCCTGCACAGGCAGCCGGCCGAGCGCCTTGCCGAGCAGCCCGCCCACCGAGTCGACATCATCGTCGTCGAGTTCGAGGCCGAAAAGCTCGCCCAGTTCGTCGACCGGTAGCCGCGCACTCACCCGGTACACACCGAATGACAGCTCTTCGACTTCGACGACCTCACGATCGTATTCGTCGGAGATGTCGCCGACCAGCTCTTCGATCAGGTCTTCGAGCGTGACGAGGCCGGCGATTCCGCCGTACTCGTCGACCACCATCGCCAAATGATTCGACTCCAGCTGCATCTGACGCAGGGTGTCGTCGACCTTCTTCGACTCCGGTATGAACAGGGCAGGCTTTGCGAGCTCGGCCACCGTCACCACGTCGACCTTCTTCGGTTTCTCGTGGCTCAGCCGCGCTGCGTCGCGCAGGTACAGGATGCCCGTGATCTCGTCGACGGTGTCGGCGACAACGGGCATCCGGCTCACCCCGCGGCTCAGAAACAAGCCCATGCTCTGGCCGACGGTCGCATCACGCTCGACCGTGACCATGTCGGTGCGCGGGATCATCACCTCGCGCACCACCGTGTCGTTGAATTCCAGGATCGAGTGGATGAGCTCGCGGTCGTCTTCTTCGAGCACATCGAGTTCGGTGGCCTCGTCGACCATGCTGAGCAGCTGTTCTTCTGACGAGAAGGTGGCCGAGCGCGGCCGGCCCGGCGTCACTCGGTTACCGATCGCGACCAGGGCGTTCGCGATCGGGCCGAGCAAGACGCGCAGAAGATGCACGAGCACCGCCGTGAACCGCAGCAACGCACGCGAATGAACGCGGCCCACGCTGCGCGGGCTCGAGCCGACCAGCACGAACGACACGGCCGTCATGATGAGAATCGAGAGCACCAACGCGAGCCAGATCTCGTCCAGGCTGAACGCCAGCGTGACGCTGACGAGCACAGCCGCCGACGTTTCGACAACGACTCTGGCGAAGTTGATGACGTTGATGTGGGCGCCTGTGTCGACGGCGATCGCCGTCAGCGAGCGTTTGGCGCGGGCATGCTCGGCCAGTTCGAGAATGTCGGCGCGGGAGAGCGACGTCATCGCCGAATCGGCGGCTGCGAAGAGCCCGCCGAGAACGACGAGCACAAAGGCAACCGCGAGAAACGGGCCGACCAGCGAAAGGGAGTTCATGTGCGGCGGCGGCGCTCCTTCATGGCGAAGCCGACCAGAATGTCACCCTGAATGCCGAACATCTCTTTCTCTTCGGCGGGCTCCGCGTGATCGAAACCGAGCAGGTGCAAGATTCCGTGCGTGGTGAGCAGCAGAAGTTCTTCGAGCATGGAGTGCCCGGCGGCCTGGGCTTGCGCCTCGGCGACCTGCGGGCAGAGCACAACGTCGCCGAGGAGCCCGGGCGGGGTCGGCGCCTCTTCTGTGCCGGGGCGCAGTTCGTCCATCGGAAAGCTCAGCACGTCAGTGGGGCCCGGTTCGTCCATCCACTGAACGTGCAATTGCTCCATGGCCGCTTCGTCGACCAGCACGATCGCCAGTTCGGCGTCGGGATGCACGTGCATTTGATCGAGCGCATAGGTCGACAGCCGCAGAAGCGCGTTCTCGTCGATCGGGATCGACGACTCGTTGTTCACTTCGATGCTCATGCGCGGTCTCCCTGGGATACGGATTCGGGTTCGAGGTCGGGTTGAGCCTGGATGGGCGGCGGGGCATCCGCCTGCCGCCACTGCTGTGCGGCCGCACGACGCTCCGCGGCCTGAGCGCGGTTCGCCTGCTGGGTCTGTTCGTACCCGGTGTACGCATCGACGATCTGGCCGACCAGCGAATGACGAACCACGTCGGCACTGGTTAGCGTAGCGAAATGAATGTCGTCGATACCGTCGAGCACACCGCGCACCACCTGCAACCCACTGGTTCCGGCGGGTAAGTCGATCTGGGTGATGTCACCGGTGACGACCATGTGCGAGCCGAAACCGAGCCGGGTGAGAAACATCTTCATCTGCTCGGGCGTGGTGTTCTGAGCCTCGTCGAGCACGATGAACGAATCGTTCAGCGTGCGACCGCGCATGTAGGCGAGCGGAGCGACCTCGATGGTGCCGGTGGCCATCAGCTTCGGCACGACCTCCGGGTCGAGCATCTCGTTCAGCGCATCGAAGAGCGGCCGCAGGTACGGGTCGATCTTGTCGGTGAGCGAGCCCGGCAGGTAACCGAGCCGCTCGCCCGCTTCGACGGCGGGGCGGGTCAGGATGATGCGGTTGACCTCTTTGCGCTGCAACGCCTGCACGGCCTTCGCCATGGCCAGGTACGTCTTGCCGGTGCCGGCCGGACCGATGCCGAACACGATGGTGTTCTCGTCGATCGCGTCGACGTATTCTTTCTGCCCGAGGGTCTTGGCTCGCACCGTTCGGCCGCGAGCGCTCAAGATGGGCTGGCCGAGCGCGTCAGACGGGCTCGCCTTGTTACCCGAATCGAGCATGCGCGCCGACGCCGTCACTTCGATCTCGGTGAGCTCGTCGTTGCCGTTACGCACCATTTCGACGAGTTCGGCAACGAGCCGCCTGGCCGATCGCACGTCGTCTTCGGGGCCCTGCAGCGTGATCTCATTGCCGCGAACGTGCAACCCGACACTCGGGTACTGCTTTTCGACCAGAGTCACGAGCCGGTCTTGCGGGCCCAGCAGACGCACCATGGCGAGCCCGTCGACGTGGATGACAGCGTCAGCCAGTGAGCCTTTCGCCGGATGCAGCGTGCCGGAGGCAGGGCGGTCAGAACGTGCCAAGTGAACCCTCTTCGCTCGCCCCGCCTGGCCAGGCCAGAACGTGAGCATGTACGTGGAATACTGTTTGCCCGGCACCGGGGCCGGAGTTGAAGATGAGGCGGAAATCGCCATCGGAGTGCTCGGCCGCGAGCTGATTCGAGACGGCCACGACCTCGGCGAGCAGCCCGGGGTCGCCTGCCGCGAGCTCGGTGACATTCGCGTAGGCCTCCGTCTTCGGCACGACCAGAATGTGCACCGGAGCCTTGGGTGCGATATCCGCGATCGCGATCACCCGTTCGGTTTCGGCGAAAATGGTCGCCGGAATCTCGCGCGCTACGATACGGCTGAAGATCGACGGTTCGGCTGAAGCTGACATGTCTCCATCTTAAGCGGCCCGGCTGACAGGCAGCCCCGCCGGGGCTGCCTGTGTACAGCGAACCATCCGGCCGGCCTGTGCACGAGAAGCCGTTGCAGCCCTACCAGCGCTTCAGCAGAACGTTGAGCGCCACGATGGCGGCCGGCCCCGCCGACGAGGTGCGCAGGATGCCCTCACCGAGCTTGACCGTTGTGGCGCCCGCAGTCGTGAGATCGTCGAGCTCCCGCTCGCTGATACCGCCCTCTGGCCCCACGATCAGCACGAGGTCGGGCAGCGTCTGGTCGGGATTCTGCGCTACACCCTCGCTCGCACGATCATTCTGAATGACCGAGCTCAGATCGACCTCGCTGAGTGCGAGCTCGGCGGTCGGTTCGAGCACGAGCACCCGCGTCGTCTCGGCGAGCGCAAGCAGGTCTTTGGTCGAATGCAACGCGGCCACCTGGGGCACCCAGGCGCGAATCGACTGCTTGCTCGCTTCGCGCACGATGGTGCGCCACCGTTCGGCGCCCTTCGCGATTTTGTCGCCCGTCCACCTCGAAACCGACCGTTCGGCCGCCCACGGCACCACACCGTTGACGCCGAGTTCGGTGGCGGTCTGGATGGCGAGTTCGTCGCGGTCTCCCTTAGCGAGCGCCTGCACCAGCCAGATGGTCAACTCGGGCACCGGCTCGTCGACAACGTGGGTGACGGCGATGCTCAGCACCGTCGCCGACACCGCGATGACCGGGCCGCGCACCATGAGGCCACGGCCGTCGCCGATGGCTGTCTCTTCGCCGACCCGCATGCGATTGACCTTCACCGCATGCTTCTGTTCTTCGCCGTGCAGCGAAACCACGCTGCTCACGTCATGGGGGGTGTCGCGCAGGTCGTCACGCAGGTAGAGAGAACTCACGCCCTGAAGCTTATTGGGTCGCCCCACTACTTGTCGGCAGGCCAGGGCGCTGCCGGGCATCCTGCCTGGTACTCAGTTCAGAAATCGATCGCGCAACTTCGAGAACAGCCCCTGCTGAAACTGCCCGAGCGACGGCGCCGGGTACTTGTGTGCCGCCGCCAACTGCTTGACCAGCTCTTTCTGCTTGTGGTCGAGCTTTGTGGGGGTCACCACCTGAATTCCGATCTTGAGGTCGCCTCGGCCACCGCCGCGCAGTTTCGTGACTCCGCGTGACTTCACCGTGACCACCTCAGAGCTCTGGATGCCCGGCCTCAGTTCGATCTCAACGTCGCCGTCGAGCGCATTCACGGTCGTGGTGGTGCCGAGCACCGCATCCCACATCTGTACCTCGAGCGTGCAGAGAATGTCGTCGCCGTTGCGGCTGAACACGTCGTGGTGACGCACCTTCACCTCGAGGTACAGGTCGCCCTGCGGGCCGCCGGCGGGGCCGACTTCGCCCTGCGAGGGCATCTGCAGGCGCAGGCCCGTGTCGACGCCGGCCGGTATGTCGACGGGAATGGTGCGGCGGGCACGAACGCGGCCTTGGCCCTGGCAGGTGACGCAGGGCACGGGGATGATCGTGCCGTAGCCGCGGCACGTGCCGCACGGCGAACTCGTCATCACATTGCCGAGCAGCGAGCGAACCGTGCGCGAGATCTGGCCGGTGCCGTGGCAGATGTCGCAGGTCACTTCGGAGGTGCCCGGCTGCGCGCAGCTGCCATGACACGTTTCGCAGAGAATCGCCGTATCGACCTCGAGGTCGCGATGCGTGCCGAAGATGACCTCGCCGAGGTCGACCTCGACACGCAGCAACGCGTCTTGGCCTCGTTCCGCGCGGGAGCGCGGGCCACGCTGGCCACCCTGCTGGCCGCCGAAGAAGGTCTCGAAGATGTCGCCGAAGCCGCCGAAACCCTGTGCTCCCCCACCACCGCCGCCGAAACCGGCCTGCGGGCCACGATCGTAGCTCTGGCGCTGCCCCGGGTCGCTCAGCACGTCGTAGGCGTGGGTGACTGCCTTGAAGCGCTCTTCGGCATCGGGGCTCGCGTTCACGTCGGGGTGCAGCTCACGCGCAAGCTTGCGGTAGGCCTTTTTGATCTCGTCAGTGGTCGCTGTGCGTTCGACACCGAGAACGTCGTAGTGGTCAGCCACGAAGGGCTTCTCCTTTGTGTTGTGTGGGGTGGTAGAAGGAATTCAGAGCTTCGGGCTGGGCAATCAGGATTCGCCGAGGCTTTTCGAGAGGTAACGGGCCACGGCGCGAACGGCCGCGATGTTCGTGGAGTAATCCATGCGGGTCGGGCCGAGCACGCCGAGCCGAGCGACAGCGCCGCCGGCCGAGCTGTAGCCGCTCGCCAGCACCGAGGTCTCAGGCAGGCCGAATGCCGCGTTCTCGCGACCGATCGACACCGAGATTCCGTGCTCGTCGGCCTGCATCTCGCTGAACAGCCGCAACAGCACCACCTGCTCTTCGACCGCTTCGAGAACGGGCAGGATGCTGCCGGCGAAGTCTCCCTCAGTGCGCACGAGGTTCGCCGCCCCGGCGATGATCAGACGCTCGTGCCGGTTCGCCGTGATCTGCTCGGCGAGTGCGGCAGCGATCACGTTGACGCTCGTTCGGCGGCCAGGAACGAAGTGGCCGGCGAACGTCGCCATGGCGGCGGCGGCCTCGTCGAGACCGAGGCCGGAGACCAGGGTGTTGACCCGGGCGCGGGCATCCGCCAGAAATTCGTCATCGGTGTCGGCCGGCAATTCGACGATGCGTTGCTCGACATGACCAGTGTCGGTGATGACCACGGTCAGCAGGCGGGTGTTCGTAAGAGCGACCAACTCGATGTGCCGCACCTTCGCCTGAGACAGTGACGGGTACTGCACGAGTGCGACCTGCTGGGTGAGCTGCGAGAGCAGGCGCACCGTTCGGGCCAGCACGTCGTCGAGATCGACCGATGAACCGAGAAAGGTTTCGATGGCCTGGCGCTGAGCGCTCGAGAGCGGCTTGAGGTCGGAGAGGTGATCGACGAACAGCCGATAGCCCTTGTCGGTGGGAATACGGCCGGACGAGGTGTGCGGTGCGACGATCAGCTCTTCTTCTTCAAGCAGCGCCATGTCGTTGCGGATGGTGGCCGCCGAGACCCCGAAGGAATGGCGATCGACGATCGTTTTCGAGCCCACCGGCTCGCGGGAGGCGACGTAATCGTGCACGATCACGCGGAGAACTTCGAGGCTGCGATCAGAAACCACTGCCGATGCCGCCTTCCTCGATCGTTGCGCCGCGCGGGCTCTTCGCCGCTTAGCACTCCAGTATTCAGAGTGCCAATTATATATCGACCCGATTGGTGTCTGCCCGCAGCACACGTTCAGGCATAGCCGCAACGGTCGATTGTCAAGCCTTGACGAGTAAACGACACGCTGAGCAAAAATCATTGCCTCGGGTCACTCGGTGGCGCTATCTTGTGGGGAGCATGTTGGCGTGCGTCGTCGGGCTCGGGGAACGACGCAGGCTCGATCACGATGGAAAGGCGAAACCGCCAGCCCGTCACACACCCAACGTCTGAAAGGCGAATACGAGATCATGTCCGACCCAAACGCTACCCCGCCCTATCAGCCGACAGCCGGCGCGCCGCTCTCGGCATCCGATGACAAACTCTGGGCGAGCCTTGCTCACTTCGGCAACATCATCTTGCTCATCCCCGCCTTGATCATCTACCTCGTCTTCAAAGACCGGGGCGCCCTGGTCAATCAGGAAGGCAAGGAGGCGCTGAACTGGACCATCAACGTCACCGGCGTCATCATCGTGATCAACATCGTCTCGGCCATCCTCGGCATCATCCCCTTCATCGGCCCGATTCTCGCCTTATTGCTCAGTCTGCTTTGGGTTGCGGTCTTGATTGTGAACCTGGTCTTCGCCATCATCGGTGGAGTACGGGTCAATGGCGGCGGTACCTATCGCTATCCGTTCAACTACCGGTGGATCAAGTAAACGAAAGGCACTGACATGTCGAATGTCCCTCCTCCCCCTCCTCCTGGGCAGCCGCCTGTGCCACCGGTGGGCCCGCCACCGCCCGTCGGGCCTCCCCCACCCGCGGGTTATGCCCCGCAGCAGCCGCTCAGCCCGAGCGACCAGCGCCTCTGGGCCACGCTGATTCACATCGGCGGAATCATCTTCGCGTTCTTGCCGGCGCTGATCGGGTACCTCGTGCTCAAAGACCGCGGCGAATTCATCAAAGAGCACACGAAGTCGGCGCTGAACTTTCAGATCACCATGGCCATCGCCTACATCGTGGCGGGGATTCTGACGTTGGTGATCATCGGTATCTTCCTGTACTTCGCCATCATCATCGTCATCATCATCTTCAGCATCATGGGTGCTGTCGCCGCTAACAAGGGCGAGCTGTACTCATACCCGAAGTGGTGCACGATTCAGTTCATCCGTTAATTCGGAACGTTTCGCCGGGTGTGCTGACTCAGGTCAGGCGACGCACCACGGCATCGGCCAGAAGCCGCCCTCGCAGGGTCAGTTCGATCGACCCGGCGAAGGCGGCTTTTGCGTTGATGAGGTCATCGGCGATGAGCCCTGCCACCTCGCGGCGCGCCTCGGGCCCGAGCGAGGCGATGGTGAGGCCCGAGCGGATGCGCGCGAGCAACAACACCCGTTCGATCTCGCGCGAGCCCGCATCGGGTGTCTCGCGCCCGGCCGCCGGCGAAACCGCGGCGAGAATGCGGTCGGCGTAGGCCGCGGGGTGCTTCACATTCCACCAGCGGGTACCCCCGACATGGCTGTGGGCGCCCGGGCCGATTCCCCACCAGTCGTGCCCCTGCCAGTAGGCGAGGTTGTGCCGCGAGCGAAACTCCGTGGCGGGAGTGGCGGGGCCCGTGAGCGCGGCGGCGCCCGCGGGTGCGCCCGTGAGCGCGCGGGCGGACGATTCGGCGCGTTTGGGCGACGTGAGCGCGGCAGCACCCCGCGCCCAGTTACTCACCTCATACCACTCGTACCCTGAGGCGGCGAGCCGGGCATCCACCAGCTCGTACATGTCGGCTTCGAGGTCGTCATCGGGTTCGGGGTAGACGCCTGAGCGTATCTGGCGGGCGAGTTTTGTTCCCTGCTCGACGATGAGCGCGTAAGCCGAGAGGTGATCGGGGGCCATGCCGAGCGCGGCGTCGACCGACCTGCTCCAGTCGTCGAGGCTTTCGCCGGGAGTGCCGTAGATGAGGTCGAGGCTCACCTGGAGGCCGGCGTCGCGCGCCCAGCCGACGACCTGCGGAACCCGTTCGGGGTCGTGCGTGCGGTCGAGGGTCTGCAGAACGTGCGGCACGGCGGATTGCATGCCGAAACTCACCCGCGTGAACCCTGCGGCCGCGAGGTCGGCCAGATATCGCGCATCAACCGAGTCGGGATTCGCCTCGGTGGTGACCTCGGCGCCCGGCGCGAGGCCCCAGGTATCGTCGACTGCCCGCAGCATGCCGATCAGCTGAGCGGCGGGCAGCAGCGTGGGGGTGCCGCCGCCGAAAAAGACGGTCGAGACCGGGCGCGCGGCGATCTGCGATTCGGTGAGAACCCGCGCGGCGAATTCCACCTCGCGAATCGCCTGGCCGGCGTAGTCGACTTGCTTCGCGCCGCGCAGTTCGCTCGACGTGTACGTGTTGAAGTCGCAGTAGCCGCAGCGCACGCGGCAGAACGGCACATGCAGATACACGCCGAACGGATGCCCGTGCGAGAGTTCGGCCGTGCCCGCCGGCAACAGCCCGTCGGCCGGTGCCGGGTCGCCGAGCGGCAGAGCGCTACCCACGAGCTAGCGCCCCAGACCGCAGGCTCGTGCCCCGGGCATCCCGAGCCGCCGGCAGCAGCAGCCTCACGCCCGGCGGTCGCCCCGCCCGTAGTGCTCGCATCTCAGGCACGAGCGGGCAACAACGCACGCAGATACTGCTTCGTCGCCTTACGTTGCTGCCACCGCACCAACGGGCTCGCGACCTTGTAATACCACCTGCTCGGTCGTGAGAAGCTGCGAATGGTGACCCACACCGACCCATCGGGGTGTTGCTCGACCATGAAGCTCTCTTCACCGGTTTCAGGATGCCCGGGCAGCGTGCCGTAGGCGAAACCCACCCGGTGTTCGTCGCTGGTCACCGACACCACGCGTACCGGGGCCACGAACTTCACACCGAACACGTGGATGATCAGCTCGGCCGTCACGCCCGGAGCAACGTGCGGGGTGCCGTCTTCGGTATACACGTGCGCCTCGTCGAGTTCGCGGGGCCCGATCGGGGCGCCGCTGGCGTCGTAGATCAGGCCGACATAGGTGGAGTCTGTCGACGGCGGCAGCTCGATGTTCTCAACCGACATGCCGCTGCCGCGCTGAATTCCCCAGGTGAGCACGGCCTCGGCCGCCGACTCGAAACGATCGTCGCCCGAACCCAGCCGCACGGTCGCCTCGAACGGGCGGAATCCCTTCGGCGGGTAATACATCAGGTCGTCGGCCTGACTCGCGCCGATCGCGGCATAGGTCAGCGCCTGACCGCTGTGCGTCGACCGCGTTCGAATCTGCTCACTTGCCATTGTTCGTGATGGTTTCTTATCTCTGATGTCGGCGGGGCTGTGGCGCGCAACATGGTCGATGAAACTCACATGTGGGCCTGCCCTATTATCGCTCGGGTAGCGCGTCGTAGATCTCCGACCAATGGATTTCGTATTCGGCCGCGCTGATCAGACCCTGGTCATCTAGTTCGTCGAGCGCGCGCAGGCGGTCGGTGGCGGCTTCGAAAAAGGCGACATCACCGAGGGTTTCGACGTTCGCACCGGTCGAAATGGTGAGCACGGTGAGGCATTTGAGCTTCGGGCGCAGGGTACGCGTGGCCAGATGCGCTGCCCAGAAGCCCACGATGTACACCAGCAGAGCGAGAATGGTGACGATGATGACGGGGAGAGCGCTCAGGCCGAAGAAGAGGAAGATCGCGAGTGCTGCGCCGCCGACCGGCCACGATCGGTAGAACCGCAGGGCGCGTCGTTCTGCGGTGTTCGTGCCGGGAGGGTAGACGGTGAGACGTGTGCGACTCCACACGGTGCGGCCGGTGGGGGTGACATCGATCGTGCCCCAGGGGTGTCGGCCTTCGCTCAGACGGCGAGCCGCGCGGGAGAGCACGCGGCTGACGGAATCGGCCGGGGTGCGGTGCAGCGGTGCGCCGAGCTGAACGGGGCTTTCAGAGTGTCGTTGTGTTGTCACGATTCAGGTCTACGCCGGCGCAGACCGCGTCGATTCGATCTTTATGAAACCCTCACGGCAAGCGGCCGTTTCTTAACTACATTTCTTCATGCGACGTCGTGATGTCGCTGTGGTCGGGGTTGAATCTGTAGCCCATGCCGGGTTCGGTGAGCAGGTATCGCGGCTGCGACGGCGACGGTTCGAGTTTCTTGCGCAGCTGCGCGATATAGACGCGAAGGTACCCGGTGTCGTTGGTGTGATGGGATCCCCAGACGTGCGTGAGCAGGGCGTCGCGCGTGATGAGCTTGCCCGGGTTGCGCAGCAGCACTTCGAGGATGGCCCATTCGGTGGGAGTGAGCCTGATCGTGTCGGGCGTCTCGGCGGTGCCATGGTAGACGTGTTTCGCCGAGAGGTCGACGGTGACGGTTCCGAAGGCGATGACGGGTGAGTCTTCGGCCGTGGGGGTGCGCCTCGTGAGGGCACGGATGCGCGCGAGAAGTTCGTCGATCGAGAACGGTTTGGTGACGTAGTCGTCGGCTCCGGCATCGAGCGCCTCGACCTTGTCGGCTTCACCCGTGCGACCGGAGACGACGAGGATGGGCACGTCGCTCCACCCGCGGATTCCCTGGATGACTTCGACCCCGTTCAGGTTGGGCATGCCGAGGTCGAGCATCACCAGGTCGGGATGCTGCTCGATGGCGCGGTTGAGCGCTTCGACGCCGTCGGAAGCGGTGACGATGTCGTAGCCCCGCGCGCGAAGCGTCACATTCAGGGCGCGGAGAATTTGCGGGTCGTCATCGGCGACGAGGATTTTCATGGAATCAGCTCCGGCAGAGGGTTGGATGGAGTGTGAGCTTCAGGCAAAGCGATGACCATGGTGAGGCCGCCGCCGGGGGTGTCCTCTGCCTCCAGAGTTCCGCCCATGCCCTCGACGAAGCCTTTTGACAGCGCGAGGCCCAGCCCGAGGCCGGTGAGATTGTCGGTGTCGCCGAGGCGCTGAAAGGGTACGAAAATGTCTTCACGACGTTCCGGCGGCACGCCCGGGCCCTGGTCGACGATTCTGATTTCGACGGTTCCGCCGAATTCGCTGGCTGAGATGAGAACTCGTTTGCCCTCCGGTGAGAACCTGACGGCGTTCGAGAGCAGATTCACGACGACGCGTTGCAAGAGCCCATGGTCGGCGTTGACCATGGGGATCGTTTCGGGCAGATCGAGTTCGACGTTCGCCGGCCCGAGACCGAGCTCATCAAGAGCGGGTAGCACGATGTCGCCGATATCGACAGGGCTGAGAAAGACGGCGAGCGCGCCGGCTTGCAGGCGGGTGACGTCAAGCAGGTTGGTGACGAGCAGCGACAACGTGTCGAGGCTTTCTTGAGCGGTGCTGAGCAGTTCTTCGCGGTCTGTCTCTGAGAGCGTCACATCGGTGGCGCGAAGCCCGCTCACCGCGGCGGTCGCCGATGTCAACGGTCGTCTGAGGTCGTGACCGACTGCCGCCAGGAGTGCACTTCTGACCCGATCTGCCTGAGCGAGCGGCTCCACCTCTCCGGCCGTTTGCGCCAGGTCGCTGTATTCGAGTGCCACGCCCATCTGCGTAGTGATGACGGTCAAGAGACGGCGTTCGGATGCGGCCAGGTCTCCGCCATGCAGTTCGAGCACCGCGCCGGTGCCGACATCAACCCGGGTGATCTTGTCTTCGGGTGTGCACTCGCCGTCGGAGTGCGTTTCTTCACCGTCGACGAGCAGCCGCACGGCGGTGAGGTTGAACGCCTCACGCGTGCGGGTGACGAGGGCTTGGAGTGCGTCTTGGCCGCGCACGACGCTGCCGGCGACCGTGGCGAGGAGTTCGGATTCGGCGCCGGCCCGTTTGGCGGCGCGCGATCGGCGGGCGGCGAGGTCGACGACCGCGCTGACGAGCACCGCGTTCACGATGTAGAGCCCGAGGGCGAACAGATGCGCAGGTTCGGTGACCGTGACGGTGTAATACGGTTGGACGAAGAAAAAGTCGAGTGTGAGCCCTGACAGCAGAGCAGCGAACAGGGCCGGGCCGAATCCGCCGATCAGCGCGACGACCACGACGAGCAGTTGGTAAGCCAACACGTCGCTGGTGATGGAGTCTTCTGACCGCAGAGCGACGAGCAAGAGGGTTACGAGGGGCCCGCCGACGAGAGCGATCGCGAGCCCGAGTATTCGGCGCCTCAGGGTGAGTGCGCCGCCGATTCGCGGGAGGGTGAACCGGCCGCCGGCCGCCGCGTGCGTGACGATGTGAACATCGATGTCACCCGATTCGCGGATGACCGTGGCGCCGATACCCGGGCCGGTGAGTGCTGCGCTCAGCCGGCTTCGCCTGCTCACTCCGATGACGAGTTGAGTCGCATTCTCGGCCCTGGCGAAGTCGACGAGCCCACGGGGAACATCGTCGCTGACGACCTGGTGATACGACCCGCCGAGCGAGTCGGCAAGAGCGCGCTGGCTGAGCAGCGCACCCGGGTTCGCGTCACGGAGGCCGTCGTTGCTGCTGACGTGTACAACGAGCAGTTCGCCTCCGGCGGTGCGGGCGGCGATGCGGGCGCCGCGGCGAATGAGGGTTTCGCCTTCGGGCCCTCCGGTGAGCGCGACGACAACACGCTCCCGTGCTTCCCATTTGTTCTTGATGCCGTGCTCTGTGCGATACGACTTCAGTGCACTGTCGACCTCGTCGGCCAGCCAGAGCAAGGCGAGTTCTCGAAGTGCGGTGAGGTTGCCGAGCCTGAAATAGTTCGACAGCGCAGCATCGATGCGGGTAGCCGGGTAGACGAAACCACTGGCCAGCCGGTCTCGCAGCGCCTGGGGGGCGAGGTCGATGACCTCGATCTGATCGGCCGAGCGCAGAACGCTGTCGGGTACTGTCTCGCGTTGGGGTGCGCCGGTGATCTGTTCGACCACATCGGTGAGCGAGTCGATGTGCTGGATGTTGACGGTCGAGATCACCGAGATGCCGGCGGCGAGAATGGTTTCGACGTCTTGCCAGCGTTTTTCATGCTGCGACCCGGGGGCGTTGGTATGGGCGAGTTCGTCGACGAGTGCGACATCAGGTTTTCGGCGCAGCACCGCCTGAAGATCCATCTCGGTCAATTCGACCCCGCGATGCACGCTGGTCGTTCGCGGAATGAGCTCGAGGCCGAGCAGCATGCTCGCCGTTCCTTTGCGCTCGTGGGTTTCTACGACAGCGACGACGACGTCCTTTCCGTCGCCTTTCAGACGCCGGCCCTCTTCGAGCATCGTGTAGGTCTTGCCGACTCCGGGTGCTGCGCCCAGCAGCACCCGGAATTGCCCACGGTTCATACTCAGCCGGCCAGCTTGGCCAGCGCGATGTTCAATTGCAGCACGTTGACGACCGGTTCACCCAGGTACCCCAGGTCACGCGGAGTTGTAGCGTTGCTGATCAATTGTTGTACCTCGTCTACGGGCAGATCACGAACGGCGGCGATTCGCGCCACCTGAATCTGAGCGTACTCGGGGCTGATGTGCGGATCGAGTCCCGATGCCGATGCGGTGACGGCGTCGGCCGGAATGGCCGAGACCGGCACGTTGTCCGACGCCGCGATCGCGGTCTGGCGGGCAGCGATGGCGGCGAGGAGATCTGCGTTCTCGGGGCCGTAGTTGCTACCGCTGGAAGCAGCAGCGTCATAGCCGTCGCCAGCCGCGGAGGGCCGGGACTGGAACCATTCCGGCAGTGCATTACCGTCAGCGTCGGTGAACGATTGGCCGATCAGAGCCGACCCCACCACGGCGTCGCCCGAGGTGATCATCGATCCGTTCGCCTGTGCCGGAAGCGCGACCTGGCCGATGCCCGTGATCAGCGCGGTGTACGCCACACCGAGCACGAGTGTGAAGACGATCATCGCCCGAAGCGCGACCCAGTATTGCCTGGCGGCGGTACGTTGAGTACTCATGTGAATGACCTTTCTGTCGGGGTTCTGTTAGAAGCCCGGAATGAGCATGACGAAGATGTCGATGATCTTGATGCCGATGAACGGCGCAATCACACCGCCGACACCGTAGATCAGCAGGTTGCGGTTGAGGATGCGCGAGGCACTCAGCGGCCGGTACTTCACCCCGCGGAGCGCGAGCGGGATCAGGATGACGATGATGATCGCGTTGAAGATGACTGCCGACAGGATCGCCGAGGCCGGCGAGTGCAGCTGCATGATGTTCAGCACCTCGAGGCCGGGGAAAATACCGGCGAACATCGCGGGAATGATGGCGAAGTACTTCGCCACGTCGTTCGCGATCGAGAACGTCGTCAGCGCACCTCTGGTGATGAGCAGCTGCTTGCCGATACGAACGATGTCGATCAGTTTGGTCGGGTCGCTGTCGAGGTCGACCATGTTACCGGCCTCCTTCGCGGCCGACGTTCCGGTGTTCATCGCCACGCCGACGTCTGCCTGAGCTAGGGCGGGGGCGTCGTTAGTGCCGTCACCGGTCATGGCAACGAGGTTTCCGCCTTCTTGTTCGCGTCTGATGAGCGCGAGTTTCTGTTCAGGCGTGGCTTCGGCAAGAAAGTCGTCGACGCCGGCCTCTGCCGCGATAGCCGCAGCGGTCAGCGGGTTGTCACCGGTGACCATGACGGTTCGGATGCCCATCGCCCGCAACTCGGCGAAACGCTCATTGATACCTTGCTTGACGATGTCTTTGAGGTAGACGACGCCGAGAATACGAGCCTGGCCCTTGGCGGTCTTACTCGCGACGACCAGCGGCGTGCCGCCGGCGTTGGAGATCCGTTCGATGTTCTCTTCGAGTTCGGCGTGCACCGTGCTCGGTATGCGCCCCGACTCTTCGACCCAGGCGATGACCGAAGCGCCTGCGCCCTTACGAATCTGCGAACCGTCGGGCAGGTCGAGCCCCGACATGCGGGTTTGTGCAGTGAAGGGCACAATGTCGCCGGCCACAGAGAAGCCATCGACGTAGTTCTGCTTCACGGCGAGGTCGACGATCGATTTGCCCTCTGGTGTCGGGTCGGACAGCGAGGAGACTGCCGCCGCATGCACCAGGTCGGCCTGTGCGACTCCGCTCAGCGGGGTGAACTCGGCAGCCTGGCGGTTGCCGTACGTGATCGTTCCGGTCTTGTCGAGCAGCAGAGTGGTGACGTCTCCGGCGGCTTCCACCGCGCGCCCCGACATGGCGAGCACGTTGCGCTGCACGAGACGGTCCATGCCGGCGATGCCGATGGCCGAGAGCAGGCCGCCGATCGTGGTCGGGATGAGACAGACCAGCAGCGCGATCAGCACGGTGATGCTCACCGGTGAAGCCGCGTAGCTGGCGATCGGGTTCAGGGTCAGGGTGACGACCACGAAGACGATCGTGAGGCTGGCGAGCAGGATGTTCAGCGCGATCTCGTTCGGCGTCTTCTGCCGTGAGGCGCCTTCGACCAGCGCGATCATCCGATCGACGAACGTCTCACCCGGCTTGCTGGTGATCTGCACGACGATGCGGTCGGACAGAACTCGCGTGCCGCCGGTGACGGCGCTGCGGTCTCCACCCGACTCGCGAACGACGGGTGCCGATTCGCCCGTGATGGCCGACTCGTCGACCGAGGCGATTCCCCAGATGATGTCGCCGTCACCCGGAATGAGTTCACCGGCGACAACCACGACGATGTCGCCGAGGGAGAGGTCTGCCGACGAGAGGGTTTCGACCGAGGTCGCCTCTGCCGAGGCATCCCGTGCCGCGTTGTAGCCCACGACTCTCTGAGCGGCCGTGCTTGTACGGGTCTTTCGGAGGCTGTCGGCCTGGGCCTTGCCCCGGCCCTCCGCGACCGATTCGGCGAGGTTGGCGAATAACACAGTGGCCCAGAGCCAAAGCGCGATGCCCCAGGTGAACGATGCGGGCACCGGGGCTCCGCCGGAGTCGCCGGCGCCGCCGATGAAGGGTTCAGCAATGGCGAGAGCGGTGGTCAGTGCTGCGCCGATTTCGACGACGAACATGACCGGGTTGTGCCACATTTCGCGCGGGTCGAGCTTTCGGAATGCGCCCGGGGTCGCGGCGACGAGCTGGCTGAAGCCGAAGGCGCCCTTCTTTTGCGCGGGCTTCTTGTCGGTGGGTTGAGGTTCTGACGAACGAGTGGGAGTGAGGGTGGACATGATTGTTAGTGGAGCCCTTCAGCCAGCGGACCTAGCGTGATTACGGGGAAGTAGGTGAGTGCGACGATGATCACGGTGACCGCGATCAGCAGCCCGACGAACTGCGGTCGGTGGGTCGGCAGCGTGCCCGCTGTTGCCGGCACCTTGTCTTGTGCGGCAAGGGAGCCGGCCAGGGCCAGTACCAGCACCATCGGTACGAATCGGCCGAGCAGCATAGCGACGCCGAGGGCGGTGTTGAACCACGGAGTGTTCGCGGTCAAACCTGCGAATGCGGAGCCGTTGTTGTTCCCCGCCGAGGTGAAGGCATAAAGCACTTCTGACAGCCCGTGCAGCCCAGAGTTCCAGATCGACGTGCTGGTGACGTCGTCTCGCACCGCGGGTATCGCGAAGCTCAGTCCCGTTCCAGCCAGCACCAGGGTCGGAGTGACGAGAATGTAAAGGCTGGCGAGTTTGATCTCACGTGGGCCGAGCTTCTTGCCCAAGTACTCGGGGGTGCGGCCGACCAGGAGGCCTGCGATGAACACCGCTATCACGGCGAGGATCAGTATTCCGTACAGACCGGAACCGACGCCACCCGGGGCGACCTCACCGAGCATCATGTTCAACATCGGCATCATGCCGCCGAGCGCGGTGTACGAGTCGTGCATGGAGTTCACTGCACCTGTCGAGGTCAGCGTGCTGGCCGAACCGAAGAGCGTCGAGGCGAAGATGCCGAAGCGATCTTCTTTACCCTCCATCGCCGCGCCTGCGAGTTGTGGTGCAGAGCCGGCTCCGATCTTCTCGAAGATCGACAGGGCCGAGAGCGAGACGACGAAGATCGTCGACATGACCGCGAGAATCGCGTAGCCCTGCTTGTGGTCGCCGACCATCTTGCCGAAGGTGCGCGGCAGGCTGAACGGGATGGCGAGCATCAGAATGATCTCGAGCAGGTTCGTCCAGCCCGTCGGGTTCTCGAACGGATGCGCGGAGTTGGCGTTGAAGAAGCCGCCACCGTTCGTACCGAGCATCTTTATCGCCTCTTGCGAAGCGACCGGGCCTCCCGGAATGCTCTGTGTACCCCCCGTCAGAGTGGTCACATCGGTGAAGCCGTTGAAGTTCTGGATGACACCGCCGGCGATGAGTATGATCGCCGTGATGATCGACAGAGGCAACAGCAGTCGGAGGGTACCGCGCGTCAGGTCGACCCAGAAGTTGCCGATCGTTCCTGAGCGGCGGTAGGCGAATCCGCGAACCAGAGCGATGGCGACAGCGATACCGACGGCCGCCGACACGAAGTTCTGCACGGCGAGACCGGCGAGCTGAACGCTGTAGCCCATCGTCACGTCGGGTGAGTACGACTGCCAGTTTGTGTTGGTCACGAACGAGATCGCCGTGTTGAAACTCAACCCCTCGGGGATGGCCGGCATGCCGAGAGAATACGGCAGAACCGCCTGCAGGCGCTGAATGACGTAGAGGATCAAGACGCCGATGAGGGAGAAGGCGAGAACCCCGCGCAAGTACGCTCGCCACGTCTGCTCGGCCTCAGGATTGACCCCGATCAACCGGTAGAAGCCGCGTTCGACTTTCAGATTCTTTTTGGTCGTATAGATATGTGCCATGTAATCGCCGAGCGGGCGATAGATGAGAACAAGGAACAACACCAGGGTTGCGACTTGAAGGATGGCGAAGAACGTGTCCACTAGAAACGCTCCGGTTTCACGAGGGCATACACGAGATACCCGAGCGACGCGACGCCGAGCACCGCAGCAAGGATGTCAAAGACGATCACAGCTTGCCGACCCCCTTGGCAATGAGTTCGACAATCGCGAACAACGCCACGATGCCGACAATGTAAATCACGTCAAGCATGAGAGAACTCCGTCCAAATCAGCGAAGCCTGCTGAGCAGCGAGTTGATTCGAAACTCACAGGCACAGCACATGATTAGACACCTGAAACCGGCCTATTTTCACGGCCCTAACGGTTCTCTAACGGCTTGACGCCAGATACTTACGGTTCTCCTACGCCGCCCCGTAATACCAACTCAAGCGGGGTTGAGCTACGCGCCTTTTTTGGTTTCGGTGTCGCCGCTCAGCGCCGCGATGAACGCCTCTTGGGGAACCTCGACACGGCCCACCATCTTCATGCGCTTCTTGCCCTCTTTCTGCTTCTCGAGCAGCTTGCGCTTGCGGGTGATGTCACCGCCGTAACACTTGGCCAGAACGTCTTTGCGCATGGCGCTGATCGATTCGCGGGCAATGATGCGCGCGCCGATGGCGGCCTGGATGGGCACTTCGAACTGCTGGCGCGGAATCAGCTTCTTCAGCCGCTCGGTCATCAGCACGCCGTAGGCGTAGGCCTTGTCGCGGTGCACAATGGCGCTGAAGGCATCGACGGCCTCGCCCTGCAGCAGAATGTCGACCTTCACGAGATCGGCCACCTGTTCGCCGATGGGCTCGTAGTCGAGGCTCGCGTAGCCCTGCGTGCGGCTCTTGAGGTGGTCGAAGAAGTCGAAGACGATCTCGCCGAGCGGCATCTTGTAGTGCAGTTCGACACGGTCGGTGCCCACGTATTCCATGCCGTCGAGGGTTCCACGGCGCCCCTGGCAGAGCTCCATGATGGTGCCCACGTAGTCTTTGGGCGCGAGGATGCTCGCCTTCACCATCGGCTCGCTCACGCTCGCGATTTTTCCGCCCGGAAACTCGCTCGGGTTGGTGACCGTGACGCTCTTCTTGTCGTCGGTAGTCACCTCGTAGATCACGCTGGGCGCGGTGGCGATGAGGTCGAGGCCGAACTCCCGCTCGAGGCGCTCGGTGATGATCTCCAGGTGCAGCAGCCCGAGAAAGCCGCAACGGAAGCCGAAGCCCAGGGCCACACTCGTTTCTGGCTCGTAGACGAGCGCCGCGTCAGAGAGCTTCAGTTTGTCGAGGGCCTCGCGCAGGTTCGGGTAGTCCGAGCCGTCGATGGGGTACAGGCCCGAGAACACCATCGGCTTGGGCTCGCTGTAGCCCTTGAGCGCGAATGTCGCGGGCTTGGCGAACGTGGTGACGGTGTCGCCGACTTTGCTGAGCCGAACATCCTTCACGCCCGTGATCAGGTAGCCCACCTCACCGACCGCCAGGCCCTGACTCGGGGTCGGTTCGGGGGTAGAGACGCCGATCTCGAGCACTTCGTGGGTCGACTTGGTACTCATCATCATGATCTTCTCGCGCGGCGTGAGCTTGCCGTCGATCATGCGAACGTAGGTGATGACTCCGCGGTAGGCGTCGTAGACGGAGTCGAAGATCATGGCGCGCGGCGAGGCGTTGATGTCGCCCTTCGGGGCCGGGATGGTGCGCACCACCAGGTCGAGCAGCTCTTCGACGCCCATGCCGGTCTTGCCGCTCACCCGCAGAACGTCTTCGGCCTTGCCGCCGATGAGACCGGCGATCTCTTCGGCGTACTTGTCGGGATCGGCGGCCGGCAGGTCGATCTTGTTCAGCACAGGGATGATCGTGAGGTCGTTGTCGAGGGCCAGGTAGAGGTTGGCGAGGGTCTGCGCCTCGATGCCCTGTGCGGCATCCACCAGCAGAATCGCGCCCTCGCAGGCGGCCAGCGAGCGGCTGACTTCGTAGGTGAAGTCGACATGGCCGGGGGTGTCGATCATGTTCAGGGCATAGGTCTGGCCGTCGAGGGCCCACGGCATGCGCACGGCCTGGCTCTTGATGGTGATGCCGCGCTCGCGCTCGATGTCCATGCGGTCGAGGTACTGGGCGCGCATGTCGCGGTCGGAGACGACGCCGGTGATCTGCAGCATGCGATCGGCCAGGGTCGACTTGCCGTGGTCGATGTGCGCGATGATGCAGAAGTTGCGGATGAACGCGGGGTCGGTCGACGCCGGCTGGAGTTCCTGTACTGCTCTGGGGC
>JAODBB010000196.1 GCA_025463745.1 Subtercola sp.
GGCGCGGCGCCCCCGCGACTGGCGCGGCGCCCCGCAACAGGCGCCCCGCGACCGGCGCGGCGCGTCAGACGAGCAGCTGCCGCTTGGCCAATTCGCGGTAGAGCGGCGTCGAGACGACCAGCTCGGAATGCGTGCCGACGCCCACCACCGCGCCGTGATCGATCACCACGATCTGGTCGGAGTCGACCACGGTCGACAGCCGGTGCGCGATCACGATCAGCGTGCGGTTCTCAGCCACGGCGTCGATCGCTTCGCGCAGCATCTGCTCGTTGAGCCCGTCGAGGCTCGATGTTGACTCGTCCAAGAGCAGAATGGGCGGTGCCACGAGCAAGGCCCTGGCAATCGCCAGGCGCTGACGCTCGCCGCCAGACAGCATGACACCCTCTTCGCCAACCGGGGCATCCAGACCCAGCGGTGACCGCTCGAGCACCTCGAGCAGGTTGACGGCGCGCAGCACGTCTACGCACTGTTCGTCGGTGGCCTCGGGCGACGCGAGCAACAGATTCGAACGGATGCTGCCGGCCAACACCGGCGCATCTTGCTCGACGTAGCCGATCTGCGAGCGCAGGGCGCGCCGATCGAGTTGTTTGATGTCGATTCCGCCCACCTTGATCGTGCCTGCAGTGGGGTCGTAGAACCGCTCGATGAGTGCCAGAATCGTGCTCTTGCCGGCGCCGGAGGGCCCGACCAGTGCGACTCGTTTGCCACGGGGCACGGTGAAACTCACTCCACGCAGCACCGTGTTGCTCAGGATGCCCGGCTGCCCGCCCTCGGCATCCACACCGCCGCGCGGGCCGCCGTCGGCCAAGTAGCTCGCGGCCGAGCCGGCCGAACCGTCGCTGCTCGAGCGTGCGCCCGCCTCGGAGCCACCGCCCAGTAGATCGCCACTCGAGCGTGTGCCCAAGTCAGCATCGCCGAGCAGAGCGTCGCCGATCAGTGCGGACTCGGGGCCGGAGTGACGCCCGCGCGCGTCGCCACGCGCGTCGCGCCGGTCGTCGGCGGTGATGTCGTTCCGGCCGAATTCGCCTTCGTGGCTCAACCCGGCGAGCTCGTCGAGTGGTCGGCCTTCGAGTGTTGCTTCGATGCGGGAGAGCGGGTCGTCGCCGGTCGCTTCGTTGACCGACAGTAGGGATGTTCCGGGCCCGGAGAAGCGCCCTGCCGCGTCGGGGGAGCCGTCGCCGGGTGACGCCGTCTCGGCATACGCGAACTGCACATCGACGAACTCCACCGCGATCGGGGCAGACACGATGCCCGCCACAACAGCAGAACTGGTGCCGACGCCCGGAGAAACGGCACCATTGCCCGCGTCATTGCCGCCCAAGCCCTCGCCGGCGTCAACGCTGCCCCCGCCGACTCCGCCCAAGCCGTTGCCGGCAGCAACCCCGCCAGCAGCAACCCGGCCCAAGCCGTTGCCGGCAGCAACCCCGCCGGCAGCAACCCGGCCCAAGCCGTTGCCGGCAGCAACCCGGCCCAAGCCGTCGCCGGCGGCAACCGGGCCCAAGCCGTCGCCCGCACCAACTCCGCCCGAACCAACCCCACCCGCACCAACCCCGCCCGCACCAATCCCGCCCGCACCGACCCCGCCCGCCGCAGCCACCTGCTGCTCGTTGCTCGCCAGCGGCGCCACCTGGCGGTCGAACTCGCCCTCACTCGGCAGCGAGATGATCTCCTGAATGCGCCCGAGCGCCCCGAGCGCAGCGTTCACCGACGTGAAGGCTCCGAACGCCTGGCCGAGCGGCATGATCATCATGAACAAGAACAGGATGAACGACACGAGCGACGCGATCGTGATCGCCCCGCTCGCCACGCGGAACCCGCCGACCCCGATCACGGTCAGAAACGCCACCTGCATGGCGATGCCCGCCACCGGCACGACGAGGGCGGAGATCTTCGCGACCTTGATGCCCATCTGGTAGGCGCCGACGGCGTCTTGCTCCACCGCTTCGACCTCACGATCGGTCGCGTTGGCCGCACGCACCGTGCGAACAGCGCTGATTGCCCGCTCGACACTGGCGGCCAGATCGCCGACTTTGTCTTGCGCCTGCCGACTGGCCGTGCGGATACGCCCCGAGAGCAACACCACGACCACGACCGAGACCCCCACCACAAGAACCGTCAGCCCGAGCAGCACGGGGTCGATGATGAGCATGGCAATGAGGGCTCCGACGAACACGAACGCCCCGCCGATGGAGTCGACGAAGCCCTGCGTCAGAACTGCGCGTAAGAGAGTGGTATCGCTGCCCACCCGAGACACGAGGTCGCCGGTACGGCGGGTGTCGAATTCGCGAATGGGCAGGTTGAGCATCCGCCTGACCAGTTGCCGGCGCGACGACAGCACAACACCTTCGCCGGTGCGTTGCAGCAGGTAATGCTGAAAACCGCTGATCAGCCCCGAGACAATGACGAGCACCACCAGAAGCCACACCAACCCGTTCAGGCTGCTGCCGGCGCCCACGAGCGTGATGACCTGGCTCACCAGCAGCGGCTGCGCGAGGCTCGTCGCGGCGCCCACGAGGCTGAGCGCGATCACCACCGCCAGAACCTTCTTGTGCTCGGTGAGATAAGGCAGCAAGTCGCTGAACTTCGCGCGCGGGCCTTCGGTATCTCGGGTACCTCGGCCGCCTCGCCCACGGCGAGAGCCGCGCCCCGAACGTGTTGCAGATTGTGCTGTGGTCATTAGTCCTTTTTACAGTGCCCCGCTGACGGCGAGGTGGATGCCCGGCAGAAGATACTGCCGAGAGAGTACCTCTGGGTGGCCTGACTACCCCGCCCGGCCTGAGCGCCTCCGCTCCGGTCGAGGCAGCTGTGCGCCCGAACTCGTCGCCCGAGCATCCTGACCGGCCGCAACACTCGGGTGCGGGTCGGCCGTGGGCGTTTCAGCCGGCGAGTGGATGCCCCGACCGGAGCGCTCGCAACGTCAGAGCCGTGGCGACCGCCGCGTTGGCCGCCTCGGCGCCCTTGTCTTCGCGCGAGCCGGGGAGTCCGGCGCGGTCGAGGCCCTGCGCCTCGTCGTCGAGCGTCAGAACGCCGAACCCCACCGGTTTGCCGGTCAGAAGGCTGACCTGGGTGAGGCCTGAGGTCGCGGCATCCGAGACGTATTCGAAATGAGGGGTTCCGCCGCGAATGATCACGCCGAGGGCGACCACGGCGTCAGCGCCGGCCTCGAGGGCGGCACGACTCACCACGGGCAATTCGAAGCTGCCGGGTACGCGAATCTCGGTGACGTCGACGTGCGCCTCGGCGAGGGCCCGGTGGGCGCCGGCCAGGAGCCCGTTGGTGATCTCTTCGTGCCAGCGGCCGGCCACGATGGTGACTTTGAGGCCTTCGCCGTCGAGGGGAGTGGTGGTGGGTGTGCCGGCGCCGCTCATGCGACCTGCCTTTCGGTGGGGTGTGGGGGTGTGGGGTGTGGGGTGTGGGGTGTGCGCTCGGAGATGGTGCGGTTGGGACAAGGTGGTTGCGAGCAAACGGATGCGGTACAGCGCGGTGCTGTCGGGTCGGGCGGTGTGGTGGTGCGCTGGGGTCGGGCGGTGTGGTGGTGCGCTGGGGTCGGGCGGTGTGGTGGTGCGCGGGGGTCGGGCGGTGCGGTGGTGCTGAGGTCGGGGTGCGCCGGCTCCCGCCCCGCTCCCGCCCCGCTCCCGCCCCGCTCCGCTCAGCTCACGCGTGCGGGAAGGAGATGCCCCATGCGGTCGCGCTTGGTGTCGAGATAGGCCGCGTTCGCTGCTCCCTCGCCGACGATCAGCGGTTCGCGGTCGGCGACGATGATGCCGTGCTGCTCGAGCTGCTCGACCTTATCGGGGTTGTTCGTCAGCAGCCGCACTGATTCGATGCCCAGATCGACGAGAATCGCTGCGGCTGCGGTGTAATCGCGGGAGTCGACGGCCAGGCCGAGCGCGAGGTTCGCGTCGAAGGTGTCGAGGCCGTCTTCTTGCAGCCGGTAGGCGCGCAGCTTGTTGATCAAGCCGATTCCGCGGCCCTCCTGCCCTCGCAGGTAGACGACCACGCCGCCCTGCTCGGCGATCAGATCGAGCGCTGCGTTCAACTGCGGACCGCACTCGCATTTCAGCGAACCGAAGGCCTCGCCCGTGAGGCACTCGGAGTGCACACGCACGAGCGCGCCATCGCGACCGGGCTCGCCCGAGATGACAGCGAGATGATCGGCGCCGGTGACGAGGTCGTGATAGGCCCGAAAGCGAAAGGCGCCATGGATGGTCGGCACGACGGTTTCGACCTGAAACTGAACACGGTCTGCAACGCCGGGCGGCGCGGTAGCGGCGTCGGGGGATACTGAGCGGCCGTAGCCAGACACGCCCGCCGTCGCCGTCATCGGCGACGCAACGCGCGCCGGGCTCGCCGGGTCGGTCGTCGCGGCCCGTCCACCGAGGGCGGCGAATGCCGGAGCGTGAACGGTACCGTCAGAATCGCGCGCCACACGCTCCGCGGCATCGGCTGCACCGGCAGCGGTGGCCGCATGTGCTGCAGCGGTCGCGGCGGGCGCAGCGGTCGCGGAAGGCGCACCAGTCCCAGCGGTCCCACCCATCGCAGCGCCGGCGTCAGCCGCATCGAGCCACTCGATGAGAGCCGCGATCGTCGTCACCGGCAAACCGTCACGCTGCCCGAGGGCGATCAGGTCGGGCATCCGCGCCATCGAACCGTCGTCGGCCACGATCTCGCCGATCACGCCCACCCGGGTGAGGCCGGCGAGCATTAGCAGATCGGTGGTGGCCTCGGTGTGGCCGCCGCGCTGCCTGACGCCGCCATCGACGGCCACCACGGGCAGAACGTGCCCCGGCCGGATGAAGCTCGCGGGAGTCGACTCCGGGTCGGCGAGGGCCCGCAGTGTGAACGCGCGGTCGGCGGCGCTGATGCCCGTGGTCACGCCCGACGAGGCGTCGACCGTGATCGTGTACGCGGTGCGCAGGGAGTCTTCGTTGCGCACGACCATGGGCGGCAGGCCGAGGGCGGCAGCCCGCTCGGTGGTCATCGGAGCGCAGAGAAAGCCGGAGGTGTTGCGCACCATCCAGGCGATCCATTCGGGGCTGGCCAGCTCGGCCGCCAGAATGGCGTCTCCCTCGTTTTCACGGTTCTCGTCGTCGGCGACGATCACCGGCTTGCCGGCGCGCAAGGCGTCGAGAACCTCGGGAATGCTCGACAATGCCATCAGTTGCTCCTCAGTTCAGGTTCGTGCTGCAACGCGGGTTCGTTCGGCGGCTCCCAGTTGTGAGATGCGGATGTGCCCCGCAGCGACAGCAGCCGTTCGACGTGCCGCGCCAGAATATCGGTCTCGATGTTGACCACGTCGCCCACGGCGAGCGAGCCGAGGGTGGTGGCCGCGAGCGTTTCGGGAATCAGCGACACCTCGAACCAGTGCTCGGCCGAGCCCGCCGCGGTGCCGACGCTCGCATGCCCGGCGGCATCCGGATGCCCGTGCCCGCCGTCGACGTTCGACACCGTCAGCGAAACCCCCCCCACCGCGATCGACCCCTTGTCGACCACGAGCCGAGCGAGCTCCGGGCTCAGGCTGAACCGCAGCACACTCCACGCCTCGCCTGGATTCACCGCCAGAACCACGCTGGTTCCGTCGATGTGGCCTTGCACGATGTGGCCGCCGAGCCGATCGCCGACGAGCGCCGCGCGTTCGAGATTCACCTGGTCGCCGGGCTTCAGCGCGCCGATCGTGCTCATGTCGAGGGTCTGCTGCATGACGTCTGCCGTGAAGCCGTCGGCCGACTGGCCGACCACGGTCAGACACACCCCGCTGACCGAGATGGAGTCGCCGTGTTTTGCGCCGACCACCGAGAGCGGGGCGCGCAGGGTGAGGCGGATGACGTCGGCGCTCGGTTCGATCGAGACGACTTCACCTTTTTCTTCAATGATTCCGGTGAACATCCGGTGTCTCCTTCGGTGAGGCTGGGGCAGGTGTCTGAGCTTCGAGGGTGTGCGGCGGGCCGGTCGGCGAGCGCGGATGCGCCACGAGCCGGATGTCGGGCCCGAGCAGGTCGACCGATTCGAGCTCGAGCAGCCGGGCATCCGCGATCGAGGTGATGCCGAGGTCGGTGAGTGCCGTGCGCGGGCCGCCGAGCAGCATCGGGGCGAGGTAGATCACCAGTTCGTCGACGAGCCCGGCGGCGAGCAGGGCGCTGGCGAGGGTGGGGCCGCCATCGACGAACACCGAACGCATGCCGCGCTCGAAGAGGTCTGCGAGCACCTGTTCGAGGTCGCGCGTTCGGTACTCGAGGGGTGGATGCGGGTGGCGGAGCACGGCTGCGCCGGCATGGATGCCCCGCTCGCCGATCACAACGGCGACGGGTTGATGCGGCAGGAGCTCGCCTCCATCGCCGCGGGCGGTGAGGCTCGGGTTGTCGGCCGTGAGGGTTCCGGTGCCCACCACGATGGCGTCGGCCGCGGTTCGGCGGAGGTGAACGTCGGCACGGGCATCCGGCCCCGTCACCCACTGGCTCGACCCGTCGGCAGCCGCCGCGCGCCCGTCGAGACTCGAAGCCCACTTCACCGTCACGTACGGCCGGCCGGTACGCGTGGCCGTGAGCCACGGGCGGATGCTCTGCTCGACCTCGTCGGCCAGAATGCCGCCGTGCACCTTCACGCCGGCGGCCGCCAGCGTCGCTGCACCCCCGCCCGACCTGCCGCCCGGGTCAGCCACGGCGAAGTACACCTCGGTGATGCCCGCGGCGATGAGGGCCTGGGTGCAGGGGCCGGTGCGGCCCGTGTGGTTGCAGGGCTCGAGGGTCACGACCGCGATGGCGCCGCGGGCAGCTTGCGGGGTGGGTGCGGTGGATGGGGTCTGGCCGGCTGGGGTCAGGATGGCTGGGGATGCGGGCGCTGCCGGTGGCGTCGGCGTGAGGGCGGCGAGGTTCGTGAGCGCGTCAACCTCGGCGTGAGCGGTGCCGGCTCCGCGGTGCCAGCCTTCGGCGAGCGTCGTTCCGTCGGGGCTGAGCAGCACGCACCCGACCTGCGGGTTGCCGCCCCACGTCGGGCCCCGATACGAGAGTTCGATCGCGCGACGCATGGCGGCGGGGATGGCGGGGCTCGATGCGGCGTGGGGTGGGGTGGGTGCACTTGGTGCATTGGCTGCACTGGGGGCGGTCGGTGCGGATGCGCCGGTGCTGTCGATGCGCGGCGCAGCAGGGGCAGACCCGAGCAGGCTGCTCGAGTTCGTGCCTGGGGCGGTGGTCATCCGGAATCCTCGTCGTCGACGAGCTCCGGGAATGCGCAATGCGCTCGAACCGGGAGCCGAAAAGCCCACAGCACGTGTGCACCTCTCATCCGGACTACTGAAGGCGCAGAACACCCTCATGACCGTCGGTTCTGGAATTTCACCAGATCAACCTCGGTGCACCCCACGTCGCAGGATGCGCCTCGGTTCGCGGACTATAACCGCCGGTTCGGATTCTCACCGACCCCGGAGCACGCCACTAGTTTAGTGCGCCGCCGCCCCTGCGGCGCACTGCATGCGAATTGTGACGAAATCCTAAGCTTTGGCCGCGGCCAACGCGGGAGGCGACGTACGAACTACTTCACGGCCAGGGGCTGGGATTTGGGCATGCGAC
>JAODBB010000200.1 GCA_025463745.1 Subtercola sp.
CGCAATGACGGTGAACGTCGCGCCAGCGTAGTTCGACGTTACGATCCATCGCCCAGACGGATGAACAGCAACCTGGCAGGGCCGGCCGCCCCTGCTCGGCCGGGAACTGATCAGGGTCACTGTTCCGTCTGCCGTGAGCGCGAACGACGACACCTCACCCTCAGCGGTCTCGTTGGCCGCGAACAGAGTGCGCGTGGGCCCCCACCACGCCAGAAACGATGGCGAGTCGGCTGCGGTCTGAGAGACGAGACGCAGACGCCCGCCCTCGTCGACAGTCACAATGCTGATGCCCGTTCCGCGGCCGCCCGTTGCCGGCGTATAGGAGCCAACGGCGAGCATCCGAGGCGCTTGTGAAGCTCGCACGGAGTGCCCGCGAGCGATCTGGCGCGATTCTCGCGCGAAAGATCCTCGCGCGAGAGGCACGGGAACGAACTCGCTCATCGCGCAATGGCGCCAAGCTCGATCGCAGACATCGCGTTCACCGCGGCCCCAGCCGATCCGGCCCCAGGCCCGACCCCGACACCTGCCCCGGTTCCGGTTCCGGCTCCAGCCGTCGGTACCGCCGTCGCCGGCCTCAGGCCCCGTGCCTCCACTTCCGCCCGGTCGGGCAGCGCTTCCCAGTCACCCTCGCTCGAGACGGCAAGCGAAGCGGCGAGGCTGGCTCGGGCGAGGGCCCGCGCCGGGCATCCGCCGTCGAGCAGTGTCGAGAGGTAACCGGCGACGAAGGCATCGCCGGCACCGAACGGGTCGATCTCGGTGGTGGCAACGGGCTCGGCGAAGAATGCGCCGCTGTCATCGACGAGCCACGCGCCGTGCGCTCCGCGGGTTATCACCACACCCGAGGGCCCGAGCCGTCTCAGTTCAGTGCCCAGCGCTACGGGGTCGTCACTGGCCGATTCGAGCAGAAGCTGCGCCTCGTCGTGGCTGGCGAACAACACATCGATGCTCGACAGCAGGGGCAACATCGTCGCCCGTGCCTGCTCTGCCGACCATAATTTCGATCGGTGATTCACGTCGAAGCTCACGAGGGTTTTGGATGCCCGTGCCCGACGAATCGCCTCGATAAGCGTGGCGGCCGCACTCTCGCCGAGTGCCGCCGTGATTCCCGACGAGTGCAGAATGTCGGCGTTCTCGATGACGTTCACGGGGAGGTCGTTCGCGGTGATGCCCGCGGCGGCCGAACCGGCCCGGTAGTACTGCACGCGGCGGGCGTGAGCCCGGGGGTGCTCCTTCAGCATGAGCCCGGTGGGTTCGGATGCCCGGTCGGCGTAGACCGCGACGCCTTCGCCGAGCATCCGGGAGCGCACCATCTCGCCGGGTTCGTCGGAGCCCAGTCGACTGATCCACACTGCCTCGTGGCCGAGCCGGCGGGCCCCGATCGCGACGGTGGCCTCGGAGCCGCTCATCGAGACACTCGCGGTGCTGCCGTGCCGGAGCGGCGTGACGCCTGCCACCGAGAACGTCATCATGGCCTCCCCCAGTGTGACGATGCTCGCCATCAGCGCCGCACCGCCACCTGAATCTCAGGCTGTCTGGTCGCCCGGGGGCCACTCGCGCCGTGACCGCTGTCGCCCGTAGGACACTGCGCGTCGACGAACAGCCGCGCCCGCTTCAGCAGCTCGTGCTGCGAACCGCCTTCGAGGGCGTCTCCGAGCAGCGGCGACCCGACGCCCACGGCCAGCGCTCCCGCGTCGAGGTACGGGCGAACATCCACCAGCCCGACCCCGCCGACCGCGACGAGCGGAATCTCGGGAAGCGGCGCATGCACGTCAGTGATGTAGCGCGGCCCGAGCGAACGAGCCGGAAACACCTTGACCCCGGCGGCACCGAGCCGCCAGGCGAGCAGAATCTCGCTCGGGCTGAAGGCCCCCGGCAGAAACGGCAGCTCGACCTCGGCGGCCCGTGCCAGCACGGCAGGGTCGGTATTCGGGCTCACGAGAAACATCGCTCCCGCGGCCAGCGCTGCGTCGACCTGCTGGGCCGTCGTGACCGTTCCGGCCCCGATCACCAGGTTCGGGTGCCGCTCTCGTGCCTCGCTGATCGCCTGGGCAGCCCCGGGAGTTGGCAGCGTCACCTCGAGTGTTTCGACGCCGGCCTCTGCCAGTGTGTCGATCGTCGCTGCGAGGGCATGCCGCGAGACACCGCGCAGAATCGCGATGAGTGGATGCTCGGCAAGATGCTCAACGAAGGGGCGGTTCATGCGTGGTACCTGGCGATCGTGAACTGCTCCACCACGTCGTCGTCGAGCGTGATGCCGAGCCCTGGGCCGCTCGGCACGGTCAGTTTGCCGTCGGCGAAGACCGGGGGGTCGAGCAGGATGTTCTCGCGCAACGCGTTGGGCAGACGGTTATACTCGTACGTTCGGAGGTTCGGCATCGCCGCGCAGAGGTGCAGTGCGGCGGCGAGGCTGACGCCCGACCCGACCCCGTGCGGAGCGATGTCGACGCCGAAGGTCGACGCGACAGCGCCGATGCGAATTGCCTCAGTGAACCCGCCCGATCGGGCGATGTTGGGCATGTAGACGTCGACCGCCTGCCTGCTGATGTATTCGCGCAGGTCGAACCGGGTGAAGCTCGTCTCCCCCGTCACGATGGTGAGCCCGGTGCGGCGGCGCAATTCGGCAAGACCGTCGAGGTCGACGATGTGCAGTGGCTCCTCGAACCAGCGGATGCCGTTCTGCTCAAGCACGCGAGCGACCTCGGTGGCCGCGTCGAGCGTATAGGCACAATTCGCATCGGTGAGAATCTCGATGTCGTCGCCGACCTCGGCGCGAACCGCTGCGAGATGGGCGCCGTCGGTCTTCGCGCCGCGCCCGATCTTCACCTTGAGCGCCTTAAACCCCTGGTCGACGAAACTGCGAGCATGCGCCGCCGACTCCGCCACCGTCTGGTGCAGGGGAACTGGGCTCGCGTAGCAGTCGATGTGTTCGCGAACCGGGCCGCCGAGCAGCCGATGCACCGGCTGGCCCGCGGCCTTGCCCCGCAGATCCCACAACGCGATGTCGATCCCTGCGATGGCTTCGAGGTAGAAGCCCCGAGTGTGACCACCAGCCGCCTGGCTCTGAAAGAGGGTCTCCCAGATCGCCGTGGTCGACTGAGCATCCCGCCCGATCAGCAGCGGCGCCAGCACCGTCGTGATCAGAGTTCCGGTCACCTGCGGCGAGGGCAAGCCATAGCACTCGCCGATGCCAACCAGGCCGCGATCGGTGGTGATCTTTACGAGGGTGGCAAACTGCCCCTGTCGCGGAAGCACACGATGGCTCGCTGCGGGAAACAACAGCCAGTCGGGAACATCGTCAGGGCTCGCGTAGAAGTCCGCGAACCTCGCCGCCAAGGCGATCGCCTCGACCGACACGATGATGCCGGGGTCGGTGTCGATGACGGGATGCTCGGCCGCCGCATCGCGGTGGTCACGGCCGTGGGCTCCGGTACGGGCATCCATCTCGGCCGAGCGGCGTTCAGAAGCCAGGTCAGTCAAAATACAGCCCTCCGTTGACGTTGATGATCTCGCCGGTGATCGACTGGGCCACGTCGGAACTGAGGAACACGGCAAGGGCTGCGATATCTGCGGTTGTCGTGAACCGGCCGACGGGCAGCCGCGACTTCAGCTGTTCCAGCCGCTCGGGAGAATGCGCCCCACGCAGCAGCGCCGTGTCGACGATGCCGGGTGCGATGCCGTTCACCGTGATCTGGTGCGGCCCGAACTCCACGGCGAGATTGTGGATGAGGCCGGTGAGCCCCGCCTTCGATGCCGCATACGAGGCGTTGTCGCCATTCACCGGTGACGACTTCGCGTTGAACGACGACATGTTCACGATGCGCCCCCAGCCGGCGTCGCGCATGCCGGGCAGAACTGCCCGTGACACGAGAAACGGCCCGGTCAGGTTCACGTCGAGCACCCGCTGCCATTGCGCGAGCGAGGTTTCGAGCGTCGCGCGGGGTGTGCTGATGCCGGCGTTGTTGATCAGGATGCCCAGCGCCCCGACGTTCGCCCCGATCTGCTCGACGGCCGCGGCCACCGACTCCTCGCTCGCGGTGTCGAGTTGCACCCACGACGTGCTGCCACCTCGCTCGGCGAGTTGCGCGGCCTGCTCCGCGACGGCGGGGTTGATGTCGGAGAGCACGGTGTGTGCTCCGGCCGCCGCGAGCTGAGTGGCGATTTCGAGGCCGATGCCCTGTGCGGCTCCGGTGACGAGGGCGATACGACCGGTGAGGTCGATGTTCATGCGGTTCTTCTTTCGGTGAGCGCGTCTGCGGGCGCAAGCGGCGCAGACATGGTGGGCAGGTCGTCGAGCGCCTCGACGTGGGTCATCTTCTTCTTCGACAGCTCGCGCCCGGTCAGCACAGCGATGAACGTCAGTGCGCAGGCCACGATGACGTAGATCGCGATGCCGTTGATCGAGCCGGATGCCGCGAGAATCGCCGTCGCGATGAACGGGGCCGTGCCACCGAAGATGGCACCGCCGATCTCGCGGCCGAAGCTGACACCGCTGAACCGAACACGCGAGTCGAAGAGTTCTGCGACGAGGGCGGCCTGCGGCCCGAACACCATGTCTTTGGCGATCGGCAGCGCCAGGATCAGCGCGAGGAAGATCAGGGCCGTGTTACCCGTGTTGAGCATCCAGAAGAAGGGAAAAATGAAGAGCACGGTGAACGCCAGACCGATCGAGACCATGACCTTGCGCCCGATCTTGTCGCTGAGCCAGCCCCAGAACGGAATCGAGGCTATTTCGAGGGCAGAGGCGCAGGCCACCGCCCACAGCATGATCGAACGCGAGACGCCAACCGTCGAGACGCCGTAATTCAGGGAGAACGACTGCACCATGTAGCCGAAGACGAAACCCGAGATCGTGATGCCGAGGGTGCGGATGATCGCTCCCGGCTGTGTGCGCAGTACGGCCAGCACGGGGAACCGCTCGCGCTTGCCTGCCGCCTCGAGTTGCTCGAAGACAGGAGTCTCCGTGATTCCGCGCCGAAGCCACACACCGAAGAAGACGAGCGCGATGCTGATCAAGAACGGAATCCGCCATCCCCAGGTCAGGAAGGCGTCGTTCGGCAGAAGCGATACCAACGCGAACACGGCACTCGCCAGCACGAACCCGGCGCCCGTGCCCATGGCGGGAATAGCGCCGAAGAGCCCACGCTTTCCTTCCGGCGCGTTCTCGATGGTCAGCAGAGTGGCGCCGGCGAACTCACCGCCCACCGCGAAGCCCTGCAAAATGCGCAGCGCGATCAGCAGAATCGGCGCCCAGATGCCCACTTGCGCGTACGTGGGAAGCAGCCCGACCAGTGCGGTTGCGATACCCATGCCGAACATGGTGATCATCAGCACCTTCTTGCGCCCGATGCGGTCGCCGAGGTGCCCGAGAATGATGCCGCCGATCGGCCGGGCAGCGAAACCCACGGCGAAAGTGGCGAACGAGGCCAGCGTGCCGCCGACGCTCGACGTGCCGAAGATCAGCGGGCCGAAGATCAGCGCAGATGCCAGCCCGTAGAGGTTGAAGTCGTACCACTCCATAACGGTTCCGACGGTGCTCGCCGCCATCACACGTCGTCGGGTCGACGGCACGGGTTGTGTCAGTGGCACAGTGCCGCCCGCTTGCTGGTTCATGAGGCCTCCATTGGCTGTCAGGTGAGCCGCCATTGGCTCAGTGACACTGATCGTATCCGATATCTGATGTACGGACAAGCGCCTTTCTCGTTACGATTGTGAAATGTCGTCTGCATCGTCTCTGCTACCGAGTGTGCCGAGCAAGGCCGACCAGGTCTACGAGTTTCTTCGGGAGAACATCCTCTCTGGCGTTTACAAGCCAGAACAACGGCTGAGCATGGATGCCCTGGCCAAAGAATTGGGCGTCAGCAAGATTCCCGTGCGCGAAGCCATCGGGCGCCTCGAAGCGCAGAATCTCGTCATCTCGCAACAGCACGTGGGGCCGACGGTCGCCGCGGTGAGCGTGGTTCAGCTGCAGGGCGTCTACCTGGCGCGTGAGCAGCTCGAGCCACTCATCGCCTCAATAGCCGCGCGCACCATTTCACCCGAGCGGCTTGCCGAACTCGAGACCGTGCAGGCGGCCATGAAACAAGCCCTCGACTCCGGCAGGCTCGACGAACTCGGGCAGCTGAACTACCGATTCCACATCGACATAGCCGAGGCCACCAACTTCGATATCTTCGTCGACTTCAGCGAGACGCTGCTGCTGTCGGTGCGTCGCCATCGAGTCGCAGAACCTCTAGAGGCGTCAGACTGGAACAGCGTCGTGAGCGAACATGACGCCATCATCGCAGCGCTCGCGGCCGGCGATGCCACCGCCGCAGCAGCTGCAGCGCAGACGCACGCCTCCTCGCAGGCCGATCACGACATCGCCGGCTACTTCGGCGGGCGCTGATGCTCGTCGCGGTCGAGCTCGGCTGGCAGGGTTTGCAGTGGGTGCCGCAACGATGCGGCATCCGCTCCGAACGGGAGACACCCCCGCTCTCGGTGTGCCGAGGGATAAGGCCGCCCTTCGTCGGCACGGCCAGCCGAGCCCTGGCTTCGTGAAGCTACGCGTGCACGCGGTGCCCGATCAGCCCTTCAAGGCGCTCGTAGCTCGTCTCCATGCCGCTCGTCATGCCCGAGGCGAGCACCGCGTCGCGCTGCTCGACATTCGCGTAAGTGATGACGAGGGACAGGAGCGTGCCGGCCTCCACGGGAGTGAGCGTGAGCTCGTTCAGCGTCGCCGGGAAGTCCATACCGATCATGGCCTCCGTCGTGACCGATCGGTTCGGCGGCTCGGATTCGAGCAGCTCACCAGTGAAGCCGAAGCCTTCGCCGCCATCCACGGGCTCCCACACGTAGCGGTACGTATCGCCCACGGCCGTCGCGACCTCGCACACCGGCATCGTCCACCCATCCGGGCCGAGCAACCACTGCTTCAGCAGGTCGGCGTCGTTGTGCGCGCGCCAGACCTCCTCGACCGGGCCGCGGATGATGCGCGCTACGCGCACCTGCGTATCGCTCAGGAGTTGCGCCTCGGCATCCCGGTCGACAGCGAATGCCGCGAGGTCGGCGAGCACCGTGTCGATCTGAGCCATGGCCTCCTTCGTACCCTCGAGCATGCCCATGCCGACAAGCTGCTCGAGTTGCTCGAGCGAGCCGAAGTGCGACGTACTCGTGAGGCGGGATCCAGCATCCGTCGCTTCGAAAGCGAACGTCATGCGTGTCGAAGGCAGGTCGGTGTTCGGGGCGCCGGTCGCGTCTGCGAACCAGTCGATCACCTCGAACGACTGCTTCGGGGCAATCGCCTCCCACTCCCAGCAGCCGTGGTGCTCGTCGCCGGTCGGCCCGGTCATCTTGTAGAAGCTGCGGCCGCCGGGTGCGGCGTCGTGACGGATGAACGTCGCCGGGTACGTCGGCGGACCCCAGAACCGCTCGATCTGACGCGGATCGATGTACGCGTCCCAGAGCCGTGGGAGGGGCGCCACGAAATCGGCGACGATGGTGATGGTGAGCTTGTCGAGGTCTTTCTCGACGGATGTTACGGGCATGATCAGCCTTTCTCTTTCTCGTTCTCGTTTTGGTTCCGGGTGTTCTGGCTTTCGTCGGGCTCGCCGAGCAGCGCGTCGAGGCGGTCGATTCTCGAACGCCAGAGCTGCTCGAACTGGTCGAGCAAGCGCTGTGCCTGGCGGATGCGCTCGGGTTCACCCCGCACCATCCGCTCTCGGCCGCGCGGTTCTTTCGTCACGAGCCTCGCCTCCTCGAGCACAGCGACGTGCTTCTGCACCGCCGCGAACGACATGTCGTATGAATCCGCGAGCTGCGAAACCGAGACCTCGGCGACCAGCGTGCGGCGAACGATGTCGCGCCGCGTCGCGTCGGCGAGGGCTCGGAAGATGCGGTTCACGTCTTCGTCAGTGAGTACTTGATCTACAACCATTTGGTTGTACGTTACTCGCGATCCAGAATTTCTGCAACAGACCGCCATGGCATTTCCTCTTTCAGCCATCATCAGGGAGAGCGACAGCTTTTTAGCTATTCCTCCACGGCGCCGCCGACAGCTTGACACCCGCGTCGGATCAATGAAAAGTCTGAGATGGCATCCATCGAAGAAAGACCGTGTTTGGTCATCAGTGCAAGGTAGTCTCCCGCCACCTCGCCGACTTCGACCCGAACATGGTTGAAAGTGGAGAGCGTCAGCTCCCACGAATTCATAAGCTCGCGCGTCAGGCGCCCGGCTCGCCCGGTAATGCGACCGTCGTTGCGAGCCCCGCGC
>JAODBB010000042.1 GCA_025463745.1 Subtercola sp.
CCCGTCAGACCTCGGTCTTTCACCCGAGCTAGAGGCCCGAATAACGAAGTGGTACGACTTCTGGGAGCTTCACCACCACTGGCTCCGCGGCTGGGACTCCCCCGAGAACGAAGCAACCTCCTGGAACGACGGGGCCCTCATGGTGGCCCAGATCCAATACGAAGTCGTCGCCTTCGCCGACGTCTCTGACGAGCGTTACCGACCGCCCACGTATTACTGACCCCGTCGGGGCAATCCCGGGACTGCGTGGGGGCTATGCCGCCGGCTGGGCTGCCGGCAGCGCGGCGAGCCGTGCCGCCGAGGTGGCGTCTGCCCACCAGGTGAATCCCTCGAGCATCCGCTTCAGCGCGTCTTCGAGTGGCGCAAAGGCTTCGTCGACGGGTACGCCCTCGCGAATGGCGAAGAACTGCGGGCCCATGATGTTCACCGAGACCTTGACCGGAACCATATCGAGCTCGATCGCGACCTGGCGCAACTGCTCGATGGCGCGGCTGCCGCCGACATTACCGTATCCGACGAATGCGATCGGCTTATGTGAGAACTCGATGAAGTAGTGGTCGAGCACGTTCTTCAGCGCGGCCGAGTACCCATGGTTGAACTCGTTCGTGATGACGATGAAACCGTCTGCCGCGTCGAGGCGCTCGCCGAGCATCCGCTCTGCCTCTGAGGAGTACTGCCGGTGCGACCACGCCGGCGGTGTCGGCAGGTCGTAATAGGGCAGGTTGAGGTCGCGGAGATCGACCACGTCGACCTCGAAGCCCGTGAGCTTCGGCAGAATCCAGGCGAGCGGGTTGTCGGCGAAGCGAGTGGTGCGAGTGCTGGCGACGATGAGGGCGATTCGATGCATGTGGTCTCGATTCGGTTGGGCCGCCGGCGCGGCACGGCATTCGCTACAAAACTTGTAGTGCTACCCAGACTGTAGCAACTAAGCTCGAGGCATGTCGAACTCCACGATGGGCCGCTGCGGCGAAGACGCGCTCAAGCTCGTCGCCGACTACTGGGTGCTGCGCATCGTCGAAGAACTGAACCGCGCCGGCGAACCCCTGCGGTTCTGCAACCTGCAACGCCTGCTCGACGGCGTCAGCCCCGTCACACTGACGGCACGCCTCCGAGCATTGGATGATCGTGCCCTCGTCGCCCGCACCGAAGGTTCTGCGGGCAAGGCGTCTGTCTCGTACGAGCTCACCGATCGCGGGCGTGCCGTGCTGCCGGTCATCCAGGCGATCAGCGATTTCGCGACTTCGAGCCCCTAGAACTCGCGGCACCAAGGCCGCCCGTGCAGCCCCTGCCGACGCGTCGGCGCCTGCCGAGCTGCCGACTAGATTCGCGGTGGTTCGGAGAGAGCCTTGTCGTAGAGCCCGGCATCATGGCGAGCCTGTTCTGACACAACCAAGCACTGCCGGCTGATCCGATCAGCGAAGTACCCCTCGTACGGCAGCTGAACGATACGGGTCAACCCCGACTCCCACGCTGAGATCAGCGCCGGAAGCGATCGGCGCTCAGGATGCTCGTTCAGCGGCACGAGATGACCGAGCTGAGTGAGCCGAAGCTGAGCATCTCGCCACTGGCCGAAGGCCCGATCATCCACCCCGTCTGCCCAATGTCGCGAAGATGCCAGCGAATACAGCTCGTTCACTTCTTCATCGCTCATCGCTCATCGCATCAAGCCTCAAACGCTCCGCTGCGCTCATCGGATGCACGCGGCGATCGTGCTCGTCGAAACGCTGCCAACTCAGGATATGGCCAGGGCACCTTCGCGATTCCGGGCCTACGAGACCATCTACTCTCGCTCCAGCCCCGCGAGTGACGTGCGTGACCCGACCTCCCTACGCCCGCACCAACGGAGCCAGCGCCTCGCCGAGCGCCGTCACGACACCGGGCACGTGCCCGTTGACCGGAGCGTTCACGATCACGCCATCAACACCCGCATCGAGAATCTCGGTCTGGACACGCTCCGCGATCCGGTCTGCGGTACCCACGAGGGCTCCGGCGCGCCGCTCCTCGGGGATGGCCGCCAGAATCGCGTCGGCCTCCGCCTGCGTCTCGACGACCGCCGCGCTGGCGAGGTAGCTCGTTCTCAGCGTTGCCGGGTCGCGGTCGATCTCTTCGGCGCGCTGCTTCAGAACCTGAGCCTTGCGGGGCAGGTCACCGATGGCGCAGATGATGTTCATGTGGTCGGCGTAACGCGCCGCCAGGCGGAAGGTCTTGCGCTCGCCCTGCCCGCCCAGCATGATCGGGATGCTCTCGCGGAACCGCGGCACGTTCATCGCCCCGTGCGCCCGGTACCACTTGCCGGTCACCTCTGGCCGCTCATCACGAAGCATGGGGTGGATGATCTGCAGAGCCTCATCGAGCTTCTCGAACCGCTCCGTGAACGTGTCGAAATCGAACCCGAGCTGCTCGTGCTCGAACTCGAACCAGCCGGCCCCGATGCCGAGAATCGCGCGGCCGTGACTGATCACATCGAGCGTGGTCACCGTCTTGGCGAGAAGCGTCGGGTTGCGGTACGTGTTGCCGGTCACAAGGGCTGACAGCTGGATGGTGCTCGTCGACGCCGCCAGGGCGCCCAGCGTCGAATACGCCTCCAGCATCGGCTGATCGGGGGTTCCGATGCCCGGCAGCTGGTAGAAGTGGTCCATCACGAGCACCGTGTCGAACCCGCTTGCCTCCGCGTCGCGGGCCTGCGCGACCACGGTATCGAACAGCGACTCGACGCCGCCCGGGTAAGTGAAATTGGGAATCTGGTATCCGAGCGAAATCGTCATATCTCCACGCTACGACACCTTTCCCCTCCCTGCGGCCGTTTCGATTCGAGTGACTACTGCGACGTAGGCCGGGCTGCCGATCGGCAGAGCATCGAGAATCGAACCGCTCGCGAGATCGAGAGAAACCAATCGATCAGAGTCTTGCATGGCGAGATAGGCAGCCGCGGAGTCTGCCCAGAAGTGCCTGACGTTCGGCGAGGGCAAAGCGATGTCTCGCATCGACTCCAGCGCCGATGAGCACTGTGCAGCTGAGCACTCGTTTGGCGCCGGCCTCACGGAGAACGCCGTGAGCAGGCCGCGCGCACGGTTTGCGACGAACGCGGAACGCCCGTCGACGCGTTGGATCTCAGACGGCCAGGCGTCAGACGCGCCTTCATGCGTCGACGATACGGTCGAGATCGGCCCCACGAGCCGACCGCGCCCGTTCCAGGCGAACGTCGAAAGCGTTCCGCTGATCTCCTCATCGACCGCCAGCATGTGGTCGGTCAGCCAGATCGCATGGCGCGGGCCGGCACCTGGCGAACACCGCGCGACGCAGGACGGTTCGGGTTCCAGCCTGCCCCGGTCGAACGCGTGAACGCTGATCGTATCGAGTCCCACATCCACCAGCAGAGCCCAACAGCCATCGGGCGTGAAGAGCACCGTGTGCGGGTGAGGTTGATCTTGTCTGGTCGGGTGGATACCCCGCCCCTGATGCTCGATCACCGACGTGACCTCGCCCAGCCACCCGCCAGGTGCAACCGCAATGACGGTGAACGTCGCGCCAGCGTAGTTCGACGTTACGATCCATCGCCCAGACGGATGAACAGCAACCTGGCAGGGCCGGCCGCCCCTGCTCGGCCGGGAACTGATCAGGGTCACTGTTCCG
>JAODBB010000212.1 GCA_025463745.1 Subtercola sp.
CCCGATCAGTACCGTCCCGGTACCTGGGGCCCCGATTCCGCCGATGAACTACTCGCCCGTGACGGTAGAACCTGGAGACGTCCATGATCGTCGATTTTCCTGACACCAATACCAGCAAGATCTCAAAGGCACTGGTCAAGATTCGCGAAGAGGGCGGCGCTGTCGCTCTGGGGCGGGTTCTGACGCTCGTCATTCGCACGAGCCTCGGGCATGAAGAAGAGGCCATCGAGGCGGCCAATGACGCTTCGCGCGAGCATCCGATGCGCGTCATCGTGGTATCGACCGACACCAACCCCGACGACGCCCGCACGGGTCGTGGCGCCCGGCTCGACGCCCAGATTCGGGTCGGCGGCGACGCCGGCGCGAGTGAGGTTGTGCTGCTGAAGGCTTACGGTGCCGCAGCCACAGACGAAGAAGGCCTGGTCACGGGCCTGCTGCTGCCCGACGCGCCCGTCGTCGTATGGTGGCCCGGCGAGTCGCCCGAGAAGGCGTCGACGTCGAGTCTCGGCCGCATCGCTCAGCGCCGCATCACGGATGCCTCAAACCACCCGAACCCGGTCGAATCGCTCATCCGGCTCTCCGAAACCTACGCGCCCGGCGACACCGACTTCGCGTGGACGCGACTGACGCTCTGGCGCGCCCAGCTCGCTGCGGTGCTCGACCAACCGCCGTACGAGCCGGTCACCGCCGTGGAGGTGCAAGGCGCCCCCGACTCCCCCTCGACGCTGCTGCTCGCGGCGTGGCTCGGGCACCAATTGCAGGCGCCCGTCACCTACGGCCTCACGAAACGCGCGGACGGCTCGAGCGGCATCCACAGCGTGAAGCTCGTGCGCGAGTCGGGCACGATCGATCTCACCCGCGAGATTCCGAACGTGGCAACCCTCGTTCAGCCGAACCAGCCGACTCACGACCTCTCGCTGCCGCGCCGCAATCTGCGCGACTGTCTCGCCGAGGAGCTGCGCCGGCTCGACCCGGACGACCTGTATGGTGAGGTCATCTCCGTCGGGCTCGCTGAACTGTTCGCGTCGACGAATGTCAGTGTCGACACTGGCGTCATCAGCATCATCACGTAAGCCCCAAAGCCCGTTCGTAGTGAGCGTCCACCCGAAACATGAGTGCTCTGAAAGCTGGAATCAATGACAACTGATCGTCGTGTTCTCGTTCATCCTGACAAAGACTCGCTGGCGGGTGCCGTAGCGGCCCGGTTCATCACCAAGATCATCGACATTCTCGACGAATTCGATGAGGCGCACGTGGTGCTGAGTGGCGGCAGCGTGAACACCGACGTCATGTCGGCCATCCGTAATTCGCCGGCTCAGACGAACGTCGACTGGCAGCGCATCCATTTCTGGTGGGGCGACGAGCGATTCGTCGAGAAGAACAGTGCCGACCGTAATGAGTTGCAGGCGCGCGAGGCGCTGCTCGACCACATTCCCGTCGACGAGGCGAAGATTCACCCGATGGCGCCGAGCGACGAGATCCCCGATCTCGATGAGGCCGCCGCAGCCTACGCTCGTGAGCTTGCTGACGCTGCTCCGGATGCCGCACCGTACCCGCGCTTCGACATTCTGTTTCTCGGGGTGGGCCCTGACGGCCACATCGCTTCGCTGTTTCCCGGTATGGAGGGCATCACGGTGCGCGATGCCATCGTCATCCCTGTGCGTGACTCCCCCAAGCCTCCACCACTTCGTGTGAGTATGACACTGCCGGTCATCCAGTCGGCCGACCGCATCTGGCTCGTGCTCGCCGGCGCAGACAAGGCGTCGGCGCTCGGGCTTGCTCTCGCCGGGGCGAGTGTCGACGAGGTGCCCGTTGCAGGTGCCGAGGGCCGCAAGCGCACCGTGTTCTTCGTCGACAAAGAGGCTGCCGCTGAGGTGCCGGAGAGCCTGATCGCTCCCTCGTACTGAGCCGGTCGTGCCGTCACCACCTCAGTGAGGCGGTTACGCCCGGTTTGAGGCCTCTACAACGACCTCACGTTGGGCGTAACGGCCTCCGTTCGGATGGAAAAGGGCATGAGAACGTTAGTTGGCGACGGGAGTGGCCGTGCCACGACGCGCGCGCAGTTGTGCGAGGGCGTCTTCGAGAAGCTGGGCGGCCTCTTCCTCGGTGCGGCGCTCTTTGACGTACGCGAGGTGCGTCTTGTAGGGCTCGAGCTTGGCGACCGAGGGCGGGTTCAGCTGGTCGCGACCGGCCGGGAGGCCCGACTGCGGGGAGTCGATTGTTTCGGGAATCTCTTCAGACGGCAGGTTGGCTGCGAAGTACCGAACGGTTTCGTTGCCCAGCGCGTCCCAGTAGGAGATCTTGATTCGATCGGCGTGGTAGCCGCGATCTTGTTCGCCCATGGGCCCCGCACCAACGCGTGAACCTCGGATTGCACTGCCACCTGATGCCATGGAATTCCCCTAATTGCCGGTATCGAATTTGGTGATGAGACCGAGCACGACGATGGAGAGAACCCACACGAGCCCGAGAATCACCGTGATGCGGTTGAGGTTGCGCTCTGCGACCCCTGACGCACCAAGGTTAGACGTGACGCCGCCACCGAACATGTCTGACAGGCCGCCACCGCGACCGCGGTGCAGCAGAATCAGCAGTGTCAACAGCAGGCTGGTAATGCCGACAAGCACCTGAAGAACGACTTGAAGGATTTGCACGGATTACCTTTCACAACAAACGAGGGACCATACTCCCCCAAAGACCAAAGTAAGTATACCTTGAGCATTGCGTACCCGTTGGCACGCACCCTTCAACGGCCGCGAGGATTCATTCGCGGCGCCCGCAGGGCGCGCCATATGCACAGCCGCGGCGCCCGCACGCTGTACCGTCGACCTGCCGCCAGGATTCATTCGCGGCGCCCCGCAGGCTGTACCGTCGACCTGCCGCGAGGATTCATTTCGCGGCACCCGAAGGGCGCGCCATAGGCTCACACGCCGACGTGCTTTTTGTAGCGCACGATCGCACTGAACTCGTCGAGGTCGAGGCTTGCTCCGCCGACCAGGGCGCCATCGACGTTCGGCTCGCGCATGAAGCCCGCGATGTTGCCGGCCTTCACCGAGCCGCCGTACAGGATGCGCGTGGCCGCGGCGGTGCCTGCGCTCAGTGTTGCGGCGAGCTCGGCGCGCAGTGCCGCACAGACCGCTTCGGCCTGATCGGGTGTCGCGGCCTGACCCGAGCCGATGGCCCACACCGGCTCGTAGGCGACCACGATGTTCGCGTCAGAGGGAACGCTCGCGAGAGCGCCCTTCAGCTGCGACACGGGAACGGCGCTCGGGCCGAACTTCTCGAGGTCTTCGGCTGTCTCGCCGACGCAGATCACCGGCACGAGGCCGTGCTTGAGTGCGGCCGCGACCTTCGCCGCGACGACCTCGTCGGTCTCGTTGTGCATGGTGCGACGTTCGGAGTGACCGATGATCACATA
>JAODBB010000227.1 GCA_025463745.1 Subtercola sp.
GTATGGTCGAGCGCACCTCGAACGTGCTTCTGAAGGCCCTCGAAGAGCCGCCCGAGCGCACCGTTTGGATTCTCTGCGCACCGAGTGAGGCCGATCTGCTGCCGACCGTGCGGTCGCGCGTGCGGTCGGTTCGGCTGCGCGTTCCGAGTGCCGCCGATGTGGCGCTCCTCCTGCAGCGGCGCGACGGCGTCGACCGTGAGACGGCCGAACGCGCTGCCCGGGAGGCGCAGAGTCACATCGGCATGGCGCATCGGCTGGCCACGAACGAAGACGCCCGCGCTCGACGTGATGAGACGCTGAACATCGCACTGGGCATCCAGACCGTTCCCGACGCGGTTCTCGCCGCCGCCCGCCTGCTCGACCTGGCCAAAGACGACGCCGACGCGATCACCGAAGAGCGTGACGCCGAAGAGCGCGAGAGCACGCTTCGCACGCTGGGCGTCGAGCCGGGGCAGGCCGTGCCATCGGGCCTGCGCTCGCAGGTGAAGGCCCTCGAAGACGACCAGAAGCGACGGTCGACGCGCAGCCTGCGTGACGGAATCGACCGTATTCTCGTCGACCTGCTCTCGCTCTACCGCGATGTGTTGCTTCAGCAACTCGGCTCGCGGCTCGAACCGATCAACCTCGCCATCGAGCCCCGCCTTCAGAAGCTCGCTCGAGCCTCCGAACCTGCGGAAACGCTGGCAATCATGGATGCGATTGCTGCGGCCCGGCTGAGAATCTCGCGAAATGTGACACCGGCTTTGGCGCTGGAGGCCATGCTTATCACCGTCGCTTCCCCTCTGCGAAAGGCAACACTGTGACCGTTCTCCGACCCGGCCGCCGCAGTCGGGCTCTCGCGCTGATTGCCGTCGCGGCATCCGCAGCACTCGTTCTCTCGGGATGCTCGACCTGGTTCGGTTCGGGCAGTGCAGCCTCCTCGGGGCAGCCCGCCGCCGCCTCGACGCCCACGGGCGAGAAGGTCGACGCGGCACTTGCGCCGTTCTACGACCAATCGCTTCAGTGGGAGACGTGCAACGTCTCGTTCGAGTGCGCCACCGCGAAGGTTCCCCTCGACTGGAGCAACCCCTCGGGCGACACCGTCTCGCTCGCCCTCATCAAGCAGCCCGCCACCGGCGGCGGCCCGCGGCTCGGCACCCTCTTCGTCAACCCGGGTGGGCCGGGCGTCTCGGCCGTCGACTTCGTGAAAGACAGCATCAACTTCGCGGTAGACCCTTCGTTGCAGAAGCAGTACGACGTGGTCGCCTTCGATCCCCGAGGAGTCGGGGCGTCGTCAGCCGTCACGTGCGTGACTCCCGCGCAGATGGACGCGTACCTGTACGACATCATTCCGGGTGCCCGCGGGTCGGCGCAGTGGCTCGCCGCCTCACAGGCCAGCGCGACGGCCTTCGGGGCCGGGTGCGAGCAGAAGACGGGTGCGCTGCTCGGTCACGTCGACACCGAGAGCACCGTTCGTGATCTCGACGCCCTGCGTGCATCCGTCGGCGACACCGGGCTCAATTACCTGGGCTACTCGTACGGCACCTTCATCGGCAGCGAATACGCGAACCTGTTCCCCACCAAGGTCAACCGCCTCGTGCTCGACGGAGTGGTCGACCCCACGTCGACCGGGTTCGACTCGACCATCGGCCAGGCAAAGGGGTTCGAGGGTGCCATGCGCGCCTATCTCGCCGATTGCCTTTCGGGTTCCAACTGCCCGTTCTCAGGCACCGTCGACAACGCCACGCAACAGGTTCAGACCCTGTTGAAGGCTGTCGACGCGAGCCCGATCAAGGCAAGCGACGGTCGTGAACTCGGTTCGTCGACCCTGCTCACCGCCATCTTCTACCCGCTCTACAGCAAAGACAGCTGGCCGTACCTCTCGCAGATGGTCGCTCAAGTGAAACAGGGCGGAGCCGACCTGGCCTTTCAGCTGGCCGATGCCTACAACGGCCGCAATTCCGATGGCACCTATCAAAACAATCAGACCGAAGCCTTCACAGCCATCAACTGCCTCGATTACCCGGCCGTGACGGATGCGGCGACCATCGCCACGCAGAACGCCGAACTCATCGCGGCCTCACCCACCTTCGGCCCGTGGTGGACGTACGGCGACATCGGCTGCGCCGCGTGGCCTGTTCCCGCGACCCGTACGCCGGCGCCGGTGAGTGCGCCGGGTGCCAAGCCGATTCTCGTGATCGGCACCACCGACGATCCCGCCACGCCTTACGAAGACGCCCAGTCGGTGGCGAAGCAGCTCGAAAGCGCCCAGTTGATCACGTTCGTGGGCGAAGGGCATACCGCCTACAACTCGTCGAACTGCGTGAAGGCTCTGGTCAACACGTATTTTCTGACCGGGGCCGTACCGAGCTCAGACCCGAGATGCACGAGTTGATCATCCAGAAATTCGGCTCGAGGGGTGTGCAATATTGCGTAGTCTGCAATAATTGAATTGTGACAGACACGATCAATCCCGTCGCAGCCGCTGAACCCGGGCTGCGCGAGCGCAAGCGCAAGGCGACCAGCCGTGCGATTCAGTTCGCCGTGCTCGAACTGAGCCGCGACAAGGGTCTCGAGAACGTCACGGTCGATGACATCAGCCGCCGTGCCGACATCTCGCCGCGCACCTTCTTCAACTACTTCGACTCGAAAGAGTCGGCGGTGCTCGGCGAATCACACCTCGCGTCGTCGCTTCCCGATGACCTCGTTGAGGCGTTTTTGTCGGCCGGGCCCGAGACTCCGGTGCTCGACGGTCTGCGCGACATCATGCTCGTCGTCGCGGTGCCTGACACCGACGATTTTGAGCTTCATCAGTTGCGTAAGGAAGTCATCCATCACTCGCCGCACCTGCTGATTCAGCGAATTAGCAGAATGCGCGTGTTCGAAACCGAGCTCACTGCTCTGGTCGAGAAGCGCATGACAGCGGATGCTCTAGCAACCGCCAGGCCGAATGAAACCCCTGATCAAGCCACCCTTCGTGATCGTGCGTCGCTGACGGCGCTGGTTGCGATGGCGGCTATGAGGCACTCGTGGGGTTGCTGGGCGGAGAGCGCGGAGAGCCTCTCGATGCCCGTTCTGCTGACCCGTTCGTTTCGCGAGCTTCGCACACTCATATAGGCTTGCTTGCTGTGTCGGTGGCTAACATCGGCCAGGCCGCCTTAGCTCAGTCGGTAGAGCGATTCACTCGTAATGAATAGGTCATCAGTTCGATTCTGATAGGCGGCCCCACGCCAATAAGGGCCTTCACGCGGATATGCGTGGAGGCCCTTATTCTTGCGTCAGGCGAACGCCGGCGGTAATCGGGTCTACCGACCACCGCAGGTTCAGCCTGTCGCAGCGATTACTGCGACGACTGCGGTCACCCGCGACACATCGAACCGCTTCGGTCATCACTCTTTCGCCACCTTCTTGACTGGAAGCCTCGGCCTGCAGAATGCCAGGTGGGAGGGGATGACGTGAGCGGGCTGGCAGCGTAGCCGTGCGGCTGCCGAAACGCTGCCCACGGCTCCTAGCTAGGTCTAGCTTGCGCGCTACGAAGAACCCATCCATCCACCGTCGACGCGTGACTGCAATAGGCTTCTCAGCGGCCCGGATTGAGTGGCGGGTGACGAAAGGAACAGCGTGAGTGACGTTCGATGGGGAATTCTGGGTACCGGCGGAATCGCTTCGGCCTTCACCACTGACCTCTTGGCCACGGGCCTGAACGTGACCGCGGTCGGGTCGCGCAGCGAGGCATCGGCGCGCGAGTTCGCCAGCCGGTTCGGCGAGCCGACGGCTCATGGTAGCTACGAAGCCCTTGCCGCCGATCCGAATGTCGATGCGATCTACGTCGCCACGCCGCATCCGATGCACGCGAAGAACGCTCTGCTGGCCATCCGTGCCGGCAAGCATGTGCTCGTCGAGAAGGCCTTCACAGTGAACGAACGTGAAGCTCAGACCCTCGCCGACGAAGCAGCTGCCCACGATGTTGCGGTGATGGAAGCTATGTGGACTCGCTTTCTGCCCCACATGGTTCGCATTCGCGAGATGATTGCGGCGGGCACCCTCGGCGATGTGCGCACGGTGACCGCTAACCACTACCAGCGCTTCCCTTCCGACCCGAAGCACCGATTGAACGATCCGGCGCTCGGCGGCGGGGCGCTGCTTGATCTCGGCATTTACCCGATCTCGTTCGGCATCGACATTCTCGGTCTGCCGACGAGGGTTCTGGCGTCGTCGAGCCCCACCGTGACGGGAGTCGACAGGCAGACGGCCGTCATTCTGGAGCATGAGGGCGGTCGCCAGTCGGTGTCGCAGTTCGCTCTCGACACGGCCGGCCCGAACGTTGCCATGGTGCTCGGCACCGAGGCCCGCATCGAGATCGATCGCACGTGGTGCACCCCTACGACGTTTCGCGTGATCGACTCGAACGGTGAGGTGATGGAGCGGTACGAGCATCCGGTGGTCTCACGGGGCATGCAGTATCAGGCGTTGGAATTCGAGCGACTCATCACCTCGGGGCAACGGGTCAGCCCGCTGATGCCCCTCGCCGAATCGGTGGCGATCATCGGCGTGCTCGACGAGGTTCGCCGCCAGATCGGCCTCACCTACCCCGGGGAATGAGCCGAGCAACAACCCCTTCAGATTCGAATGGTAAATTGACCGGATGCCCGACCACGCCCCTGCGCACAGACGACAACGTCGTGTCTGGCTCGTCGCGGGTGCCTGGGTAGCCTTCGGAGTTCTGGCGCTGGGCTCGCTCGCCTCCGGAGCCGTCATGGCGTCGGCGCAGACGTCTGTCGTGACCCCGACGGCTTTGCCCAGCGCGACGCTCGGGCCGATCTCTACCGGTCCGGTTCCGACCCGGCGGCCGCAGCCGGTGGCCGCCTCGGGGGCCAGCATCGTTCGCACGTGCTCGGTCGACGATCTGGCGCGCGCGGCCGGGCTCGGCACCTTCCAGGGCACCGTGCGAAAGGCCGACACGGGCGAAGTTCTGTTCGATCGCAATGGCGACGTGTATTCGCGCACGGCGAGCGTGATGAAGATCCTCACGTCCTCTGCAGCGCTCGCCGTTCTCGGGCCCGACTATAGGATTTCGACCACGGTGGTGGCCGGTTCTGCTCCGGGCACAGTGGTACTGGTGGGCGGCGGCGATGTGACGCTCGCGAGCGGCACGTCGAACATCTACAACAACACGGCGACAATGGGCGACCTGGCGAACCAGGTGAAGGCCGCCTGGGGCGCGAACCCGGCGAACGCTGGCGTGCCGATCTCGACGATCGTGCTCGACAGTTCGCTGTTCAGCGGTGACAGCTGGCAGCCCTCGTGGGACAGGATCGAACAAAGCGAAGGCTCGACGGCCGAGGTGACGGCGTTGATGGTCGACGGCGACCGGGCGAACCCTCTCGCCGACACGTCTCCGCGCAGCTCGGATCCGGTGAGCCGGGCCGGCCAGGCATTTCAGAGTGCGCTCGGTTCCGTGGCATCCGGTGCGCAATTGGTTGCGGGAACCGCCTCGCCGGGGGCAAAGACGCTCGGCACGGTTCAGTCGGCGCCTGTGTCGACGATGGTGCAAGAGGCGATTCTGCGTTCAGATAACACCGAAGCCGAGATGCTCGCACGGCTGACCGCGATCAAGCTCGGAGACGGCAACTCGTTCGGATCGCTGCAGAAGGCGATTCCCGCGGCCCTGCACGACAACTACGGGCTCGACGTGAGCAACCTCGTCATTGTCGATGGTTCAGGGCTGAGCAACGACGATGCGGTTTCGGCGGTGTTCTTGACAACGCTCTTCGACAAGATCAACGCCCGGGTCGGCAATCTCGGGGTCATTCTCGATGGGCTGCCGGTGGCCGATCAGACGGGAACCCTGTCGTATCGGTTCACCGGGGCGAATTCTGTGGTCGACGGAAAGGTCATCGCGAAGACGGGGTCGATCGACACTGCGAACACGCTTGCGGGAGTGGTTCACGCTGCCGATGGCACAACTCTTACTTTTGCTTTCTTCTCCCTCGACAGCACGCTCGACGCCGGTCGGGAGGCTCTCGACAGCCTCACAGTCGGCATCTACAACTGCGGCAACGCCCTCTCGAACAACTAGAATCGAGGGAGTGCGGGCACCGATTCGAGTGCCGCAGAGTTGCTCGTCAGTTGACGTTCCTGCACGGCACTGACGTGCCTGGCAGGGTGTAAGGAGTGAGCATCCGTGAAGAAGGCGCTGTTCATCATCGATGTGCAGAACGATTTCACTGAGGGCGGTGCGCTCGGTGTCGAGGGCGGAGCCGCGGTGGCCGCGGGCATTTCACGACTGCTCGCCGAGCATCCGGATGCGTACGACCTGGTCATCGCTTCTCGCGACTGGCACGACCCCGATAGCGACAATGGCGGGCATTTCGCGCTCGCTGGCTCGTCACCCGATTTTGTGAACACCTGGCCTCTGCACTGCGTCGCCGGAACGGCCGGCGCGGAATATCACGACGATCTGAGCGCCGACAGCATAGATTTTCACGTGCGCAAGGGTCAGGGCCGGCCCGCGTATTCGATCTACGAAGGCACCACGGAAGAGGGCGACACCGTTCACCAGCTGCTCGACGACCACGCCGTAACGGAGATCGATGTGGCGGGGCTCGCGACCGACTACTGCGTTCGCGCGTCGGCACTCGACGCGATCGAACACGGTCGTAAGGTTCGTGTGCTCACCGATCTCGTGGCAGGCGTCGATGCTGCCTCGAGCGAGGCCGCACTTGCTGAACTCGCCCATGCGGGTGCGGAGCTGATCTCGTCGCAGCAGGTCGAGGCCCACGGGCCCGGTGCCGGGGGCGATCGCGCTGACGACGGCCGAGCGGATGACACGCTCGCGTGAGCGAAGCCGGTGGCGGTGACACCCTGAGCAGGGTTGTCGACGGCGTGAATGCGGCCGGCGAGAGCACGGTCGGCGTGCCCGTGTCGAGCCTGAACGGAGGCAGGGCGGGCAACGAGAACGTGATCAACGTGATCGATGTGTCTGACCTCAGCGACCCGCGGCTGGCGGACTACTCGCACCAGACCGATGTGGCCCTGCGCAAGGCTCAGGGAACGGAACACGGGCTGTATCTCGCCGAGTCGGCGCTGGTGCTCGAGCGCGCGGTGCGGGCCGGGCACAAGCCGCGCTCGGTGCTTGCGCTCGGCGGTTCCGTTGACGACGCGCGGGCGGCTCTCGGGCCGTGGGCCGACTCGGTGCCGATCTTCGTCGGCCCCGGCGAGCTGCTCGCCGAGCTCACGGGCTACATCCTCCACCGCGGAATCATTGCCTCGATGAACCGCCCGGCTCTTTCTGACGCTCGAGAGCTGTTGCGTGATGCACGTATTGTGGTTGTGCTCGAGAACGTGGCCGACCCCACCAACGTGGGAGCGATCTTTCGTTCGGTCGGCGCAATCGGCGCCGACGCCGTGCTCGTCACGCCCCGATGCTCCGACCCGTTCTACCGCCGCGCCATTCGGGTGAGCATGGGCACTGTGCTGCAGACTCCCTGGACCAGGGCTGCAGAGTGGAGCGTTCTCGGCCCCCAATTGCACGACGCCGGCTTTCATATCGCCGCCCTGGCGCTCACCCCCGATGCCGTTTCGCTGCGCGAGTTCGTGGCTCGGGATGCCCGACCTGAACGATTGGCGTTGGTGCTCGGTGCCGAGGGTGACGGCCTCACGCCAGAAGCACTTGCTGCGGCAGACACCGTGCTGAGCATCCCGATGGCCCACGGCATCGACTCGCTCAACGTTGCGGCGGCCAGTGCCGTCGCACTGTGGGCGGTGGCCGGGTGAAAAACCGTTAGCGTAGTAGTTTCTGATCTGCAGTTCTGTTCTGCGGTTTCTGTTCTGCATGGAAGTTTCTGTTCTGCATAGAAGTTTTCTGTTCTGCATAGAAGGAGTGTGCTGTCGATGGTGCCTGAACCAGCGCTGATGTTCGCCAAGGCCGACCCTGTCGTGGCGTCGGCTGACCTCGGCAGACTCACGATTCACTGCGCCGATCAGCCCGGAATCGTGGCCGCCGTGGCGGGCTTTCTCGCCGAGCACGGGGCGAACATCGTTGAGCTCGGGCAATTCTCGACCGATTCTGAGGGCGGCGAGTTCTTTCAGCGCACCGTCTTTCACCGCGAGGGTCTTGCGGCGACCCTCGCCCGCATCGAGAGCGACTTCGCCGCCCAGGTGGGTAGACGATTCGGTATGACCTACACGTTCACGAGTGTGGCGTCGCCGAAGCGCGTTGCAATCATGGTGTCGAAATACGATCACTGCCTGCTTGAACTGCTCTGGCGCAACAAGCGCGGCGACCTCGACATGACCGTCACCCAGGTCATCTCGAACCACCCCGATCTCGAGGCCGACGTGGCGAGCTTCGGTATTCCATTCATTCACATTCCCGTCTCCAAAGCCACGAAAGCCGAGGCGGAGGCCCAACAGCTCGAGCTTCTGCGCGGCAAGGCCGACCTCGTGGTGATGGCGCGGTACATGCAGATACTCTCCGCAGACTTTCTCGGCGCAGTCGGCTGCCCGGTCATCAACATTCATCACTCCTTTCTGCCGGCGTTCGCCGGCGCGGGGCCGTACCTCAAGGCCAAAGAACGCGGCGTGAAGCTCATCGGTGCGACGGCGCACTACGCCACCGCCAACCTCGACGAGGGCCCGATCATCGAACAGGATGTGGTTCGGGTGTCGCACCGCGACGACGTGGCGGAGCTGGAGCGCCGAGGCGCCGAGGTGGAGCGCAGCGTGCTCGCCCGTGCTGTGCAGTGGCATTGTGAAGATCGTGTGATGACATTCGGCAATTCCACCACCATCTTGTAGGCCGGAAAACGAATCGCGCGGCAGTGGTGGATAACTGCTCGGCATTTGAAACTGTGAGGGAGAAGACAATGGCGGCAGGCATTATCGATGGCAAGGCTGTAGCTGCGCGAGTGCGCGCAACGTTGAAAGGCGAGGTTGCAGCCTTTTATGCCGCAACGGGAATACAACCGGGGCTTGCTACAGTTCTCGTCGGCGGTGATCCGGCCTCAGAGGTATATGTCGCGAGCAAGCGAAAATCTTCGGTCGCGGCGGGAATGGCAGACCTGCACCAACATCTGGCCGAAGACACCAGCCAGGCAGAGGTCGAAGAGTTGCTTCGAGCACTCGCTGCCGACCCGGCCGTGTCGGGCATCCTCTTGCAATTGCCGGTGCCGGCGCACCTCGATGCGGCAGCGCTCATCGACCTCATTCCGTTCGAGAAAGACGTCGACGGGCTGACCACGATGAGTGTGGGCTTGCTCGCACAGAACAAGCCGGGGCTCCGGCCGTGCACCCCGTCGGGCGTATTGGAGCTTCTCGATGCGTACGATGTGCCGATCGAGGGTGCGAATGTGGTGGTGATCGGGCGTTCCGAGCTCGTGGGCCGACCGGTGGCGCAGCTGCTGGTGAACCGCAACGCCACGGTGACGATCGCCCACTCGCGCACGCGAAACCTGGCCGAGGTGTGCCGGGGTGCCGACATCGTGGTGGCGGCGGCGGGTGTCAAGGGACTGATCACCGCTGACCACATCAAGCCCGGCGCGACGGTCATCGACGTAGGAATTCATCGGGGGCCCGACGGGCTGAGCGGCGACGTCGACTTCGGTGCGGTTGCCGAGGTGGCCGGCCTCATTACGCCGGTGCCGGGTGGGGTGGGCCCGATGACCATTGCCATGCTGCTGAGCAACACGCTGCGTGCCGCGGAGCTGCAGTACGCGCTCGCGTTGCGGTAGCCGTGGCGGCTAGCGCTCCCGCTCCCGCTCCCGCTCCCGCTCCGCTCCCGCTCCCGCTCCCGCATCGCTCCCTCATCGCTCCCGCTCCCGCACGCGGGCTCGCTGAGGCCGAACTCCGCGCCGCGCACGTGACCCTCGTCCACTTTGCGAAGAAGCACAGAAACGGCGCCGTTTCCGTACTTCTTCGCAAAGCCGAGAGCTTCGGCGCGGGGTAGGCGCGGGGTAGGCACGGGGATCCGCGGCGGGGAGGGTGCGCGCAGTGAAGGGCGGGGGACGTGGCGGAGCGCGCTTCGGCGCAGAGATCCCCGGCCCGGTGCGACGCGACCGGCGCGGCGCATCGCGCCCGGCGCGGCGC
>JAODBB010000239.1 GCA_025463745.1 Subtercola sp.
ATGACGAACTGCTGAAACTGGCCGGGCGCGATCGCCGAGTTCGCGTCGGCGGTGAAGGTGATCTTCGTGGGGGCCTCGGTGATGGTTCCGTCGTCGGTCTTGACCGGAGTGGCGAGGGTCGACGTCACGACATCGGCCGTCCATCCCGCGACCGGTTGATATGTAATGCTGCCGAACGGTGTGTCAGTCGGCAGGTCGATCTCGAGTTTGACCGTACTTGCTGTCGCCGACTCGGTGGGAACCTTGAAGGTCAGCAAGCTCGTCCTCCCGGCCGCGGCCTGGTTGGGGCTGACCGGAACGTGAGCACTGGCGGCGAGCGGTGCGGCTGCGGACAGCGCGAGGGCGAGTGTTGCCGTAGTGATCGCGCGCGCGATTGTTTTCTTCTGCATGAAAGGTAATTCCATCTCTCAACTGCGCAAAAGGCAGCAGTTGGTCGTGTGAACAGTTCTAAAGTTGCGAGAACTGCCACATCGGCGGGCCACGGTGCCGCAACCGCCCGATCAGCATCACCAGGGCGGCCGGATGATCGGGGTCACGCCGATCGGCGGCAACCTCGAGCGTGCGAACCCTGAGCGGTTCGACGAAGGGAGTATGCACAAGGCGCAGCACGTGCATCCGCGCGCTCTCGAACAGACCGAAAAACGCCTGCTCGCCCCGTCGCAGTGCCACGATCGTGAGGAAGCCGGCAATGAGGTGCGCGACCCACATCCAGCTGGATGCCGCCGCCGCCATTCCGGCCATCGGTGCTGCGTGGCCGCCGCCCTGGGTCGCGAGCAGGGTCAGCAGATCGGAGCCGTGCGACATGCCGGGCATCCCGGCCATTCCGGGCATCCCGGGCAAACCACTGGCGCCGGCACTCCCCGCGCCGGCCGATGCGACCGCACCCAGCGAGCCCGTCGCGGCACCACCGGCCACAGTGGCCGCGCCCGTGACGCCGGCCGCGCCGGTGACAGCGGCCGCGCCGCCTCCGGCCACCGAGGCCACTCCGGTGAGGCCGGCCGCGCCCGCCGCACCCCCACCCCCACCGGCACCGGCACCGGCACCCGAGGCTACAGACCCGGCCCCCACCGAAAACAGCAGATGGAACGCCAACTGGCTGAACCCCACAGCAATGCTCAGCCGCAGCAACGACAGCGTCTTGCCCGCGAGCGCCACGCACACCACCGCCGAAAACGCGAGCGCCAAAACGACGCCCACCCCGCCCGGAGCGACTCCCCCGCCGACCACGTGCGAGAACCCGGCCACGAACACCGCGAAGAACGCAGCGGTGAGTCCGCGCAGTACGCGCGCCCACCTGCTGCTCATGCCGCTCCCGCCGTCGCACTGCCGTCGTTCCGTCGCCACCAGTCTACGTATCCCTCCTCGCCGAGCGAGCGCGCGGCCATCCGTCAGCCATGCACACCCGTGCGCCGCGCCCGGCCACCGAGCACATCCAGCCCCCGCTAACCGAGGATGCACGGCACCTCGCGCCCGTATCTGCCGCCGTGCCGCGCTCATCCTCGGTCAGCCACGCCCACGCGCCACGCGCCACGTGCAGGCGCCCACCGCATCCCGCCAGCCGCCACCGCATCCCCAGAACAGAACCCTCCGCGCGCATCCCGCCGCCAACCCCGCGCGTGCGATACCCTCACACCTTGTGTACGACTCTCTGCTCGCGCTCAACATTGTGCGCGGCCCCGTCATCGTGGTGTTCGCGGTACTCAGCGTCGCCGCCGCCATTTACCTGCTGGCGCGCCGCCCCACGCGCCGCTGGCTCATCACGGCCGCCGCGGGGCTGATCGGCGGCGCCGTAGCCGGCGTGATCACCCTGTTCATCACAGTGACCCTGCTCAACCTCTTCGGAACGAAGCTCTCTGCGAGCGTCATCACCACGATCATCCTCACCTTCGCCGCCGTGGGCCTCGCGCTCGTCAATCTCTGGAGCTCACGCTGGTGGCGCAAACTGATCGCCGCACTCGCGATAGTGGTCTTCATCGTCACCGGAACCCTCGGCGTCAACGCTATTTACGGCCTCAATAAGACGGTCGCCGCCTTCTTCGGTATCACGAACGAAAAGCCGCTCGTGCTTCCGACACCCACCGACACGGATGCGGCGAACACCCCGGCCCCCACCGTAGCCCCGCCCGTCATGCCCACCGAGGGCGCGCTCGGCACCATCGACATTCCCCATGCCGCCTCGGGGTTCATCGCCCGCACAGGGCTCGCCTACGTTCCGCCCGCCGGACTCGTGCCGAATCCGCCCGCACTGCCGGTGATCATCCAGTTGAACGGTCAGCCCGGCAGCCCCGGCCTCGACGACCCGAAAGTCATTCTCGACAAACTCGCGAACGCCAACCACGGCCTCGCGCCGATCGTCGTCAACCCCGACCAGCTCGGCGACGACAGCCGCGACCCGCTCTGCCTCGACACCTCGCGCGGAAACGTCGAGACGTACATCATGCAAGACGTGGTTCCGTGGGTGAAGACGCACTTCCATGTGCTGCAAGACCCTGCCGACTGGACCGTCATGGGGTTCTCGAACGGCGGCATGTGCGCCTCCTATTTCGGCGCGAAATACCCCGAGATCTTCGGCAACTTCGTCGACATCTCCGGCGACGAATACCAGGGGGTCGATGAGGGCGGCGTCGTCAACAAGGTCTTCGGCGGCGACCAGGCGAAGTACGAGTCCTTCTGGCCCACGAACGTCATGGCGAGCACGACCTACCCCGATTCGAGCGCAGTTTTCGCGGTGGGCGCGGGGGATGATCAGGCGATACCTGGGGTGAAGAAGAACTTCGACGCGGCGGTGGCGGCGGGCATCCACGCCACCTATGTCGAGATACCCGGCAGCGCCCACGACAACACGGCCCTCGACGGCGGCCTCACGGCCGGCTACACCCTCGTCTACGCCCGGGCCGGCTGGGGCTAGGGCTAGGGCTAGCCCTGCCCTCCCCCTCCCCTGCCCTCCCATCTGCCGTCGGTTCTGCGAAGAAGTACGCAAAACGCCCTTTTTCCGTACTTCTTCGCAAAGCCGAGCGGGGATACGCCGGGTGCGGCAGGGCAGGGCAGGCAAGCAGGCGGGTCGGGCAGGGCAGGGCAGGCAAGCAGGCGGGTCGGGCAGGCAAGGGCAACAGGGCGCAGGGCGCAGAACTCGGAGCTCGGAGCCCAGAGCTCAGGGCTCAGAACTCAGACCCCAGAGCTCAGAACCCAGGCGCGCTAAAGCCCGCGCCAGTGCCCCGGCGGCAACACCACCGCGAACGCCCGCCCCACAATGTCTGCGCGCCCCACCATCTTCAAACAGTCACTCGTCGACGCCGTCGGGTCACGCCCACGGCACGCGTAAATCGAGTCGTTCGAGTTCGACCGATGATCGCCCAGCACGAAGTACTGCCCCGCCGGCACCGTCACCGTCGGAAAACACCGCTGCGACTCCGGCGTCGTCGTGCAGTCGAGCACCCCAGGCTGAAACGGGTAATCCTGATAAATGTACGGCTCGTCGAGAGAGACCCCGTCGACCGTCACCCGCCCGAGCGCATCACAGCACGACACCGTCTGACCCGGCCCCGCAATCACCCGCTTCACCAGCGTGTGGTCGAGCGTAGGCCCGACACCCACCACACCGCCCAGCCATTTCAGCGCATACGACACCGGATTCGACGGCGCCGCCGCCTGCTCCCCCCACAGATCCGACGCCGTGAACACCACCACATCGCCCGGTTTCGGGTTCGCCCCGAACTCGAAACTCACCCGGTCGACCAGTATGCGGTCGCCGATCGCCAGCGTCTGCTGCATCGACCCCGACGGAACATAATACAACTTCACCACGAACGCCTGCAGCAGCGCCAGCACCACGAAGGCGGCCACCAGGTTGAACCAGAAACTCCCGGTGATGCGCCGGATGCCCGTGCGCTTGCCCGTCGCCCCACCCCGTTTCGGCGCCGAACTCAGAGCCGCACTCCCCACGGCACCTTGGCCAGCTACGTCGCAGCCACCCGTGCCACCGCTCTGGACACCGTAAGACTCACCGCGGGCAACTCCGCCCGCCTCTCCTGCAACGCTGCGAGCCTCATCGCCCGCACCACCACGGACCTCATCGCCCGCACCACCGCCGCCGCCCGCGCGCGGCTCACTCACTCGCGCCCACCACCCTCAGCAACCCGATCTGTTTCAGCTCATCAACCGCCGCGGCGACGAGCTCGGCTGCATCCGCATCGTCCGGGTCGCCGTGTACCGTGACCACCGTACGCACCAGCTGCGGCAGCGTGCGGGGTGACGCGGTGGCCGCTTCCATAATGGTCGGAGCGATGCCGCCGAGCACCCGCACGGTGGTGCCATTCAGCACCACCATCGCGTCACCGTCACGAATGGCGTCGAGATAGGAGGCTTGCACCGCCTCGAGGCCCGCTCGGGCATCCACCTCACCCGCGTCGTGCGGGTCGCCTACCTCGCCCGCGTCGTGCGGGTCGCCCACCTCGCCCGCGTCGTGCGGGTCGCCCACCCCGTGCGCGTCGTGCCCATCGTGCGCGTGCAGCGCCGCAGCCAGCGTGATGACTGCAGCCGCCGACGTCGCCGATTCGGCGCGCTCAGCAATCGGCCGCGCGCCCTCACCGCCGCGCGCCGCGGAGTGCACACCCGTGAAACCGGTCAGCACACCTTCACCACCGCGCGCCGCAGCGAACAGCTCACTGAACACCTGCGGCAGGGTC
>JAODBB010000004.1 GCA_025463745.1 Subtercola sp.
CGGCGAGGTCGACACTCTGCGCGATCGACTCGCTCAAGCGGCTACGGCTCACGCTTATCTGCTGCAGGGCGGCGACAGCGCCGAGACGATCGCCGGACCCACCGCCGACCAGAATCGCAACCGCATCAAGACGCTGCTGCAGATGGCCGTCGTGCCCACCTACCGCGCCACGATGCCCGACATCAAGATGGGCCGCATGGCCGGCCAGTTCGCGAAGACGCGCTCGAGCCACACCGAGACCCGTAACGGCGTCACGCTGCCCGCCTACCGCGGCGACATCGTCAACGGTTACGACTTCACCCCCGAATCGCGTGCGGCCGACCCCGCGCGCCTGGTCGCCGGGTACCACACTTCGGCGTCGACGCTCAACCTGATCCGCGCGTTCACTCAGGGCGGGTTCGCCGACCTGCGCGAAGTGCACCAGTGGAACAAGGGCTTCACGTCGAACCCGGCGAATGCGCGCTACGAAGATCTGGCACGTGAGATCGACCGTGCCATCCAATTCATGATCGCCTGCGGCGCCGACTTCGAGGCTCTCAAGCGCACCGAGTTCTACACCGCGCACGAGGCGCTGCTGTTCGACTACGAGCGCCCGATGACCCGTATCGACTCGCGCACCGGCACGCCGTACAACACGTCGAGCCACTTCCAGTGGATCGGCGAACGCACCCGAGATCTCGACGGGGCACACGTCGACTTCCTTTCGCGCGTGCGCAATCCCATCGGCGTGAAGCTCGGCCCATCGACCACAGCCTCCGACATGCTGCGCCTCATCGACAAGCTCGATCCCAACCGCGAACCCGGGCGTCTCACGTTCATCACGCGCATGGGCGCCGGCAAGATTCGGGATGCCCTGCCGCCGCTGCTCGAAGCCATCAAGGCATCGGATGCCGTGCCCCTCTGGGTCACCGATCCGATGCACGGCAACGGGCTCACCACCCCGAACGGCTACAAGACCCGTCGATTCGACGACGTGGTCGACGAGGTCAAGGGCTTCTTCGAGGCGCACCGTGCCGTCGGAACGCACCCGGGTGGCATCCATGTCGAGCTCACGGGCGACGACGTCACCGAGTGCCTAGGCGGCTCGGAGCACATCGACGAGCACACCCTCGAGACCCGCTACGAGTCGCTCTGCGACCCTCGGCTGAACCACATGCAGTCGCTCGAGCTGGCGTTCCTGGTGGCAGAAGAGTTGCGCAGCGCGAAGCTCTGAGGCTCGGCCTGGGTCAACCGCCGGCGTGTCGCCGATCGACGTTGCGCAAATGCATCTCCAGCTCGACTCCGAGGTGCATTTGCGCAACGTTTGCGAGACGCACAGCGCGTGTCGAGCGCGGTGGGGCGGCCGAGCCTACCCGCGCGGGAGGGGCGCGAGGGGTGGGATGCGGCAAGGGGGGATGCGGCGCCGGGGGAGCAGCGCGGGGTGGGATGCGGCAAGGGAGGATGCGGCGCCGGGGGAGCAGCGCGGGGTCGGATGCGGCGATGGGGATGCGGCGCGGGGCCGGATGAGACGGGAGGGCGCGGGTCAGAAGCCGCTGAAGCTCACCTTGATCGACGAACCCTTGGGAAGTGACGTGCCCGCCGCCGGGTCGGTGCTGCTGACGATGAAGAAATCGGGAAGCGTGTCGGCGTTGGTGTTGTAGAGGAGTTTGAAGCCCAGGCCCTCCAGGGTGGCGCTGGCAGCGGCCCAGGTCTTGCTGGTCACGTCGGGAACGACGACCGGCTCGGGACCCTTCGACACGTGCAGTGTGATCGTCGCGCCAGTATGCACGGGGTCTGCCGGCACCTCGTGCGAGATGACGTCACCGGATGCCACGGAGTCGCTGTAGTCCGTCGAGCCCACGGTCGACACCAGCCCCACCGCGACCAGCGCGGCGTTGGCGTCGTCGGCCGACATTCCATCGACGCCGGGGATCGCGCCGAGTGATACGACGAACGACACCGGTTGCTGGTCGCCGTACGTAGCACCGAGCGGTTGCCCGTCGGCACCGAGTGCAGCGATCACGGTGCCCTTGTCGACGCTCGACGAGAACTGGGTCTGCGACGGCGCGGCGACGGTGAAGTGAGCGTCTGTCGCTGCTTGGGTGGCCGCGGCCTCGGTTTGCCCCGCCAAGGGTGGAACCGGCAATTGTGCCGGCCCGAGGGAGGAGATGATCGAGACCGACGAGCCGTTCGGCACCGGCGAGCCGCCGGCCGGGTCGGTGCCGATGACCGCCCCGACAGGCACGGTCGGCGAATTCGCCGAGGCGTCCGTCGTGGTCAGCCCCAGTGCGGTGAGCGCCGCCGCCGCGTCGGCGGGAGAGCCACCGACCGCGACATTCGGCACCGTCACCTGCCCGCCGGGGCCCGAGCTGAAGTACCAGCCGGCTCCACCACCCGCGGCGACCAGAACGAGCACGAGCGCGAAGATCCACCAGCCGCGCTTGCGGCGGCGAGTGGCGCGCGCGGCGAGTGTGTTCACCCGATTGGCGGGGCGTGAAACAGCGGGGGGAGCGAGCGTCGCCGCTCCGAATGCAGTGGTGATGTCGGTGGCCGCAGCGGTGTGCTGTCGCGCTCCGGAGTACTGCGCGGGCGGGGCCTCGCGGGAGGCCGAGTTCGTTTTGGCAGAAGGCCAACCGTTCGAGGGGGGGGTGCCGGGCGCCCCGCGGTTCGCCGCAGGCACGCCGGCAGAGGCCGGAGCGCCCCAGGTACCCGCGGCCGAACCGGCGGCACGAGCATCCGCCGCGCCTGCGCCAGCACGAATAGCGCCGCCCGCCACAGAACCCACACCCGCGCCTGCCACACCCGCGCCTGCCACAGCAGAACCCGCTACAGCAGCGCCCGCCGCAGAATCCGCACCGGCCGCTCCCGCACCCGAGCCTGCCACAGCCCCGCCGACCGCAGCCCTGCCGACCGCAGCCCCACCGAGCGCCGCCGCACCGGCGGCCTTGCGCCCGCGGCCGCGCCCGAAGCCGCGACCCTTCGACGGGCGCAGCACCTCGGTCTCGCCGTTCACGATCGTCGTGTCGTAGCCGTCGTCGTACTCGCTGGCGTGCGCCGCTCCCGCCGCAGCACCCGCTCCTACAGCGCCCGCGTCACCCGCGAACCCGCCCGGCCGGCCCGCTGCACCCGCCGGCGGCATCACCGATGTGCGCAGCATGGCGGCTGTCGCGGCGATGGATGCCGTGGCCGTCGTCTCGGCCTCCATCAGCTCGTCGAGCATCACTTTTGCATCGTGCGGCCGCTCATTCGGGTCGCGGGAGGTAGCCCACACCACGATCGCGTCGACCTCTGGCGGCACCGAAGGATTCTTGGCGCTTGGCGCCGGCACCGTGTCGTTCGCGTGCTGGAACGCGATCTGCATGGGCTGTTCGCCCTGGTACGGCTGTTCGCCGACCAGCATCTCGTACATCATGATGCCCGTGGCGTAGATGTCGCTGCGGGCATCTGCAACGCCGCGGGTGAGAAGTTCGGGGGAGAGGTACGCGATCGTGCCGAGCAAAGCCTGGCCGGTCGCCGTGTTCGCCGAGGCGGCGCGCGCCAGCCCGAAGTCGCCGATCTTGATGCGCCCGTCGTCGGCCAGCAGCACGTTCTCGGGCTTCACATCACGGTGCACGATTCCAGCCTTGTGCGCCGCGGCGAGGCCACCGAGTACCGCCTCCATGATGTCGAGGGTCTGCTCGGTGGTGAGCCGGCCGTAGTCTTTCAGCAGATCGCGTAAGGTCATGCCGGGCAGATACTCCATGACCATGTAGGCCATCTCGTGGTCTTGGCCCTGGTCGAAAACGCTCACCACGTTGGGGTGTGCAAGCCGGGCCGCCGAACGCGCCTCTTGAACGAACCGTTCGCGAAAAGCCTCGTCGTCGGCGAGGTGCCCGTGCATGATCTTGATGGCCACCCGGCGGTCGAGCCGCAGATCGTTGGCCACGTACACCGTGGCCATACCGCCGCGGGCGATGCGCGAGGTCACCTGATACCGGCCGTCGACAAGACGGTCGATCATCGGGTCTGTGGGCGCGCTGGTCACAGCCCGTAGTCTAAATTGCGCAGGCCCGCGAAGTCTGTATAGACACCACCTGTATGAATACCGCTACTGAATCGAAACATCAAGGGATTGTGACCAGGCCCCACCGGCATGACAGTCTTGTGCTGTGAGTGACACAACTTCAGCCAGAAATTGGCTAACTGTTCCCGATCTGGCCGAGCGGCTGGGCATAACCCCGAGCAAAGTACGAAAACTGATCGAAGACGGCTCATTGCTCGCCGTCAGGCGCGAAGGCGTTCTCTCTGTTCCCGACGTCTTCATCGTCGACAATCAACCCATGAGCGAACTGCGCGGAACCCTCATCGTGCTCGGCGACAGCGGCTTCAGCAACGACGAGATGATGCAGTGGATGCTCGAACGCGAAGACTCGCTCGACGCCGCGCCCATCGACGCGCTTCTCGCAGGCCGAAAGGCCGAGGTCAGGCGTATCGCCCAAGCCCTCGGCTAGGTCGTGACAAAGATCACGAAAACCGCCCTATCCCGCGCGGTTTGGGACGGTTTTCGTGATCCAGATGCAGGGGTCAGGCGTCGCGCTGGGTGATGGTGGTCGCCAGAGCCGCGAGCTGGAGCTTGGCCGAGTCGCCGAGCGGAGACGCCGCGAGAGCGTGCAGGGCGTCTTCGGCGTGCTGCGTGATGAGTTCTTCGACCCGGTCGGCGGCACCGCTGTCTGAGATGGTGGCCTGCAGCATCGAGATCTGCTCGGGCCCGAGGTCTGGGTCGCCGAGCAGTTCATCGAAGATGCGCTTCGAACCGGCCGAGAGCGTCTGCCGGGTGAGGGCGACGAGCATCGTGCGTTTGCCCTCGCGCAGGTCGTCGCCTGAGGGCTTGCCGGTGCGTTCTGCGTCGCCGAAAACGCCGAGCAGATCATCCCGCAGCTGAAAGGCGATGCCGAGCGGCAACCCGAATGCGCGAAGAGCGGCTACCTGAGCCGGTTTCGCGCCGTGCAAACGCGCCCCCAAAACGAGGGGTGCCTCGACGCTGTATTTCGCCGATTTGTACTCGATGACCCGTTCGGCGCGCCCGAGAAGGTCGTTCTCGGCGAGCACCGGCCAGGCGTTCTCTTCGAGAATGTCGAGGTACTGACCGAGCGTCACCTCCGTGCGCATACGGTTGAATTCCAGCCGGGTGGCGATGGATGCCCGTGCACCCCCCGAGGCACCATCAGCCTCGAGTTGCTGCAATGCCACCCCCACCAGTTCTTCGCTCCACGCCAGCAGGAGGTCACCCATCAGAATCGCACTGGACCGCCCGAAAGCGCCCGGATCGCCCGTATATCCGCGATCGCGATGCAGATTCTCGAACCGGCGGTGCGCGGAAGGCCGCCCGCGCCGCATGTCGGATTTGTCGATGATGTCGTCATGAACGAGCGCGGCCGAGTGAAAGAATTCGAGCCCGGTGCACAGTTCGACGAGCGCCGAGAACTCGACTTCCGCCCGGTCCGAAGCGGCCCGATCGCCGGCGAAATCGGCGTCGGAAACGCTGCGCCAACCCCAGTAGCAGAACTGCGCCCGGAAGCGCTTGCCTCCGCTGAGAAGATCCCGCGAGAAATCGGCGAAAGTCGCCAATTCTGGCGCAATAGAGACGAGAATGGGTTCACGTTCTGTGACGAAGTTCGCGATGTTAGAGTCAACGAGCTTAGTCAGGTGTGTACTTTCTGTCACGCGCCTAGCCTAGCTACAGAGTGCGCAGTAAGATTTGCCTTGTAATGAACGCCCGCTCGAGCGTTTGTTGACACGGACGATCCCGAACCTGAGGTGAAGAAGATGCCGCTTTCGGAGCAAGAGCAGAAGCTCCTCGATGAGATGGAGCGCAGTCTCTACCACAACGACGCCGATTTCGTGTCGGCTGTCGGTGGAGGCAGGGGCCGATTGAATTATGGTTCGCTCGTTCTGGGCGTGCTTCTGGCTATCGTCGGTCTCGCTGTTGTGATCGTCGGCGTCATTCTGCATGCTCCGTTCGTGGGAATCCTGGGGTTCGCGGTGATGTTCACAGGCGTGCTGGTGGCACTGAAGCCATCGAAGCTGCGAGCATCGAAACTCGCTGGAAGCAGAGGCGGCTCGAAGGGTTCGTCGTCGTCGGCCAACAAGGGCGGCCTGATGGATCGTTTGAACGACCGGTGGGACAACCGCGACGAGAAGAACGAGTAACACAGCACAACCCAGATCTACGAAGACCGGCCCTCTGGGCCGGTCTTTTTTTATGGCTCGCCGTTCCGGCGACGCGTGACCGACCCTTCGGGCCGGTCTTTTTTTATGGCTCGCCGTTCCGGCGACGCGTGACCGGCCCTCTGGGCCGGTCTTTTTTGTGCCGGAACGACCTCGCTGGTGCCAACTGAGGATGAGCTCGACGCGGAGACACTTATGCGCGCGCCGCCGCGCTGTACCTCAGCCAGCAGGGTGCGAGAGGGGTCTCGGGGAGGAAGTGGGGCAAAAGTGGAGGGAAATGATTGTTAAGTGGGGCGAAGTGGAGTAAAGTGGAGGAACACCCACAGTCTGGCCGGAAATGAGGGGGAGTGCTTCATGTTTCTTGGCACCTATGCCCCCAAGCTCGACGACAAGGGGCGCATCATCCTGCCGGCCAAGTTTCGCGATGAGCTCGCGAACGGTGTGGTCATGACCCGCGGCCAAGAGCACTGCATCTACGTGTTCAGCGCCCGAGAGTTCGAGTCTTTGCACGAAAAGATCCGCCAAGCTCCCGTGACCAGTAAGCAGGCGCGTGACTATCTCCGCGTCTTCTTGTCTGGCGCGAGTGCGGAGAACCCCGACAGCCAGCACCGGGTCACCGTGCCGGCACCACTTCGCAGCTACGCCGGCCTCGAGCGCGAGCTCGTGGTCATCGGCGCGGGCTCTCGCGCCGAGATCTGGGATGCCCAGGCCTGGGAGACCTACCTGGCCGAACAAGAGGCCGCTTTCGCCGACACCGAGGAGGAGGTGATTCCCGGACTCTTCTAGCTCGTTGTCTGTGACTCCCAGCCGTTCGGCCCTGACACACTTCCCCGGTGCCAGGTCTGGAATGGATGGGGATCAGTCATAACGATCCAGTCCGTAGCTCATGGATGTCACCAAAATCCACACCCCCGTGATGCTCGAACGCAGCGTCGAGCTGCTCGCCCCCGCCATCGGCGAACCGGGCGCCGTACTTGTCGACGCGACGCTCGGCCTCGGCGGTCACACCGAAGCGTTTCTGACCCGCTTTCCGAACCTGACCGTCGTCGGCCTCGACCGCGACCCCGAAGCCCTGAAGCTCGCCGGTGAACGCCTCGCTCCCTTCGGTGAGCGAGCGAAACTGGTGCACTGCGTCTACGACGAGATTCAGGATGCCCTGCAGGGGCTCGGCTACACGAGTGCTCAGGGCATCCTCTTCGATCTCGGCGTCTCGTCGATGCAACTCGACCGGGCAGAACGCGGTTTCGCCTACTCCAAAGACGCCCCGCTCGACATGCGCATGGACGGCACCGCAGACCTCACGGCCGAAACCGTGCTCGCCGAATACAGCGAAGCCGAACTGCGCCGCATCTTCTGGGAGTACGGCGAAGAGCGTCTAGCCTCCCGTTACGCCAAGCGCATCGTCGAGAAGCGCGCTGAAACCCGCCTGACCAGCTCGGCGCAATTCGTCGAGCTCATTCAGAAGGCGACCCCAGCCGCGATCTCGAGGCAGGGTCACCCCGCCAAGCGCGTGTTCCAGGCGCTGCGCATCGAAGTGAACCAAGAACTGGTCGCTCTCGAACGGGCGATTCCAGCCGCGATAGACGTACTGGCGCTGCACGGCCGCATCGTCGTGCTCTCGTATCAATCGCTCGAAGACCGCATCGTGAAGCGCGCGTTGCACGCAGCATCCACCTCGTCCACCCCCGCCGGCCTGCCGGTGGAACTACCCGAACACCAGGCGAAACTCCGCCTTCTGGTTCGCGGCGCCGAACTCGCCTCAGACGACGAGAAGGCCACCAACCCACGATCGACTCCCGTGCGCTTGCGCGCGGCCGAACGAGTGAGAGCCGCATGAGCGCCGCCGCACCGTCAACGTTTTCAATTCCACACGGCTCGAACGCCGATCCGTTCGACGCCGATCCGTTCAGCGATTTTCCGGCGACGGGGTTCGGGTCGGGCATCCGCTTCCGCCTCACTCTGGCGTCGAACCTGGTGCTGCGCCGCCGCAAGCCGAAGCTGGCGTACGCGGCGGTTGTCATCGTGGGAGTGATGGCCATCGTCATCACGCAGCTTCTGCTGAGCGTGGGGCTGTCGAACGGCGCGTACCAGATCGAATCGCTGCAGACGCAGCAGAAGAACCTCGACCGCACGAACGCCTCCCTGCAAGAGAAGCTCGATGGGTTGTCGTCGCCGCAGAATCTCGCCGCCAGCGCCGAATCGCTCGGCATGGTCACCAACGCGAATCCCGTGTACCTGCGGTTGTCTGACGGAGCCGTTCTCGGTACGCCGAAACCAGCGTCGGCTGGTGCGGGCACCTTCACCGGGGGGCAGTCGTCGTTGGTGCCGAATGCGCTGACGGCCGCTGCCGCTGCGGGTGCAACCGCCGCGGGAGCTGCAACCACCACGCCGAGCGCGCCTCCGGCCGCTCCGGCCGACCCGACAGTAGCGTGGCAGGGCGACCTCCCGTCGCCGACCACCCACTGACCGGCGCCGGCACCCCCCCCGCGCAAGCACCGACACGGCGAACGAAGACGCAGTGAACACTGACACGGTGAACACTGAGTCAGCGAACACTGAGTCAGCGAACACCGTAGCCACCATCGCGCAGAAACCGAACCACGCACTACGCACCACAAGGGAACCGCACTCGTGACGTCAACTCGATCTGCACGGTCAACACGAAACCGCATAGCGGTCTCCATCCTGGTAATCACCGCCGTCGTCGCCGTGCTGATCGTGCGCCTCGTCGACATTCAGGTGGTACAGGCCGATTCGCTGAACCAACAGGCGTATCAATCGCTTTCGGTACCGCAGTCGATCTATGGGCCGCGCGGCAACATCGTCGACGCGAACGGAACGATTCTCGCCACGACCGTGATCAGGTACAACATCACTGCCTCGCCGAAGGATGTGGCGGATTTCACTCCACTCGATCAGACCACTGGTGCCGCCGAGGCCGATGTCACGCCCGTGCAGGCTGCCGCTGAGATCGCGGCGATCACTGGCCAGACCCCCGACGAGGTGTACGGCCTGCTGACCGCCGACAAGACCAGTTCGTACGCGATGATCACCAAAGACGTCGATCTCGACAAGTACAACGCCATCACGGCGCTGCAGATTCCGTGGCTCTACTACGAGACCGACCCCCAGCGGGTGTACCCGAACGGAAGCGTCGGCGGCAACATCGTGGGGTACATGGGAACGGATGCTAGCGGCAATGTCACCGGCACGGGCGGCCTCGAGGCGAAAGAGAATCAGTGCCTGGCCGGCTCCGACGGCGAACAGACGTATGAGAAGGGCGCGGATGGCGTCGCCATTCCGAACACGCTGGTCGTCGACAAGCAGCCGGTGAACGGCGGCACGGTGATGACCACCATCGACAGCGACCTGCAGTACTACTCGCAGCAGGTTCTCGCGCAACAGGTCACGTCGACCGGGGCTCAGTGGGGAAGCGTGGTGGTGGAAGAGGTGAAGACCGGCAAGCTGCTCGCGGTGGCGCAGTACCCCACGGCCGACCCGAACAACCTCGACGCGACCGACCCGCACTATTGGGGGGCCACCGCGTTCAGCGATCCGTTCGAGCCGGGCTCCACGTTCAAATCCGAGTCGGCGGCCGCGCTCATCGACTCCGGCAAAGCGACGCCGGCCAGCCAGGTCTTGGTTCCCTATCGCTACACCGCCCCGGGTGGCGCCGTCATCACCGACTCCGAGGGCCACAACCCCGAACCGTGGACCTTGACCGGCGTCATCCAGCAGTCGTCGAACGTCGGTATCTCTATCTTGTCGGCGATGCTCACCACGCAGCAGCGTTACGACTACATGAAGAAGTTCCACCTCGGCGAGAAGACCGAAGTCGACTTCCCCGGCGAATCCGAGGGCACCCTCGGCGACCCGAACCAGTGGGACGAACAGACGCTCTACAACAGCTCGTTCGGGCAGGGCATCACCACCACAGCAGCGCAGGTCGCCAGCATCTATCAGACTCTCGGCAACGGCGGCGTGCGGATGCCCGTTCAGCTCGTCTCCGGCTGCAAAGCCGCCGACGGCACCGTGACCGAAGCGCCCTCCACCCAGGGTGAGCAGGTCATTTCCTCCACTGCCGCAGAAGAGACCGTGAACATGATGCAGAGTGTGGTCGAGGGCGGTTACGCGGCGAGCCTGCTCAAGATTCCCGGCTACAACATCGCTGCAAAGACAGGCACCGCCGAGGTGAGCAACGGTCAAGGCGCGTACGGCGGCGGCTACCTCACCTCGGTCGCTGGAGTCGCTCCGGCCGAGGCTCCGCAGTACGTCGTTTCGGTCAACCTCATGAAGCCCGTTACCATTGAAGACGGCTCAGCGGCGGCACCGGTCTTTCAGAAGATCATGTCGCAGGTATTGCAGAAGTACCGGGTGC
>JAODBB010000009.1 GCA_025463745.1 Subtercola sp.
ATCGCACCCCGGCCGGCGAACGCGCGCTGATCTATCTCTACATTCCCGAACTCGACATGGCGTCGCACGCCCACGGCTGGCAGTCCGACCAGTTCACGGCAGCCCTCGAAACCGTCGACGCCGAAACCGCGTCGTTCGCCGCCGGGCTCCGAAAGGGCGAGGGGATGCTGCTGACCGCCGACCATGGCATGGTCGATGTTCCGCACACCTCTCACGTTCTCTTCGACGCCGACCCCGAGCTCGTGGCGGGCATCCGGCACGTCGCGGGGGATCCGCGCTGCCTTCAGCTGTACTTCGAGAAGGAGCTGCCCGAGAGCGAGCGAACCGCCGTCGTCGAGGCGTGGCGGGCGGCCGAAGGGCATCGCGCCTGGGTGCTCACGCGGGCGGAGGCGATCGAGGCGGGCTGGTTCGGGGCGGTGCTGCCGGGCATCCAGCCGCGTATCGGCGACCTGATCGTGGCGGCGCGCAAGAACATCGCGTACTACGACTCGCGCCGCACGCCCGTCTCGAAGCGCACCATGATCGGTCAGCACGGATCGTGGAGCGACGACGAGCTCTTCGTGCCGCTGCTGCGGTTCGGCGCGTTCGCCGGTTGAGCAGCGCCCCGCAGGGCGCCCCCCGCTATTCGACCAGCGCAGGCACGGGAAGGTCAACGTCGGTGAGGTGCGCGGCGACCGCCCACAGTGAAGCCGGGAGATCGACCCCGCGAGAGCTGCGGGGGAGCGCGACCCTCTTCGTGGGGCCGACGAGCCCGTAGTGGTCGGGGCCGTAATAGGCGCCCTGCACGGCGTCGGCGCTGGTCGCGGCGAACAGCAGCGGTTCCGCCCCCTGCTCCACGGCCTGCGACGGCAGGAGCGTACGATTTCGCGGGCGTCGCGGAGCGTTTCGACCCAGGTTCGCACCCGCGGTCTGCAGATTCGTGCGGGTGTAGCCGGGGTGCGCCAGTGTGCTCAGCAGCCGCCAGCCGTTCGTCTCCGAGACGGCTGCCAGGCGCAGACCCATCAGCATGTCGGCGAGCTTCGACTGGGCGTACGAGAACGACGGCCGGTAGCCTCTCGCCCACTGCAGGTCGTCGAAGTGGATCTTGCCGAAGTTCGCGGTTCCGCTCGTCATCGTGGCAACGCGCGGTGCGTCGGACTCGAGCAAGCGGGGCAGCAACAGGTTCGTCAGCGCGAAGGGCCCTAGAAAGTTGCTGCCGAACTGCAGTTCGAAGCCGTCTGCGGTCGTCAGCCGCTTGGGAGGCGCCATGACGCCGGCGTTGTTGACGAGCACGTCGACCAGCTGACGCGACGCGATGATCTCCGCCGCGAAGGCACGGACGCTGGCCAGCTCGGCGAGGTCGAGGCGCTTGACGGTCAGCCGGGCATCCGGAACAACCGCGGTGATCTCGTCGCGAGCAGCCTCGCCTTTCGACGGCGTGCGCACCGCCATGATGACGTGGGCGCCAGCGGCCGCGAGGCGTTTCGTTGCTTCTTTTCCGGTTCCGCTGTTGGCGCCGGTGACGATGAACGTACGACCGGCCTGATCGGGTACGACGTACATGGGGTCTCCTCAGTGATAATAGAACCACGGTCTGTTGTTTCAGTACCATAACAGACCGATAGTCTTTTATTCAACACCGAGGATGATGGATGACCCACCCCACCGCATTTCGGCGAGCACGCACCGACGATCAGCGCGCGGAACGTCGCACCGCCATTCTCGAAACCGCCCTCGGTCTTCTGCAGAACACCCGTGTCGCCGACCTCACGCTGAACGAGCTCGCCCGTGCGGTCGGCCTGGCAAAGTCGAACGTGCTGCGGTACTTCGAGTCGCGCGAAGCAGTATTGCTCGAGCTCTACGACCGCGAATACACTTCGTGGCTCGACGCTCTCGAAGCCGAGCTGGCCGGGGTGGAGGATCTCGAGGCCGTGGCCGACGTGATGGCACGAACAGTGGCAGAACGACCGATCTTCTGCGATCTATGCGCCAGTGCACCGGGCGTACTCGAGCACAACGTGTCTGCCGATGTCGCCGCTGCGTACAAGCGCTCGGCCGTCGCGAACGCCGAACGACTGGGCGCGCTGGTGTTACCGCGGCTCGGGCAGATCTCACGCGCATCCGGCATCATCTTCGTCGGAGGGGTCAACCTGATCATCGGCGGCGTCTGGGCGAACTCGCAGCCCTCACCGGGAATGGCAGCTGCGTACGACGCCCACCCCGAATTACGGGCGATGCGTCTCGACCTGCGGTTCGCCGTTCGCGAACTGCTTGCGACCCTGCTCGTCGGGGTGGCGACGCGAACGCCGCGCGATCCCTGACTCGGGGCGTGGCCACCACGGCTGAGGTCGTTGCGCCTACATTGAGGGCGCTATGCCGACCTCACTTGGGCCATAACGACCTCAGTGCGGCGGCGGGGTTCGAGGGCGGCGGGTCAGGTGAGGTCGTCGTCGCTGCGGGCGCCGAAGACGATCTCGTCCCAGCTGGGCATGGCGGTTCGGCGCCTCGAACGCGACTGCGGGCTGGTCTGGCGCTGGTCGGGCACGTCGTCGAAGCCTTCGAGGGTGGTGACACCGTTGCCGTTCGCGGGTTCGCCTGACGAAGAAGACGAGGTGTCGCTCGCGCGGGTGAGGTGGGCGACGGGCCGCGTCTCTTCGTCGCTGCGCGACGCCTGGCCGCGTGTTGAGGGATGCCCGGTGGCCAGCCCGTCGAAGTCGTCGTCGCCCTCGACGCTGAACGACGCCGACTCACGTTCGCCGCGCCGGCGACGCAGCGCCTCGAGCAGATCGGCGGTCTCGTTCTGGTTCACCGGGCCGGGAGCCTGGCGGGTCACGGCGGCCGCTGCGGCGGCGGGAGACGACTCTTCGGCGGTACGGGCGAACGGCGAGCGGCTGAAGGGCGTGGGTTCGGTGAAGACCGGGGGAGCGGAGGGGTCGGTGGATGCAGCATCAGCGTCGCCGGAGCGAGAAGCCTCGGCCGGGTCGCCTGCGCCGCCGCCGTCGGCTTGGCTACTGCCGTCGAACTTCAGCGCCTGGTCGAGCTCGTCGAGGCCCAATCCCTGCGATTCGGTTCGCCGGGCATCCACATCGACCGCACGCCCGTCGACAGCGCGGAGCCGGGGAATCAGGCCCTCGACGATCTCGCCGTGCTGCGACAGCGTCACGGCGCCCGAGTTCAGCGGCGAGAGTGCGTGGCGCTTGGGGTCGAACTGCCAACGGGCGTCGTGATCGATCTCGCTGGCGGTGAAGGTGAGCTTGACGATCCAGCCGGTCTCTTCTTTCCAGCTGGCCCAGCGCAGATCTGTCGCGCCGAGGCCGGCGAGGCGCTCTTCGATCACATCGCCGAAGGTCGACGACTGGTCGTCGCCGAGGAGATCCCCGCGAAGCGGGTCTGCCGAGGAAGCGACCTTCACGGGCACCCGCAGAGCCGAACTGACGATGTGCAGACGCTCAGCGAGCACCGGCCCCTCGAAGCGTTCGACGAACTCGAGCGATGCACCGGTGGAGCGCGCGACGTCTTCAGCGCTCATGCCGGCCCTGATCTGCGCCTGGATCTCGCGCGGCGAGATCTTCGAGCCGGCGCCTGGCTGCGTGGTGCTCTGCCGCAGGCGTGATTGCAGTACTTCGTCGATGGCTACGCGATAGCGTTCACCGTTTTCGGAAGCGACGAGGAGTGCCCCGTTCTCGATTCCGATGACTGTCAAATCTTGCATTGTGAAAGGCCCCGTCTTGGTCTGGAGTTCCCTGCAAGGATGCCATGACAATCCCCCTGAACGCGGGAATGTTTGGGGCGTGCCGTAAGTTGCTACGGGCGAGGGAGTGAACCGCCGCAAACACGGTTTGCTATTCCCCTTGGAATGATGCAAACTAACGCCGCCGATTTTGTTTTAGCTGGCGTATGAGAAGTGGATAAGCATGGCAACCGATTACGACGCTCCGCGCAAGACCGACGACGATTCAGACTCGATTGAAGCGCTGAAGGAGCGAGTTCCAGACAAGATGTCTGGTGTCGTAGACGTTGATGACGCCGACAACCCCGGTGGCTTCGAGCTGCCTGGAGCAGATCTCTCAGATCTCGACCTCGACGTGGTGGTTCTGCCGCCGCAAGCAGACGAGTTCACCTGTGTGAGCTGCTTCCTCGTGAAGCACCGCTCACAGATCGATCACCAGACGAAGCTTGGCCCCGTCTGCATCGAATGCGAGATGTAAAGCGCTCTAAAACGTCTTAGAGACCTCATTACTGTGCGAGCTCGTGGTCAGCCTTTTTCAAGGCCGCCACGAGCTCGTTCGGGTTTCGCGACGAGATCAGCCAGTAGGGTACCGGGTCGCTCGGGTCGTGCACGTTGACCTTCACCACGGGCTGAATCCAGCCCCGGATGCACAGCCACGCCCGCGCGTCGAGCTTCTGCCCTCGCGCCAGAGTCGCCGCGTCACCCGTAATGGCTTCGGGCTCACCCAGCAGTGACACGGGGATTCGCGCCTTGCCGGCGCTGAGCATCCCGTCGGCTACGGTCACGACGGGTGAGAGACCCCAGAGAACCAACACCGACCCGACATAGAGCACGACGGCGCAAACGTAACCCGCGTAGATGTTTATCGGGGCGAAAACACCGAGGCTCGCCGGAATCACTAACACCAGATACAGGTAGATACGCCCCGAGGGGCCCAACTTCTCTCGATACGTCGACATGCCCCTATTCGATCAGAGATTTGCACCCGCAATCTGCACTACCCTCGACTCGTGACTGAAACCGTCGAAGTTCTCATCAAAGCTGAGCAGATTCCCAGCTACGCGCATCCTGGTGACGCCGGCGCAGATCTGCGCTCTGCCGAAGCCCTGACGCTGCAGCCGGGTGAGCGGTACACCGTTGCAACGGGTGTCTCGATCGCCTTGCCCGATGGGTTCGTGGCGTTCGTCGTGCCGCGCAGCGGCCTGGCCAGCGAACACGGCATCACCATCGTGAACTCACCCGGAACGGTCGACGCCGGTTATCGGGGCGAGATTCGTGTCTCTCTTCTGAATACTGACACCTCGGTGCCGTACGATATCGCCGTTGGCGACAGAATCGCCCAGCTGATCGTGCTGCCGGTGACCCGAGCGGTTTTCGTGCCCGTCGAGGTGCTGCCTGGCAGCGCCCGTGGCGAGGGCGGCTTCGGCTCGACCGGAACCGCCGGGCTGAACCAGCCCGTCGCGACAGACAACACCCCAGACAGTGAAGAAAGCATGCCGTGAGCAAAAGGTCTGACCGTAAGAACGAGAAAGCAGCCTTCGAGGCTGCAGCAGCCGACGACGGTGCGGTCGACGACGGCGAGTCGGGCGACGAGCTGGTTGTTGCCGGTGCTGCTGATTCGGCGGCTGAGGGTTCGCAGGTCGAAGAGGCCGCTGCCGGCAGCGGCGCGCTCGATGATGTCGTAGCCGACGCGAAGTCTGCCCCGGAGAACCGCGCAACCGACGGGCCTTTCGACTCCGATGAGGCCAATCCGGCACGGCCCTACGTCGACCTCGGCGGAATCAAGATCTTGCCCCGTGAGGGCCTGCAATTGCGGCTCGAGGTCGAAGAGGGCACCCAGCGGGTCGTCGCGGTCGGCCTCGATTTCGCAGGTTCGACCCTTCAGGTGCAGGCGTTCGCCGCCCCGCGATCCACGGGGCTCTGGCACGACATCCGCGGCCAGATCCGTGAGCAGATCGGCAGCCAGGGCGGCTCGCTCGTCGAGCGTGACGGTGTCTTCGGCCCCGAACTCGTCGCCGAGGTGCCCGCCACCGGCCCCGACGGCAAACCCGTTACCCGCCTCGCCCGGTTCATCGGCGTCGATGGGCCGCGCTGGTTCTTGCGTGGCGTCATCGCCGGCGACGCGATGACGAGCGACGATTCGCAGGCCGCCGTCGAAGAGCTCTTCCGCAGTGTCGTCGTCGTTCGCGGCCAGTCGCCGATGCCGCCGCGCGACTTGATTCCGCTGACCATTCCGAAGACCACGGCGGGGCCGGCCACCACCACAGCGATCTGATTCCATGTCAGAAAACCAGCCACACTCAGAAAACCAGCCACACTCTGACGACCAGAACGATGAGGAGCAGCGCACTCTGAGTTTCTCCGACGCCTTCGCGGCCGCAGCCCGCCGTTCGGGCATCGGCCAAGTGACACCCGGCGAGACCCCGACCGTCGACTCGCTGCTTCGGGCGATGGGCGGCATCCGGGGCCTGATCGAGTCGATTCTGCCGGGCCTCGCCTTTCTGGTCATCTACACCTTCACGAAAGACCTCACGCCGAGCGTCATCGCGCCACTGATTGTGGCGGCCATTTTCATCGTGGTTCGGCTCGTCACCCGCAGCCCCGTGCTGCCGGCCATCGTCGGCCTGCTCGGGGTAGGACTCTCGGCGGCGCTCGCCCTGTTAACCGGCAAGGCGGAAGACAATTTTCTGCCCGGGTTGATCATCAACGCCATTTCGATCGTGGTGCTGCTCGTGTCGATCATCGTGCGCTGGCCCCTCATCGGGCTGATCGTCGGTGTACTCACCGGCGATGCCGTGGGGTGGCGCGCCGATGCAGCCAAGTTCCGGGTGGTGCTGATCGCCACCTGGTGCTGGGTGGGCCTGTTCGCAATCCGGCTCGGCGTCGAGCTGCCGCTCTACCTCGGCGGGCAGGCGGAGGCTCTCGCTTCGACCAAGCTGCTGCTCGGGGTTCCGCTGTACGCGGGCATGCTCTGGGTCACCTGGCTGCTCGTGCGCGCGGCGTTCGGTCACCAGAAAGCCGCGGCCGCCGACAAATGACTGTGACCGTCGATCCGGGCCTCAGCACTGCCGAGGTGAACGAGCGTGTTTCGCTCGGTCAGGTCAACGTCACGCACACGCCGACGTCGCGTTCGCTCGGCGACATCATCAGAGAGAACGTGTTCACGTTCTTCAACGGCATTCTCACGGTGTGCTTCATCGCCATTCTGCTGCTCGGCGACCTGCGCGATGGGTTCTTCTTCGGTGTGGTGGTCTTCAATGCTGCGATCGGCATCGTGCAGGAGTTGCGCGCCAAGCGAGCGCTTGACCGACTCGCGCTCCTCGCGGCGCCCGAGACCGCGGTGCGCAGAGACGGCGTCGTCTCGGTCATCCGGCCCGAAGAGGTGGTGCTCGACGACCTGGTGATCGCGCGGCCGGGCGATCAGATCACCGCCGATTGCGCGGTGGTGATCACAACGGCGCTGTTCATGGATGAATCGCTGCTGACGGGGGAGTCAGACCCCGTTGCCAAGAAAGCCGGCGATCCGCTCATGTCGGGCTCGTTGGTGCAGTCGGGCACGGCCGAGGCGCGAGTGACTGCGGTGGGCGCCGACTCGTACGCGAGCAAGCTCACGGCGCAGATCAAACGGCACAGCCTTGTGCATTCCGAGCTTCGGGCCGCGACCAACCGCATTCTGGTGTATTTGTCGTGGATTCTCGTGCCGCTGATCATCATCATCGTCTTCGGCCGCATCTCGACCTACGGCGGTTTCGCCGCGCTGGCCGACCCGAACGACCAGAGCTGGCGGCAGGCGCTGATCGACGCCGTGGCCAGTGTGGTCGGCATCATTCCCGAAGGGCTCGTGCTTTTGACGAGCCTCGCGTTCGGGGTCGCAGCGATTTCGCTCTCCCGCCAGAAAGTGCTGGTGCAAGAGCTGGCTGCGGTGGAGGTTCTGGCCCGGGTCGACGTACTCTGCCTCGACAAGACGGGCACGCTCACGACCGGCACCATAGGCTTTCACGGGCTGGAGCAGCTGCCAGGCGCCGACCAAGATCTGGCGCCGTGCCGCGTGGCGCTGGCCGCGCTCTCGATCGACGACGCGGGCAACGCCACCTCGCGGGCGCTGGCCAACCAGTTCGAGCTGGGTTCGGCCGTGGTCGAAGAGCGGCTCGCGTTCAGTTCGTTCCGGGCGTTCAGTGCGGTGCGGCTACGGGGCGGCGGAGACTCCGTGCGGGTCGTGGCCGAGGGCGTCGAGGCTGACAGAGTCACCCTCGGCGGAGCCGATGAGGCGGAGGCTCTGCCCGGCCATGTGCCCGGCGACACCCGCGGCGAGTTCGGGCCAGAGGACGAGGCGCTCACCTCCGTGACGTGGTTGCTCGGCGCGCCCGAGCGGCTTCTGCCCGGGCATCCGGAGGCCCTCGCGGCGGCGCACGAGATCGCCTCGAGCGGCCGGCGAACCCTCGTGTTGTCATGGTGCGATCTGCCGACAGAAAGCTTCGTCGACGAGCCTGAGCGCGTGCGCGAGGCTACTCCGGCGTGCTTCGTCATTCTCGAAGAGACCCTGCGCCCTGAAGCCGTAGGCACCCTCGAATACTTCGCCGAGGAGGGCGTGCGGGTCATCATCATGTCGGGTGACAACCCGCACACGGTCGCATCGATCGCCCGGCAGCTGAGCCTCGGCGATGTGGCACTCGACGCTTCCACTCTGACCACCGACGACGAGCTGACCGATGCATTGGCGACGACCAGCGTCTTCGGCCGAGTCGCGCCCGAACAGAAGCAGCGCGTCGTCGCCTTGCTTCAGGCACAGGGCCGCTCGGTGGCGATGACCGGCGACGGAGTCAATGACGCCATGGCCATCAAAGACGCCGACCTCGGTATCGCCATGGGTAACGCCACGCCGGCGACGCGTGCAGTGTCACGCCTGGTGCTGCTCGACAGCCGATTCGACCGGATGCCCGAGGTTCTGATGCTCGGCCGCCGCGTGATCGCCAACGTCGAGCGCGTCTCGAACCTGTTTCTCTCCAAAACCGTCTACGGAATCATTCTGGCGCTGTTCACCGCCATTTTCGCGTGGGAGTTTCCGTTTCTGCCCCGGCAGCTCACGCTGGTCTCGGTGCTCGCCATCGGGGTTCCGTCGTTTTTTCTCGCTCTCGCGCCCAACCGTCGCCGCTACCGAGCGGGCGTTCTGCCGCGCGTGCTCAAATTCTCGGTACCGACGGGTCTGATCGCTGCGGCCGCGTGTCTGCTGGCGTACGGGCCATTGCGGAGTGCTCTGCCGCAGGTCGAGGCGCGCAGTCTCAGCACCATTTCGCTGTTCATGGTGTCGCTGTGGATCGTCTCTGTGCTGGCCCGCCCGCTCTCGAGACCCCGCCTGGCGCTCATCCTGGCGGTTTCAGCGGCGTTCCTGCTGGCCTACCTGCTGCCGTTCACGCAGAGCTTCTTCGTACTGCAGATCACCTCGCTGGGGTGGTTGCTCTACGTGCTGCTGATCGGTGCCGTCGGCGCGGGCGGAATCGAGCTGTACTACCGTTTCGCGAAACGCCGTGGGCTCGTCGTCGATCGCGAGTAGTTCGTCGTGAAGCGCGTCGTGAAGCGCGCTGTGCAGTGCTAAAGTTATCTTGACGTCGAGATACTTTCACGGCCACCGAAGCGGGCCCCCGAGTTAGGGCAGCCTTGCTAGCCAGGGGTATCTGGGCAGAAGAAGATTGACGTACTCAGCGAAGGAGAGACGTACGTGTCTACAGTAAACAGCTTTGGGTCGAAAGACACTCTGAAGGTCGGC